>CAZLWS010000113.1:0-9478 GCA_964563205.1 uncultured Propionibacteriaceae bacterium | reverse complement strand
ACTGGCCAGGCTCACCCTGCGCCAACAAACCCAGACGCTGCGGGCTGCGGTCAGCACCGCCGTCACCATCGGAGGCTTGCAGGCTGCCGCAGTCGCCGCCGTCGCGGACCGCGGCGGGTTGTGGATCGCGCACGAGCGACCCAACCTGCGCCCACCCGGAGTGCAGCGCCGCCATGTCAAACTCGACTGGGAAACCATGGGCTGGGGACACCCCGCCGGACGCCACCTCACCGACCAAGCGAACACCGCACACCAAGCACTCACCTTCGCCGCCGAAGCACTCGACCAAGCCGTCCTCCCCGGCGCATCGCTGCGAGGTGACGCCGGCCGGATCGGACTCGTCGGTAACCGCATCGTCGCCGACTGGTGGGAAACTACCGAACCGAGCGCCAAGGCCCGCAGGCCCGAGAACGAAGCACAGCGCGGCCGCCCATCGATGGACCGCGCAGTCGGCCGGTGATCTGGCTGCTGGCAGGCCGCAGTTTCATTTCAAGGCGTTCCTTGTCAAGGCTTGTCGTCTGTCGCTGACTACGGGGAATGCTGATTCAAAGGGGTCACGGCTTTCGGGACGGAGTCGGTCGGTGAGGCCGGAGGGACCGCTGCATCGCGACTAAGTCGAGTCAGCGGCGAGGTGCTCCCTGAGCCGCAGCAGCGGCGTACCA
Organism: uncultured Propionibacteriaceae bacterium; assembly: GCA_964563205.1. Classification (GTDB taxonomy): domain Bacteria; phylum Actinomycetota; class Actinomycetes; order Propionibacteriales; family Propionibacteriaceae; genus Propionicimonas. Next base: position 8,816 of record CAZLWS010000113.1, on the reverse strand, counting down.
GACGAGCGCAGCGCGGAGGTGGGCGACCATGAATGATCTGCCCGATCAGGTTCCTCCACGGATCGTGGAGGAGTTGCCTGAGTCTCTTCGACGCACCTGTCAACAGACCGTTGAGAGCGAGTCAGCCGCCCTCGTCGGCTCGTTGCGTTGGCCGATAGCTTCGGAGGGGAGTGGATGTGCCGGCTGGTCGCGGAACGAAGAAACCCCCGGTCGCATCATGGTTCAAGACCAGAGAGGCAGAATCCGGGGACTCCTGCGTTTAGCGTACGTCCCATGCTCAGCAACGGCCAACAGCAACTGGCATGGCTGGCATGACGCCACCCTCCATCGCAGCGCTCGGTGACTTTCGCGCAGGAGGCTGCGCTCGGCAGATCGCGGCAAAGGAACCCGCCGAGACGGTGTCTGATTCCCAGGGGGCAACCTCACCGACAAGCCTGAACAGGAGGGCAGTTCAGTCGTCTGTCCCGTCGTCTTGGATGCTGTCGGAGAGTGTGGCCGCGATGCCTCTGCGGGTGAGGCGTTCTTGGGCGTCCCGGACGATCTGGCGCAGCTTGGACTCGAGTTCTGCTCGGGGTGGCAGGGTCGTCCAGTACTCCATGACCGCGATGCCGTCCTTGTGTAGTTCGAGGAACTCGACCTCTTCGCGGTCGGCTTCGGAGCACAGGATCAGCCCGATGGGTGCTTCCTCGCCGGGTTGACGCTCGTAGGTGTCGAGCCATTTCAGGTAGGCCTCCATCTGGCCCTTGAAGGCCGGACGGAAGGCCCCAAGCTTCAGTTCCACGGCCACCAGGCGCCGCAGTGGACGGCTGAAGAACAGCAGGTCGAGTCGATACTCCTTGGTGCCGACTGCCATACGTTTCTGGCTGGCGACGAAGGTGAAACCGTGGCCGACTTCCATCAGGAAGGTCCGGAGGTCGTTGAGGATGGCGGCCTCAAGGTCCTTCTCCAGGTAGGTGTCGTGCAGGCCGAGCATGTCCAGGAAGACCGGGTCGGTGAACGTGTCGCGAGGAACGGCTGAGCCTACGGGGATCTGGCTGTTGGCGATCTCGCGGCGTTCCCAGGCCTTGCGGGCGATGGCTTGGCGCAGGTCGCGGACCCCGAGGCGTTTGAGGGTGGTCTGCTCGATGTAGAAGGCCCGGGCTTCGTCCGAGGTCAGCGGAAGCAACTCCTTGAGGTGGCTCCAACTCAATTGTCGCGACACTGTAGCGACAATCTCGTAGTCGGGGAACTCCTGGGCAAACTGGACCATACGGCGCAACGAGGCGAGTTCGAAGCCGCGCCCGAAGCGGGTCGTCAATTGTCGCGACAGCGTAGCGACAATTTGTTTACCGTAGTCAGCGCGCTCTTGACGGAGCATGTTCATCGAGATCGCTCGACCGATCAGCCAGTAAGTCACGGTGAGTGCCGCATTCGCCTGGGAGGAGGCGACGTGGCGCCCCTGCTCGATGAGGTCGGCCACGTAGTGGAACAGGCCGTCCTCGTCGTCAGGGATGTCATCCCTGGGTACGAGATCCGTCATGTCGGCTCCTTCCGTCGGTTCCTGACTGGCCTGCCGGCGTCAGGTGTCGGCGCAGATCAAGTCTTCCTCGTCCCGGCCAACGTTCTCGGCAGCGGTGGACGGCGTGGCGAGCGTACGCGCTGATACGAGGTGGCGTGCGTTCGGGCCCTGTCGCGGAGGAGTTCATCCCACAGCATCCAGCGCGAGTCCGGGGGATGCGGGCGCGTGCCCTTCGGTCTCGATCGCGTCGGTGACGCCGAGGTTCCGCAGCACCTGGACGGAGGCAACGAGGATGGACAGTGGCTCGGTCAGCCTGACTGTCAGGGTCGGCCCGGTTGACGTGGTGCGCACGCGTTCGCTTCGCTCGGCCCTGGCCTGTACTTCCTCGACGACTTCCGGCGAGCCGCCCAGTTTCTCGGGTGACCTCTCGCGTGGTTTGGCCGTACGGACGTCAGTTCCCCGTAGCATTCGTGGTCCGGCGAAGTAGAGCAGGGCGATGCCGACGAGGGCGACGGGCAGCGCGACCGGGGCGAATGAGAGCATGGTCATGCTCACGCCGCTGTCCTTGGCAATGCCGGCGATCAAGAGGTTGGAGCTGGTTCCGATCAACGTGATCGACCCGGTCAGCGTGGTCAGGTGGGCGAGCGGGAGCATCAACTCGCGCGCGGGGATCGACCGCGTCCTCACTCGCATCGGCCTGCCAGATCCGCAGCAGCGTCGTCTTCCCGAACCCGGCTGGCGCCACGACGATCGTCAGCGGAGCCAACAGGGCTGAGGCCCAGCAGGCCCCAGAACCATCTAGCCGGCGAGTTCGTATGCGCGCCGCAGCAGGGAGCGGAGCGCGTCCAGGTCGAGATCGGCGAGCCGCTTGAAGGTAGCCGCGCTGGCTCCCACTCTGACGTTGCCCAGGTAGTCGGCGCGGTGCCGGACGAGATAGTCCCCCTGTTCCACTGCATTCACGTAGAGGCTCAGGTGCTGCTTCTGGGCCGCGAGGCCGACCAAGAACCACTCGGCTTGTTGTCCGCGGGGCCGGGGCTGAGTGATGGTGCCGTAGCCGATGATGCTCTGGGCCGAGCCACCCCAGAAGACCCCCTCCCAAAGTTCTCGCGGGAGATCGTCAAGTTCCTCGCTGACGACGCGATCCAGTGCACGCAGATCATCGCCCTGACTGCCCTCGACCGAGGCGAGGAACTCATCGACATCGGCACCTGTTCGCTCCACGGGTGGCATTATCGCGCATCGGCCCGGAGCGGGCTGGTGTCAGCCCGGTGCATCCATGAGCCCTCGGACGCTGACCACATCGAATGTTAGTGACTAACATTATGGCGTGACCTCACTGCAACGCGGCTCTCGGAGCGCCCGGACCCGAGCCCGGATCCTTGAGGCGGCCCTGGGGTTGTTCGAGTCTCACGGGTATCAAGGGACGACGGTCGCTCAGATCGCCGGTGCGGCGGGAGTGACGCCGATGACTTTCTTTCGGCACTTCGCGACCAAGGACGCAGTGGTCGTCGCCGATCCCTACGATCCGCTCATTGCCGCGTCGGTGGCCGCGCAACCGCTCGGCCTGGCTCCGCTGGAGCGGGTCCGGCGTGGCTTCCTCGCTGCGTTGGATGGCATCACGCCGTTCGAGGATGTGACTGCCCGGCGTCGGGTCGCGGTAGCGGCCGGGGTTCCGGAGTTGCGTGGCGCGATGGTGGCCGCCACGCAGGCCACCCAGGATGCGATCGCGGGTCGGCTGGCCAGGCAGGGAGTGGATCGGCTCGACGCCGAGTTCGTGACCGCCGCGTGCCTCGGCGCGGTCTCGGCCGCGCTGCTGGCCTGGCCCTCCATGGACGCCGAGGTCACGCTGGACGCCGTGGTGCGCCGCGCCCTCGATCAGCTCGCGACCGAGCCGGCGCTGTGAACGCGCTGGAGCTCCGGGGAGTCCGGCACGAGTTCGGCGGGCAGCCGGCGCTGGCCGGGTTCGGCATCGAGGTCGCCGCCGGCGAGGTGGTCGCCCTGGTCGGCCTCAACGGCGCGGGCAAGACCACCGCGCTGCGGGTGCTGGCCGGCAGGCTCCGTCCGGACGCCGGGTCGGCGTCCGTCCTGGGTCACGATCCGGTGCGGCTGCCCGCCGAGGCTGCCCGGTGGTTCGGCCAGTTGGTGGGAGCGCCGCTGGCCTACCACGAACTCACCGTTCGAGAGAATCTGACTGTCGCTGCCAGGCTGCACGGGCTCGGCCGCCGGGCCGCCGGTGAGGCCGTGGACGCAGCCGTGGCGCGGTTCGTCCTCACCCGCTGGGCCAGGCGGGCGGCCGGTGCGCTGTCGGCCGGCAACTGGCAGCGCCTCGGGGTGGCCTGCGCGACGCTGCACCGGCCGCGGGCGCTGATCCTGGATGAGCCGACCAACGCGCTCGACCCGGCCGGGGTCGTGATCGTCCGGGATGTTGTTCGGTCGCTGGCCGCTACCGGCGCCGGCGTCCTGGTCTCCAGTCACCACCTGGACGAGGTGGCGCGGGTCGCGGACCGGATCGTCGTGGTCCATGCCGGCCGGGTGGTCGGCAGCCTCGCACCCGACGGCACCGAACTGGAACGACGCTTCTTTGCCATGGTCCTCGAAGCCGACGCACACCAGGAGGAAGCGTGACCAGCCGCAACAACGAGCGGTCTGAGTGGTCGGGGTTCGCCGCGGCCTGGAGCGCGGAGGCGCTGAAGTTGCGCCGATCGATGGTCGCCCGGCTGGCCACGCCACTGCTGGTCGGGCTGGTGCCGCTGGCAGCCATCGGAGCCGTCGCGCTGGCCCGTTCGCCCGGCCTGCCCGGCGCAGCCTCGGCCAAGTTCCTTCCCTATGCCACCGGCGACTTGGCCGCCACCCACCTGCTGGTGGCCGGTCAGGTCCTCTCGGTGGCGGTGCTGACCGCCGGTGGGTTCGCTGCCGCCTGGAGCTATGGACGCGAGTTCACCGACGGCACCGCCGGGGCCCTGATCGGGCTCCCGGCCCGACCCTGGAGCATCGGGGTCGCCAAGGCGCTCCTGCTTACCAGTTGGCTGGCCGCCTGCGTGCTGGCCGCGCTCACGGTGACCCTGCTGGCATCCCTGGCTGTGGGCGGCCAGCCCGGGGCAGAGGCCTGGCGGAACGCCATCGACGCGGCCCTGGCCGGCCTGCTCGCCGTCGGGCTGGCGCTGCCCTTCGCCTGGGTCGCCACGCTCACTCGCAGCCCGCTCGGCACCATCGGGGTGCTGCTCGCGGTCGTGCTGGTCACCCAGATCGTCGTCGTCCTGGGCGCCGGCGCGTGGTTCCCCTACGCGGTGCCCTCACTGCTCACCGGCATGGGCGGGCCACAGGCCGCGGCGGAGATCGGCGCGGGCTCGCTGGCCGTCACAGCACTGCTGGCCCCCGTTGCGGTCCTCGCCGTCGCCCGGCAATGGAGGCTGCTCAACGACACCTAGGTGCTGCGATCGAGGTGCGAGATGATCGCTCGGGTGACCGCGTTCATGTTCGGGTAGGGGAACTGATGCCCGGCACCCTCCAGCCAGAGGTGCCGGGCGTCGGGGATCAGTTCGACGAGCTTGCGGGCGTGCTCGATCGGCAACAACGCGTCCGCTGTGCCGTGGACGACGAGAGTCGGGGCTCGGAGGTCGCCCAACAGCCCGTAGCGTGACCGTGTGACGCTCACGGCCGCTCGATGCTGTAGAACGGCGCGCAGGTTGATGCCGCGTCGGTACCGGAGGTCATACAGCACGAGCTCGGCAGTCTCCTCGACGTTCAGACCCTCGTAGCCGGTGAAGCTGATGGTCTTGGCGACGACCTCTTTGACGAGATTCTTCTCGCCGCCGATGAGCCGGTATCGCAGCAGTGGGATAGCGGCGAGACCAGCGCGCAGCATCGGGCCCAGGCGCGGCCCGGGGAGGCTCGCATCGGTCGGGTCGGCTGCCGTCGACATGAGGGTGAGGGAGGCCACGTGGTCGGGGTGTCCGATCGCGATCTCCTGGGCGACGAACCCGCCGAGGGAGAGCCCGATGAGGTGAGCCTTCTCGACCTGTGCCGCGTGCAGGACGGCGATGGCATCTGCAGCCATCTCGAGCAGGGAGTACGGCTGCGTACGATGCCACTCAGCCACCCAGTCGGAGGCGCCGGTGCCGCGCTGGTCGTAGCGGATCACCCGATACCCAGCCTGGGCGAGGCCACGGATGAATCCGGGAGGCCAGAACAGCGAGTTCCCGGCCATCGAGATGTTCAGCAGCACCGCGCCTTTCTCGGCCCCTGCTGCCGGGATGCTTTCGTACCAGATGCGCACCCCGTCCGAGTCGGCGTAACCTGTCTCCCCGGAGACGACGTGCGCCAGATCGCTGCGGGATACGCGGTCGATGATCGCGTCGATGTCGGGCGGGAGTTTCGTGCCACCGCGCAAGAACCAGGCCACCAGGCCGGCCAGCCCAGCGAGCACCCCTGCGACCGCACAGACCCGCACCCGTCCATACTCTCACCGCGTTCGCCAGAAGGCGTCGACCTGGCTCCGGTCAGTCGCCGGGCGAACGCCTTCGGGCCTGCTGTCGGTGCGGCCGGCGATGGAGTCATCCGCCTCGCTGCCCGCGGCGGCACGGAATGTTGACGCGAATTTCGCCGCAAATGCCGTCACGAGCAGCCTGTTCACACTAGACTGACTGACGGTTGGTCGGTGATGGAGAGGCGACGGTGGTGCGGATCACCAAGGACCCCGAGGTGCGGCGGGCGGAGTTGCTGGATGTCGCTCTCGGGCTGGTGCAGGAGGTGGGGTACGACGCCATGTCGGTGGAGGCGGTCACCACCACGGCGGGGGTGGCGAAGGGCACCTTCTACCACTATTTCGGCAGCAAGGAGGATCTGCGGTTCCAGTTGCTGGAGCGACTGGGGGCCGAACTCCACCAGCACATCGCGGCGGCGCTGCGGACAAGCTCGGGCAGCGGAGCGGAGCAGTTGCAGGTCTTCATGGACGCCGCCGCGGCCTACAAGACCGGTCATCTGGGCCAGTTCCTGCCGATGGTCTACCTCTACCGCCGGGAGAACGACTCGTTGCGGCACCGGTTGCATCAGGCCTGGGCGCAGTCCACCCGCGGCCTGCTGGTGTCGCTGATCGCGGCGGGCATCGCGGACGGATCCTTCACGGTCACCGATGCCGAGGCGACCGCCGACATGCTCACCACCTTGTGGTACGAGGGCACCGACCGGGTCTGGCTGCGTTCCTTGGAGCACCCGGAGGCCGCCGGCTTCGTCGACTCTCTGCTGCGCGGCTCGGACGCCCTGCAGCAGGCGCAGACCCGCATCCTCGGGATACCGGACGGCGCGGCGAGCATCACCCTCACCCCCGACATGACCGCCGGGCTGCGGCAGGTCTATCACCAAGTCAAGGAGCTACGTCCATGAAGCGTTCGACCCTCATCGCAGGGGGTGTTGCGCTCGCGCTGGTGCTGGCCGCCGGGGGCGGCTATGCCTATTCGCTGACCAACGCCCGCACCACGGTCGGCGTCGCCACGGCAGCCGTGGAGGCGCTGTCGGTGACGGTGAGCGCCTCGGGCACCGTGGACGCCGCCAGGCAACAAGGCGTCCACCCGGCCACCAGCGGCACTCTGGCGAGCGTCAAAGTGAAGGACGGCGACCAGGTCGCCAAGGGCGACACCCTGGCCACCCTGGACGACCGGCCGCTGAAGCTGGCCGTCACCCAGGCGGAGTCCTCCGTCACCGCGGCGAAGGCCGCCCTGACCGCCGCCCGTGCCCAGCAGAAGCTGGTGGAGGACAAGTACTCGATCAAGCTGGAGAAGCAGGCCGCCGCGGAGGCGATCACCGCGGCCGAGCAGACCGTGACCACCGCCAAGAGCGTCCTTGCCCAGGCCAAGCGCGAACTGGCCGCCGCGACCATCACGGCTCCCTTCGCCGGCGTGGTCACCCTCCCCGACACCACCCAGCCGGGTGCCGGGGTGAATCCCGCGACGGCCCTGCTGACGGTGGTCGACACCTCGTCGGTGGAGTTCGTGGCCGCGGTGGACGAGAGCGACATCGCCGCAGTGGCCGTCGACCAGCCGGTGAGCATCGTCCTGGATTCCGCCCCGGACACCCCGTTCGCCGGCAAAGTGACCAGCGTCCGCACGACGTCCATCACCACTGCCACCGGCGGCATCGCCTTCCCGGTCCGAATCGCCTTCGACCCAGGCGAGGCGCGCGTCTTCCTCGGCATGAGCGGCTCGGCCGACCTGACCGTGCAGTCGATTCCGGACGCGCTCACCGTCCCGATCGAGTCGGTGGTCACCGACACGGGCCGGTACGTCTTCGTGGTCGACGCCGACGGTGTCGCTCACCGGATGGCGGTGACGATCGGCGCCGAGACCGACACCCGGGCGCAAGTGCTGACCGGGGTGAAGGCCGGCGATCAGGTGGTCACCACCGGTGCGACCACCTTGAGCGACGGGCAGCGGGTCGAGGTGGCATCGTGACCGTCGCGGCTCCCCCCGTGGTGGAGATCACCGGTCTGACCAGGGTCTATGGCGAGGGCGAGGCCAAGGTCGTGGCGCTGGACGGCATCGATCTGAGCATCGCCGCCGGGGAGTTCGTCGCGGTGATGGGTCCCAGCGGCTGCGGCAAGTCGACGCTGCTCAACCTGCTCGGCGGCTTGGACGCCCCCACCGCCGGCCAGGTGTCGATCGGCGGCGAGACCCTGGCCAATCTGTCGGACGATCGGATCACCGAACTGCGGCGGCGCCGGCTCGGCTTCGTCTTCCAGTTCTTCAACCTGATCCCGGTGCTCAGCGCGCTGGAGAACGCCTCGCTGCCGCTGCGGCTGGACGGTGACCGCGACGCCAATGCCACCGCCGCCGACTGGCTGCGGCAGGTCGGATTGGGCGACCGGCTCACCGCCCGTCCGGACCAGCTCTCCGGCGGCCAGCAGCAGCGGGTGGCGATCGCCCGGGCGCTGTCGACCGAGCCGGCGCTGGTGCTGGCCGACGAGCCGACCGGCAACCTCGACTCCCGCTCGGCCACCGAGATCGCCGAGCTGCTGCGCCGGGTGGCCACCGACTGGGGACGGACGGTGCTGATGGTCACCCACGACCCCCGGATCGGCAGCTACGCCAGTCGCCTGGTGCTGATGAAGGACGGCCGGATCGTCGATGACCTGCCGCTGGACGGCAGCCACGAGACCCCGCGCCGAGCCCTGGAGAAGTCAGGGCTGCTGTGATGCTCTCGGTCACCTTGGCGTGGCGCTACCTCATTGGACGTGGCGGACGGTCCCTGCTGACCACGCTCGCGGTAGCACTCGGGGTGATGCTCACCTTCGGGCTGAACGGGATCACCCCGGCGCTGGAGGCCG
>CAZLWS010000112.1:0-9651 GCA_964563205.1 uncultured Propionibacteriaceae bacterium | reverse complement strand
GTCGCGGCGACGGGCGTGGTGATCCCGCCGGAATACCTGGCCAGGATCGACGACGCGCTCGGCGACGTGGTCGTCCGGAACCCGATGTTGACGGCGGAGAACACGCCGAAGACGCGTCCCTGCTGAGCAGACCGCGGTCGCTACCTCGACAGCACCCACGCTGCGCCATGGTGCAGAACTCGTTTGAAGTCTCCCTCATTCGACATATACCATATGACGAAATCATGAAGTGAAGGAGCGCTCCTGTGCCGGTACCGCGCCATGAGGCGAAGGCTGAGTTGTTCCGAACTCTGGGCCACCCGGTACGCATCCGCGTGCTGGAGTTGCTCTGCGAACGAGAGCATGCGGTGCACGAACTGCTCGCCACCATGGAGGTGGAGCCGAGCACGCTCTCCCAGCAGCTGGGGATCCTGCGCAGGGCGGGCATCGTCCGCCAGCGGCGGGTGGGCGGCGAGGTGCGCTACGCCCTGATGGTCACCTCGATCAGCGAATTGCTGGGCGCGGCACGGACGACGCTGGGGTTCCTGCTGGCTGACCAGGCTCAGTTGCAGGCTGACCTGAACCAGGAGACCAACGGATCAGTCATCGGCGCCGCATGAGCACCGCCCGCCTGTTGAGGCTGATTTCCCGCACCGGCCGGGTGGCGGAGCCGCTCGGCCCGCCCGCGGATCACGAGATTCAGGTTCGCGACGGCTTTGTCCCTCCTCGATCGTTGCGGGGCAGCGTCCAGGTGCGCCACGTCGACGCCGGCTCCTGCAATGGGTGTGAGCTCGAGGTGGGTGCGGCCTTCGGTCCGGTCTATGACGCGGAGCGGATCGGCGCCCGGCTGGTTGCGTCGCCCCGGCACGCCGACGTGGTTGCTGTGACCGGGGTAGTCACCCACAACATGGCCGAACCGTTGGCCAACACCATCGACGCCGTCCCGAACCCGAGGGTGGTGGTCTCCATCGGAGACTGCACCCGCGGCTGTGGGCTGTTTGCCGGCTCTTATGCCGTTGCCGGCTCTGTGGACGACTTCGTGACCGTGGACGTGCATGTCCCGGGCTGCCCGCCGGCGCCGGAGGCCATCATCGCCGCCTTGCGTGCGGTGACAGAGAAATGACCGTGCTCGGGGCCACCTTGACAATCGTGGACGCCGGCCTGCTCGCACAACTCCTGCTGGGCGTCCTCGCGATCCTCGCCGCCGTCGTGGCCCCTGCCCGGGTGCGAAACGGTTGCGCCGGCGGCGCTCTGGTCGCCGCGGGGATCACCGCAACCGTGACCGGGACGGCCGCCCTCCTCGGCGTTGTGGGGGTGGGCCTGCAGCTCCCGGTGGCGCTCCCGCTGGCCTCACCGCTGGAGCCGCTGCTGCTCGCCCCCGACCGTCTGGGTGGGTTGTTCATGGCGCTGGCGGGGGTGGTGGTCGCGCTGGCCGCCCTCTTCGGCATCGGCTACGCGCACGGTCCGGCGGCGTCCCGCACGGGATGGACGGGATTCGCGGTCTTCGCCCTGGGCATGCAGCTGGTGCCTGCCGCGACAGACGCGATCACGTTCCTGTTGGCCTGGGAGCTGATGGCGGGTGGTTCCACGGTGCTCCTGTTAGCTGACCACGCCAGCAGGGAACCGGTGCGGAGGGCGGCCGTGTGGTACTCGCTGATGACCCACCTGAGCTTTCTGCTGTTGCTGGCCGGGTTCGGCGTGTTGGCCGCCGCTGCCGGTGGCACCTCCTGGGCCACGATGGCGGCTGCGGACATCGGGGGCTCGGCGGCCACTGTGGCCTTCGTCCTGCTGGTCGCCGGGTTTGCCACCAAGGCCGGTCTCGTCCCGGTGCATGTCTGGTTGCCCCGGGCGCACCCGGAGGCCCCCAGCCACATGTCGGCGGCGATGTCCGCTGCGATGGTGAAGATGGGCGTGTACGGCTTCGGGTTGGTCACCCTGCGGCTGCTGCCGCACGGGCCGCGGTGGTGGTCGATCGTGCTGATCGCCCTGGGTGCGGTCTCGGCTCTGTACGGCATCCTGCAGGCCTCGGTCCAGGCCGACGTGAAGAAGCTGCTCGCCTACTCGACCACCGAGAACATCGGCCTGATCACGACCGCCATCGGGGTCGGGCTCCTGCTGCGTGACTCCGGCCAGGACGCGGTGGCCGACGTCGCCCTGGTCGCAGCGCTGCTGCTGGCCGTCAGCCACGCGGCGTTCAAGTCCGTCCTGTTCCTCGGCGCTGGCTCCGTCCTGCACGCCACGGGTGAGCGCGACCTCGACCTGCTCGGCGGCCTGACCGCCCGCATGCCCTGGACGTCGGTCACCTTCGGCATCGGCGCCCTGGGAGCCGCCGCGCTGCCGGTCACCTCAGGCTTCGTGGCCGAGTGGGTGCTGTTGCAGGGGCTGATCCATGTCGACGCCCGCGCCGACCGGCTGCTCGCCATCGTGATCCCGATCACGATGGGGATCGTCGCCTTGACCGTCGGTCTCGGGCTGCTCACCTTCGTGAAGGCCTACGGCATCGGCTTCCTGGCCAGGCCGCGCACCCAGGCTGCGGCGGATGCCCATGAGACCGGCCCAGCGATGCGCTCGGCGATGGTTCTCGGTGCAGTCCTGGTCGTCGGCCTCGGGCTGGTTCCCGGTCCCCTCGTCCAAACACTGGCTGCTGCCGTCTCGGCCGCGGGAGTGGCGACCACCGGTGGCACCGGGCTGGTTCTCGGCGCTGTGGGCGTGGTCCTCGACCCGCTCGCGCTCACCGTGTTGACGTTGGCGACCCTCGTCCCGCTCATCACGGTGAACGTTGCCCTGGCCCGACGGCACCCCCGCCGAGACGTCGACCTGGCCTGGGGCTGTGGCGGTGAGCGGACCAGCCCACGAATGGAGTACAACGCCACCAGCTACTCCGAGCCGCTGGTCCGGGTGTTCCGCTCCTCGCTGCAGGCCAGCCAATTCGTTGACGTGGTTCGCCACGACGAGGCGCCCCTGCTCATTGAGCAGATGACTTTCACCCAGGAGACCGGGGACGTGATCGAGGATCGGCTCTACCTGCCGGCAACCCGCTGGGCCGTGCGGTTCGGCGATCTCGCCCGCACGATCCAGAACGGCAGCATCCACCGCTACGTCGGATTCTCCTTCGCAGCGCTCGTCCTCGTCCTCGTGCTGGTGGCGCTATGACGATCGGTTCCGTGGTGGTCATCGTGATCCAGCTGGTGTTCGCCATCGCTATCACGCCGGTGCTGATCGGCGTGATGCGCACCACCCGCGCCCGGCTGGAAGGCCGGGTCGGCGGCGGCATCGGGCAACCGTGGCGCGACCTACGCAAGCTCCTGTCCAAGGAGCCGACCCGGGCGCCGGGGTCGACCCCGGTGCTGAGCCTGGCCCCGATCCTGCTGATGGCCTCGAGTCTGGTGCTGTGCGCCCTGATCCCCCTGGTCAGCACCCTGGCGCTGGCCAGCGTTCCGGGCGACCTGTTCGTGGTCGTCTCGGTCCTGCTCCTCGGCACGGTGGCGCTGGCCCTGCTCGGCCTGGAATCCGGCTCGGCCTTCGGCGGCATGGGTTCCAGCCGGCACATGGTGATCGCAGCCCTCGTCGAGCCCACCGTCCTGCTGAGCATCTACGCCCTGAGCGTGCCGGCCGGGACCTCGGCGCTCGCTGCCATCGTGCAGGCTCGCCGCGACGACCCTGCCTCGTTGCTGAACCCGGTCAGCCTGCTGGCCATCGTCGCCCTCGTCGTGGTGGTGATCGCCGAGACCGGACGGCTCCCCGTCGACAACCCCTCCACCCACCTCGAGCTCACCATGATCCACGAGGCGATGATCCTGGAGAGCGGCGGCCGCGACCTCGGCTGGCTGGAACTCGGCTCCTGGCTGCGACTCACCGCTCTACTCGGCCTCGTAGCCAACCTGGCGCTGCCATGGGGCATCGGGCAGGACGCAGCACCGCTGACCCTGTTGGCAGGCATCGCCGCAATCACCGTGAAGTTGCTGTTCCTCGGCGCGCTCCTTGCGGCGGCAGAGGTGTTCATCGCCAAGCTGCGGCTCTTCCGGGTGCCCGAATTGCTGGCAGGTTCCTTCGTCATGGCGTTCCTCTCCGTGAGCGCCTCCTACCTGGTGTTCTGAAAGGAGGCCGCCGATGTCGACCGATCTGTATCAACAACTGCTTGCGACGACGACAGGCCTGCTGCTGCTCACCGCCGTCCTCCAGGTTTGGGGCCGCTCCACCGTCAGGGCGATCAGGCTGCTGGTGCTCCAGGGCATCGCGCTGGCCGGGCTGGTGCTGACCGTGGGCCTGCACGCCGGCGAGAGCACGGCGCCGCTGGTCGCCAGCCTGCTGCTCGTGGTGAAGGCCGTGGTCATGCCGTGGGCGATGTTTCGGTCGGCCCGGCTGATCGGCGTGACCCGGGAGCACTCCGCCCGGGTCACGCCGGCGGTCGAGCTGATCGGCGCCGCCGGGCTCACTCTGCTGGCCTACGCGGTGAGCGGGCCCATTCTCGGCAATCGCACCGATCCGGCGTCGCAGGCCGTGCCGGTGGGGGTCTCGCTGGTGCTCCTCGGCTTCTGGCAACTCCTGATTCGTGGTTCTGCGATCACTCAGCTGGTCGGCTTCCTGATGCTCGACAACGGCATCGCCACCATCTCGTTCCTGACCTCGGGCGGGCTGCCGTTCGTGGTCGAACTCGGTGCGACCCTGGACGTGTTGCTGGTCGTCCTGATCCTCGGGGTGCTGGCGGTGCGCATGCAGGCCGAGCAGGGCCACATCGACATCTCCGAACTGAGGGAGTTGCACGACTGATGGCCACTCTGATCTGGATCCCGCTCATCCTTCCGCTGCTGCTGGCGGCGCTGAGCGTCCTGCAGCGCAGCCGCGCCTGGACGCTGTGGCTGCCGGTGACCGCCGCAGTGGTGCTGCTCGGCGTTGGCGTGGCACTCGTGGTCGGGGTCGGCTCCGGCGGAGCGCTCACCACGGCGGGCGGCCTGCTGCGGGTGGATGCCCTGAGCGCCTGGATGCTCAGCGTCGTCGGGGTGGTGGCCGTGGTCGCCCTCTGGGGCGGGATCCCGCACCGCACCGACCGCACGCGGAACATCGGTTCCTTCGCCAGCCTCCTCTGCCTCTTCCTGGCCGCCATGAGCCTTGCCGTCGTGGCGGAGAACCTTGGCTTGATGTGGGTGGCGATCGAGTTGACCACCATCACCACTGCCTTCCTGGTCGGATCCCGCGGTGGCCGCGGCGCCCTCGAAGCCGCCTGGAAGTACGTCGTGCTCGGCTCGGTCGGAGTCGCGATCGCCTTTCTCGGCCTCGTCCTCATCTCCGCGGCGAGTGGCGCCACCGGGGAACCGTCACTGTCCTGGGTGATCCTGCTGGCCCACGCCGGTGGCCTCGACCCGGCGCTCACCCGTGCCGGTGCAGCACTGGCCGTCCTCGGTTTCGCCACCAAGGCCGGGCTCGCGCCCACCCACTCCTGGCTCCCCGACGCCCACAGCCAGGCGCCGGCGACGGTCAGCGGTCTGATGTCGGGCGTCCTGCTTTCGGTGGCGTTCTACGCCATCCTGCGGGTCCAGGCGATCACGGACGCGGCGCTCGGCCCTGAGCTGATGCGCGGGCTGCTGGTGACCGCCGGCCTCCTCTCGCTTGCAGTGACCGCAGGGCTCGTGATCACCCAGAAGGACTTCAAGCGGCTCCTGGCCTACAGCAGCATTGAACACATGGGCCTCCTGGCACTGGGGGCCGCTGTCGGCGGGCCGCTGGCGATCGCGGCTGTGCTGTTGCACATGCTGGGTCACGGGCTGGTCAAGTCGTCGATGTTCGTGCTCGCCGGACGCATCCTCGGCTACACCGGGAGCCACGACATCGCGGACGTGCGCAATCTGTTGCGGCGGCGTCCCGACCTTGCCGGGCCGTTCCTGCTTGGCGCCGCAGCGCTGCTCGGCTTCCCGCCGTTCGTCACGTTCTTCACCGAGGTCGCGATCATCGTCGCCGGGTTCCAGCGCGGCCTCGGCTGGCAGATGGCTCTCGCCTGCGTGCTGCTGCTGGTGGTGTTCGCAGGGGTCGCCCGGAACACCCTGGCGATGACCGTCGGCTCCGATCCCGATCCTGAAGCTGTCCGCACCTCGCACGCGCCGCCTGATCTGCCTGCGCGGTTCCGTCAGGTTCCGATCGGGATCGCGCTTGGCGTCAGTGCCGTGATCGCCTTCGCCGCCTGGCCGCTGGCCGCCCCGTTGCTCGATGCCGTCGCCGCCCTCGGCGGTGCCCGATGAGCCGCCTCGCCCCGCCAGAGGTCATCCGGGTCACCCGGGAGCAGCTGGCAGACGCTCTTGCCGCCCAGCTCGCCCGCGGGCTCCGGCTGGCGCTTGTCGCCGCCCACGAGGACGGCCCGGCGGGGCCCGATGCCCGCTTCAGGATCGTCCACGCACTCCTCGGGTCCGCCGGCGAACGAGTGGAAGTGGTCGTCGAGATCCCGCGCGCCGACGCCTGGCTGCCGACCCTCGCCGGCATCTCCTACCCGGCAGGCCGATTCGAGCGCGAGATGCGCGACCTCTACGGCATCGTCCCGCGAGACCATCCCCAGCCGTACCGGCTGGTGCGCCACGGCCACTGGCCGACCAGCTACCACCCGATGCTCACCGACGCCGACCCGAACCCCGACTTCGGCTCCCACGCGGGGTTCCCCTTCGCCGAGGTGACCGGAAAGGGCGTCTACGAGATCCCGGTCGGCCCAGTACACGCCGGCCTGATCGAGCCGGGACACTTTCGATTCTCGGTGGTCGGGGAGACGATCGTGCGAATGTACCAGCGGCTCTACTTCGTCCACCGTGGCGTGGAGAAGCTGTTCGAGGGACGCCGGGTCGCCGACGGGATCGCCCTCGCCGAAAGGATCAGCGGCGACACGGCCGTCGGCCACAGCCTCGCCTACGTGATGGCCGTCGAGGACGCGCTCGGCATTACCATTGGCGAGCGGGACCGGATCATACGGGCCCTTCTGCTCGAGTGCGAGCGCCTCTACAACCACATCAACGACGTCGGTGCGATCGTGAACGACGCCGGCTTCGGCATCATCAACCAGCACGCCGGACGACTCCGCGAAACCCTGCTCCGGCACAACGCCCGGCTCACCGGCCACCGCCTGCTGCGGGGCGCGATCCGGATCGGCGGCGCCGAACTGCTCGCTGAACCAGACCTCGACCTGGTCGCCTCGGTGGCTGCCGAAGCCGCCGAACTCGCCCGGCTCTCCACCGACCACCCCATGGTCGCCAACCGGCTCAACACCACCGCGATCCTGCCGCTGGAGCAGGCCCGCAGCCTCGGCGTTCTCGGATACGTGGCCCGCGCGTCCGGCGTCGCCGTCGACGCCAGAGCCGACCAACCGTTCGTCGACCTCGGCGAGCGCTTCCGCATCGTCACCGCTCAGGCCGGCGACGTCCGGGCCCGCTTCGACGTCCGGGTGGGCGAGGTGGCTGTGTCGGCCGGCCTCATCGCCGACCTGACCACCCGCATCTCCGGGTGGGAGGGAGCGACTCCAGCCACTGTCCCGCCCGGAGGCGAAGGAGCCGGGCTGGGCGTTGTCGAAGCTTGGCGGGGGACGCTGGTGCACCGCGTCGAGATCGATGCTGATGGGCTCCTGACCCGCGTCAAGGTGGTGGACCCCTCATTCGCGACCTGGCCTGCGCTCGGGATCGCGCTCGCAGAGACGATCGTCCCCGACTTCCCTCTAGCCAACAAGAGCTTCAACATGTCCTACGCAGGAAACGACCTCTGACAGTCGTTGCTCACGGTCAGGCGGTGTAGCGCAGCACGAAGTTCCGCAGGACGGAGTGCTGGACGCCGGTGACGTCGCTGCCGTAAGCCATGGCGATCAGCTCATCCAGCTCGGCGGGGTCGAAGTAGCCGGCGTGCTGGTAGATCCGCATGCGGGCGGCCAGGTCGTCCGCGTCGAGTTCGGGGTGGAACTGGGTGACGTAGACGTTGTTGCCCACCCGGTACATCTGGACGGGGCACTCCGTCCCGGTGGCCAGCAGCGTGGCGCGCGGAGGGGTGCCGTTGCAGGCCTCTTTGTGGCCCACGAACGCATGGAAGGTGTCCCCGACATCGGCCATCAGGGGATCGGTGGCCCCTTCGGGCGTCACGATGATTTCGGTCGCCCCGACTGGCTCCCCGTAACGGCGGTCGACGATCCCTCCGAGGTGGGTGGTGACCGTCCCGACGCCGTAGCACATGCCCAGGAACGGGAAGTCGACGTCGACGATCCGCTCGACCAGGTGGCCGAGTTCGGCTTCGACGCGCTGCTGGACGACCGTCTTCTGGGCGTCGGTGACACTGAACGAACTGCCGCCGAGGATCACGCCGGAGTACTCGTCCAGTTCGATGGGCGGCAGCGGCTGGGATTCCACCCGGTGGTGATGCAGGGTGTCGGCGGTCAGCCCGGTGTGCCGCAACACCGAGCGGTACTCCGCCGCAGCAGCCTCGTCGTGATCACGGGTGGCCAGCAGCAGGAACGGTTTCACGCTCGTCAGGCTAGCCGTTCCTGACGATCGGGGCCGGTGCTGCCCGCGTCTGCCGTCTGACTCGCGTGCCAGGCCCACCTGTGCAGCCCGGGGAGGGAGGACTGGGGACGGGGGAGTGCCTGCTTCGTCAGGCGAACGGAGCCACAGCCCCGGTCTCGGCCACCAGGAGCTCGGCCACGGCCCGCAGGTCGCCATGGCTGGCCGCCGCGGCCGCCCGCTGTCGTTCATAGGAGGCGCCGCGTGTGGCAAGGGTTTCGGCGAAACTCAGCTCCTGCTCGCACCCCAGGTCGCGGGCGACCGGGGTGAGCCGTTCCAGCCATTCCGCCAGGTAGTCGCGCAGCGGCCGGACGCGCTGGGGTCGGTCGGGGGTGATCACCTCGGCGTCCAGGCCGTAGCGGGCCGCCCGCCACTTGTTCTCTTTGACCAGCCAGGGCGGCAGGTCCTCGACCTCTCGCTCGCCTTCGTAGTCGCGGGCGATGAACTCGGCCAGGGTCTGGGTGAGGGCGGCCAGGCAGCCCAGCTCCGCCAGTGTCGGCACCGAATCGCCCGTCCGGTTCTCGACCGTCCCGAACCGGGGGGACGGCCGAACGTCCCACCGGATCTCGGCCGGAACGGTGATCATGCCCACCTCGGCCAGTTCGGTGGCGTAGGCCTCGAATTCCTCCCACCGGGCCATGCGGTAGGGCAGGCCGTTGGTCGGCAACTGCTGGAACAGCATGGTGCGCTGGGAGGCGTACCCGGAATCGTGGCCCTCCCAGAACGGCGACGAGGCCGACAGGGCCAGAAACAGGGGGTAGAACCTGGCTAGGCCGTTGGTGATGGGAAGTGCCTTGTCGCGGTGATCGACCCCGACATGGATGTGGGTCCCGCAGATCGCCATCTGGCGTCCCCACCACTGGGTGCGTTCCTTGACGACGTCGTAGCGGGGCCCGCGGAAGGGTTCCTGGAGGTGCGACGGGCTGAACGGGTGACAGCCCGATCCCATCAGCTGGATCCCGCTGCCGTCGCTGACGGTCCGGATCCGGGCCAGGTTCTCGGCGAGGTCGGCGACGGCGTCCGAAACGCAGGAGTGCGCCCCGGAGACGATCTCAACCATGCTCTGCAGGTATTCCTTGCGGATCGGGGTGTCCTCCCCAGCCCCTAGGGCGGCGAGCAACGGGGCCGCCGCGGGGGTCAGCTCCAGGGTTTCGGCGTC
>CAZLWS010000111.1:8045-9671 GCA_964563205.1 uncultured Propionibacteriaceae bacterium | reverse complement strand
GGCAAGCTGCGGGTGCTGCTGTCGATGGCGGTGGTGCTCACCTACGCCGCGCAGGTCCCCGTCCTCAAGGTCGGACGGATCGCGGGCCAGTACGCCAAGCCCCGCTCCAAGGACACCGAGACCCGCGACGGCGTCACCCTGCCCAGCTACCGCGGCGACGCCGTGAACGGGCTCGACTTCACCGAGGCGGCCCGGGTGCCCGACCCGCGCCGGCTGGTCGAGGTGTACAACCACTCCGCGGCCACGCTGAACCTGGTGCGCGCCTTCGTGACCGGTGGTTTCGCCGACCTGCGCGCCGTCCACACCTGGAACCGCGACTTCGTCCGCAACTCCGACGTGGAGGAGCGCTACGAGCAGATGACCTCCGAGATCGAGCGGGCGCTGGCCTTCATGGTGGCCTGCGGGGTCGACAACGACGCGCTGCGCACGGTCGACTTCTACGCCAGCCACGAGGCCTTGCTGCTCGACTACGAACACGCTCTGACCAGGATCGACTCCCGCACGGGCACGCCCTACGACACCAGCGCCCACATGGTCTGGATCGGCGAACGCACCCGGCAGCTGGACGGGGCCCACGTCGAGTTCTTCCGGCACCTGCGCAACCCGATTGGCATCAAGATCGGCCCCTCGGCCTCCCCGGAGGACGTGGTCGCGCTGGTCGAGCGGCTGGATCCGGACCACGAGCCGGGCCGGCTGACGATCATCACCCGGATGGGCGCCGGACGGATCCGCAGCCTGCTGCCGCCGATCGTCCAGGCCGTGGAGGCGACCGGACGCAAGGTCGCCTGGGTGTGCGACCCGATGCACGGCAACACCTTCGAGACCTCGCTGGGCTACAAGACCCGCGCCTTCAGCCAGGTCGTCGAGGAGGTCAACGGCTTCTTCGACGTCCACGAGCAGCTGGGCACCTGGCCCGGCGGGGTGCACATCGAGCTGACCGGCGACGACGTCACCGAGTGCGTCGGCGGGGTGGGCGACCTGGCCGAGGCCGATCTGGCGAACCGCTACGAGACCGCCTGCGACCCGCGGATGAACCGCGACCAGTCGCTGGAGCTCGCCTTCGTCGTGGCCGAGCGGCTCACCAGCGGACGGATCCTGCGCTCCAACCCGGTGCAGGAGTTCCACCCCGAGGATTTCTAGGGATGATGACCGCGAGACCGCCCGGGCTTTCGCCGATCTATTGGGGTTATGAGTGCGGCAACGGGCTCGTACGGACGGAAACGCCGATCTGTGGGGGTTATCAGCTCCTGCGGACCGTCGATAACCCCAACAGATCGGCGAATCGATCAGTTGTCGGCCGTTCCGGGTGCCATAACCCCCACAGATCGGCGCTTGTTGAGGATGCGCCATGATCGACCTGCGCAGTGACACTCTCACCCGTCCGACTCCCGGCATGCGCGAAGCGATGGCGCAGGTCGAGGTCGGCGACGACGTCTACGGCGAAGACCCGGCGCTGAACGCCCTGCAGCAGCGGGTGGCGACGCTGCTGGGGCACGAGGCGGGGCTGTTCACGCCGTCCGGGTCGATGGCGAACCTGCTGGGCGTCTGGGCGCTGGTTCCGCCGGGCCAAGAGGTGGTGTGCGACGTCCGCGCCCACATCGCCCGCGCCGAGATGGGCGCCCACGC
>CAZLWS010000111.1:0-7945 GCA_964563205.1 uncultured Propionibacteriaceae bacterium | reverse complement strand
AGGTGGTGTGCGACGTCCGCGCCCACATCGCCCGCGCCGAGATGGGCGCCCACGCGGCCCTGCACGGGGTCACCATGCGCACCTGGGACTCGCCGGACGGGGTCGCGGACCCCGGTGTGGTCGGCGGGATCATCACCCCGAATGCCGGCCCCTACCTGGTCTCCACCGCGGCGGTGTCGATCGAGAACACCCACAACTTTGGCGGCGGGACGGTGCAGTCGCTGGAGGCGCTCACCGGCATCTCCGAGCTCTGCCGCGGCGCCGGGGTGAAGCTGCACCTGGATGGCGCCCGGCTGTGGAACGCCCACGTCGCCACCGGCGTCCCGCTGGACGTCTACGGCCGGCTGTTCGACGCCGTCAGCGTCTGCTTCTCCAAGGGGCTGGGCGCCCCGGTCGGCTCGATGCTGGTCGGCTCGGCCGAGCTGATCGACCGGGTGCGAGTGCAGCGCAAGCGGCTGGGCGGCGGGATGCGGCAGGCCGGCATCCTCGCCGAGGCGGCCGGCTACGCGCTCGATCATCAACTGGAACGGCTGGCGGAGGATCACCGGGCGGCCCGCGCGTTCGCCGCGGAGGTCGCCTTGGCTGTGCCCAGCAGCATCGACCCCGGGGCGGTGGCGACGAACATCGTCGTGGTCGACACCGGCTCCCGTCCTGCCGCCGAGGTGGCTGCCGCGGCTCGCGAGGCCGGAGTGCTGCTGACCCCGGTCGGGCCGCGGGCGCTGCGCGCCGTCACCCACCTCGACGTCACCCTGGACGAGTGCGCCACCGCCGGACGCCTGCTCGGCACCCTGCTGGAGCGCTCGTGAAGGCCGCCGTCCTCGGCTCGCCGATCGAGCACTCGCTGTCGCCGGTGCTGCACAACGCCGCCTACGCGAGCTATGGGATGACGGACTGGCACTACGGACGCCACGAGCTGCAGGAAGCCGACCTCGCAGGCTTCGTGGCCGGCCTGGACGACGAGTGGCGTGGGTTGTCGTGCACCATGCCGCTGAAGAAGGCCGTGCTGGATGTCGCCGACGAAGTCTCGCCGCTCGCGGAGCGGGCAGGGGTGGGCAACACGCTGGTGCGGCAGTCGGATGGCGGCTGGTATGCCGACAACACCGACGTCGGCGGCCTGGTGGACGCCCTGACCCCGCACTGGCGGGGCTGGGAGCGCGCAGCCGTCCTCGGCGGCGGCGCGACTGCCCGCTCCGCCCTGCTCGCTCTGGAGTTGCTCGGCGCCAAGCGCGCCGTCGTTTACGCCCGCAACATAGACCAGGCCAACACTCTCGGCGCGTGGGGGATCATGGCGGGCTTCAAGATGCGGGTGATCCCAGAGGATTTGGCCGAGTGGCCGCGTGACGTCCATCCGGTCGTGCTGTCCACGCTTCCCCCCGCACCGGGCATCGAGCGGGGTCTGCAGCCTCGTGAGGGCCTCCTCTTCGACGTGGTCTATGCCGGCTGGCCCACCCCGCTCGCCCGCGCCGCCGCCACCGCCGGCATGACGGTGGTCGGCGGCCTCGACCTGCTCGTCCACCAGGCCGCCCGCCAGTTCGAACTCTTCACCTGTCTGCCCGCGCCGATCGACGCGATGTTTGCCGCCGGTAAAGAAGCAATCGCAGGCTGAGCGCGAAGGCTGCGTCGGCGGGTTGAGGAACAGCTCTTGTCGCAGTGGGACGGGGGACGGTTCCTTGTCCCGGTTCGCTGGCATCGGAAGGTCGGCGCGGTGTGTGACAGGGAACCGCCCCCCGTCCCACCACTAGACTCAGCCCTCACTGGTCCTGGCGCCCAGCAGGGACCCAACCACCGTCATCTCGGGCTCCGACCCGGGATCTCTCCGGCAGGGAGGCACGACATGATCGTCCTGATCGGCTTCATGGGAGCCGGCAAGACCACCGTCGGCCGCTCCCTTGCCGCGCGGCTCAACCTCCCCTTCATCGACACCGACGAGGTCATCGAGCACGCCAGCGGGCTCTCCATCTCCGACATCTTCGAGGGCTACGGCGAGGAAGGCTTCCGCGAGATCGAGGCCCGGACGATCGCCGAGCAGTTGGCCGGCCCGCCGGCCGTGGTCGCCCTGGGCGGCGGCGCGGTGACGACGGAGTCGGTCCGCGAGAACCTGGCCGGGCACCAGGTCGTCCTGCTCGACATCACCCTGTCCGACGCCCTGGGACGGCTCGGCGGCGACTCCAGCCGTCCCATGCTGCGCCGGCCCGACCTGGGCGAGATCTTCGCCGCCCGCGAGACCCTCTACCGCCAGGTCGCCACCTTGCGCATCCCCGTCGCCGGACGATCGGTGGCCGAGCTCGCCGCGCTGGTCGCCGCCGGACTGGCCGACCCCTCCGCGGTGCCGCTGGACCCGGAGCCGTCCGAGGCGGGAGAGTAGACCGACGAAGCCCGAGTTGGAACAGTTCGGCCGAGGGCAGGCTGCTCTTGACGAGCGAAGCGAGGAGTAGGCGCATGGACGTCCTGGTCATCAACGGCCCGAACCTGAACGCCCTCGGCACCCGCGAGCCCGAGGTCTACGGCAGCACCACCCTGCTGGAGATCGAACTCGCCCTGATCGCCCAGGGTGCCGCCGCCGAGATCAGTGTGGACACCTTCCAAAGCAACCACGAAGGCGCCATCGTCGACCGGCTGCACGAGGCCCGCCTCGACGGCACCCGCTACGTCATCATCAACGCCGGAGCCTTCACCCATACCTCGATCGCGCTGCGGGACGCCCTGGCGACGGTCGAGATCCCGTTCATCGAGGTGCACATCTCGAACATCCACGCCCGTGAGGAGTTCCGCAAGCACTCCTACCTCAGCGATCTGGCCGCCGGCGTCCTCTTCGGCTTCGGCACGGACGGCTACCGCCTCGCCCTCGACCACGTGATCCACCAGCTGATCGACAACTCAGGCGAGGAACCCGCCCTCGCCTGACCTGGACCGAATTGGGGACGGTTCCTCACCCCGTCCACAACTCAGCCTCAGCAGATCATCGGGAACCTGCCCCGGTGGTGGCGGGCCTTCACGCGAACCGGTGCCGCATAGCTGAGCTTGACTGTCCCAGGTCCGCCCGGCTTGATCCCGATGCTGCTCAGATCACCCCGAGGATCAGGTCGGCGACGATCTCGGCCTCAAGCCGACCACCGGACGCGCTCCACAGATCCGGTGCCCGGCCATTCGGGTCGCGGCGGTCGGCAGGCGCCGGATCAGAGGCGGATGCGGAAGATGTGCTCGAACTCCATGAACCCTGGGTCGGTGTCGTCGGTCAGCTTGACGTCGCCGATGTGCTCGACCTCGAGGCTCCGGCGACGTGCCCACGATCGCACCGCGGCGTTGCTCGCCGCGTTCTCCGGCGCGATCGAGACCTCGATCGTCGTGACGCCGTGCTGATGCGCGTGGCGCTCGACCTGATCGATCAGGGTGCCGCTGATCCCGCGGCCACGGGCAGGCGGCAGGATCCCGATCTGCCACAACAGCAGGGTCTGGCCACGAAGAACTGCCATGGCGAAGCCGATCGGGAGCCCGCCCTCTTCGGCGATCACGGCGAGATCGCCGAAGTACCGCGCGTTCACCCAATAGGTGTAGGGCGTGTGCAGGTCAAGCGGTGGGCACGCCCGGGCGAGGTCGCGCAGCAGGGCCGCGTCCGCCTCGGATGCCGATCTGAGAAGGATGTCGCTCATCGACGCCTACCGTAGCGTGCGGCGCACGAAAGCCGCGAAGAAATAGCCGAGAAAGAACCAGCCCACGACGCATTGAGCGAACCACAGCAAATACACCAAGGGTTGGACGGGAACGACCGTCCAGTCCGCTTGAATCAACGACGCACTGGTGTAGAAGATCGCATCGATCAGGACGCTTCCAGTGGATCCGGTGATCACAAAGGCGAGCGGGAATGCCACAAGCAGGAGCAGGTTGATGACACAAAACACTGCCCAAGTGGCAGCGAACCACCCCAGAGTAAGGGCCGGGGCGGTGCCGAAGCGTCCCAGTCTGTCGAGGATGCCGTAGGTGGCGCGGCCAGCAAGAGAAGTCTGCTTGTACCTCATGTGCCGGACGAAGGCCTCATCCTCAAGGTCGTACTCTCCCATTGCCTGGAAGATCTCCTTGATGACCGCGTACTCCGCCGCGAGTTCTGCGCGCCGCTCGGTGCGTCCGTTGGCGATGGCGTCGAGGAACCAATCGCGGGAGGTTCGGCCCGTTCGGCGGCCATGCGCCTCAGCGTGGTGATCGATTGCGATCGGAGCCCCGCTCACCGCGGTGGCCCACAATGAGATGGTCCGAATGTTGGCCACCCGCAGTGGGGCGATGAGTGTCGAGTTCTCCAAGTGGACGGTGTCGGCGTTTCGGAAGGAGAGATCCAGCTGAGGCAGGGGATTGACTCGGTAGAAGGTGAGCCGTCCCTCAGCCTGGCCGTGGCCGCCCAGCTGAGCGTCCGCAAAGCTGAATCGGGCCCCCTCCTGCCGCGCCTCAATGAACTCGATGGCCGTGCCACCGCCGAACACGGCTTGGTAGCAGTAGAGCTCGGTGGAGCCGAAGTCAGTGCGGGCGAAGGAGACGTGGGCGCCAGAGAACACGGCGTCTTCGAAAGTGAGTTCGCGGGTGTCGCCGGTGAAGATGCAGTCATCGAAGGACACGCGCCGTACGCTCGGCGTGAACGTGGTGTCGCGGAGGTTGACGGCCTGCTCGAGTAGACCCTCGTCGTCTTCGGCTTCACAGTCGAAGCAGGCGCCGTCGAAGGACACCAGCGGTGAAGTGAAGATCGCCCACTCCGCGTCGAGGATGTCGTAGGTGACGCCGCCAAGGTGGGTCCGATCCCCACCGAAGACGGTGTTCCACGCCATGAGCCGGATGCGCCGGTTCTGCGCGTCGCCCGGAAGGCCACGCACGAACTCCTCGATGTTGAAGTTCTCCACGAAGCTGTTGTCGAGCTTGATCAGCAGGATCGGGCTGTCCTCCAGCGCGACGACTGACGAACCGAGTGAGGCCTGATCAAGGCGCGTCAGCAGTTGCGGCGTCGGCGCGGCGACCTCCGCGTAGCGCTGCCGCGCGACCTCTGCCCACGCTTGGCTCGCAGGTGTGGTTGCCTCACCTGGAAGTTTGAACTCCGGATAGGAGAAGGTGACTTCTGCTGTGCGCTCGGCCGGCTGGACGACGACCCCATCAGGATGAATCCGAGGGCGGGACTGGGTGCGCAGGCTGATGAGGGTGTCGATGAACTCCCGATACTTGGTGGCCGTGACGAGTTCGAGCATCCCGGGGATCGAGCGGCTGCTGGAGCTGTCCACGAGCACCAGCGGCTCGGTGAACCACCGGTTGAGCAACCCCAATAGTGCCTCGTCGGTTGCGGCGAGATTCGTTGAGCCCTTGGATCGCTCGGTGACTAGGGATGCCAGTTCACGCGAGTACAGCGTGCCCGGGGCGTCCCGGATACGGCGCAGGGACTCGAACACAACCGATTCCTGCTCGGTCAGCTCGATCTGATCGTAGGTGGCCTTCGATGTCGAAGCCGCGCCATCGACCGCCAACCGGCGCTGGGCTGTGTGGTGCCCTTTCCCAACTATCTGGTCCATGGCCTCAATGCCCCCCGTATCGGACTCACGGACGACAACGTACCGAGTGTGTCAGCGGGTTGGTGAAGAGATCTTGTCGATTGACCGCCTATTGACCGCAGGCATGTCCGGGTTTCCACCGCTGGAGGGCCGCTTGGCACGAGGTCGGCTAAGGGACGAGAAGCATGCCCCCGCCTCGGGCCGCCGCGACTCCCGCTGCGGCGTGTCGTCAGCCACTACGGCGTGTCGGGTGGGGAGCGGCTGGCTGCAATGTGGGAAACCAAGAGTGTTGCGTATACGCGTACAGAATGGGGTAGCGTTGTGAGGATGATGGTGGCGGAACTTGTGAGCACGCAGCGGATGGTTAACGCGTTGAGCGTCCGCGACTTGGCGGCGCTCTCGCGGGTCGCGCCCAGCACGATCAGCCGTATCGAATCCGGCGAACTCGATCCCACCGCCAGCGTGCTCGAGCGAGTGCTGGCCAGCCTGGGACTTACCCTTGCTCAGCGCATGAATGCAGACTCGGGTGCCAGCGCGGCGGCACGGGTCGCTTGCGACATGGACTACTCAGGGGAGCGGCCGGAGTCAGTCGTCGGGTTTCTGGACGGGTGGGAACGCATCCGCCTGGTTCGTGACGGCCGGGCGGTTCCGGGCCGCGAGAGTGACCTGCTGTTCCGGGCGTCCCGGCTCGACCGCCTCACCAAGCGCGCTGGGGTCGAGTACCTCCCGAAGCGTGACTGGGAGCAGATTGCGGACCGCTTCGCGGGTGTGCCGTCCCTGAGGTGGGCGCTCACCGGTGGCGCTGCCGCGAACCAACTGGTCAACGTCGGGGGAGATCAGCCGCAGCAGTTCTATGTGTCGGACATCGGGTTGGCGGCCGACGTGGGCGAACTCGACCTAGTGCCAGCCGGCTACCGCGGCCCGCGCGTGATGCTGCTGCCCTTCAACGGCATTCACGAGTCAGGCAGGACGCAGGACGTCAACGGCCTGTGGCTGGCGGATCGGTGGCAGATCGCCATCGACTGCCTCAGCGGGAGCGTCGCCGGCGACGCACAAGCCAGGGCGCTCGTGGGGCGGCAAGGCTGATGCGGTTCACGGCCTCCGATCCGAGCGAGCCGGATCAGGGCGGGCGCGTGGGGCGAGAACCTGTGGGGCCGGTCGAGTGGTCGCGTCGCGCGATCATCTCCATCCTCACGGAGGTCCTGCCCGATCAGGCTGGATCCTTGACCATTCTCGGCGGCCACGCGGTGATGCTCCGCTGTCCACAGACCTTTGGTCTGGTCCTGCCGACATCGGATGGCGATTTCGCGGTCACGCCGATTCAGGTGAACGACCAGCCGAGCTTCACCGACGCGCTTCGCTCGGCCGGATTCGAGCCGCGCGACAGCTCTCGACCGGGTTTGTGGGGTCGTGGGCGGCGCGATGCGAGCGGTTTGGTCAGCTGGGACGAGCAGATCGACTTCCTGTGCCCCGGTTCACTTACAGGCAACGTCGGACGCTCGCGCCGCTCAGTCACAGTTCTCAAGACCACGCACGGCACGGCTGCCGTCGGTGTCGCCGATGGCATCGAGTTGGCTACCGTCGATCGCGGACCTGTGATGATCACAGACATTGCCGACCCGAGTCGTTCCGTTGAAGCCAACGTGGCCGGTATCCCCGCCCTGGTGTGTGCGAAGTCGTACAAGCTCGGCGAGCGGCTGGAACGGATAGCGACGCGTCCGCAGCGCGTCCTGCCGAAGGACTTCGGCGACCTGTTCCTGTTGATGGCAAACTCGGACCCGGAGGAGACTGCGCAGGTCTTCAATCGGCATAGTGACGACTCGCCGACCGGCAAGGCGATCGCGCTTGGTCGCCGCCACTTCGCGAACGTGCTCAGAAGCCCGATCGCGTTGAGCATCTGGCGCGAGGCCACCGAACAGATCCTGCCGGACGGGGTCCTCGCCGATCTCCTGAGCGCGTGGCGAAGGTACTTCTGACCACCACCGCGCGGGGCGGCTGTCGTCGCCCCTACAGTGTCGGGGTGACTGATCCACTGCACCTCGCGTTCGTCTCGATGCACACCTCGCCTGCCGAGCTGCCCGGGTCGGGGGACGCGGGTGGGATGAACGTCGTTGAGTACCACCAGGCGTTCGTGTTGGCCGAACTCGGTCACCGCGTCGATCTGATCACCCGGCGCAGTGATCCCGCTCAGCCTGATGTCGTGGAGCTCTCGGACGCGGTTCGGCTGCTGCATCTGCCGGCCGGGCCGCCGACACGGCTGGCCAAGAGCCTGATCGACGCACATATCGACGA
Source organism: uncultured Propionibacteriaceae bacterium (assembly GCA_964563205.1). Classification (GTDB taxonomy): domain Bacteria; phylum Actinomycetota; class Actinomycetes; order Propionibacteriales; family Propionibacteriaceae; genus Propionicimonas. Next base: position 134 of record CAZLWS010000111.1, on the reverse strand, counting down.
GTTCTCGACCGGGCTGGCGGCGCTGGAATCCCGCTACGACCTGTTGCACTCGCACCACTGGATGTCCGGAGTGGCGGCACTGCCGGTGGCCCGCGCGTGGGGCGTCCCGCACGTCCAGAGCTTCCACTCGGTGG
>CAZLWS010000110.1:0-9761 GCA_964563205.1 uncultured Propionibacteriaceae bacterium | reverse complement strand
TCCGGTCGGCCAGCGTCGACTTGCCGTGGTCGATGTGGGCGATGATGCAGAAGTTGCGGATGATCTCCGGCGGCGTCGCGCCGGGGCGTGGTGCGGGCATGCAGCTTTCCTGGTTGAGGACCGACGACACACCTTACCGTGCCGCACCCGGCTGCTTCTCCCGGCGCCTCGGCCTCGACTTGGTGGCATCGGCGGGCTTTGGTAGGGTTGGTGGTCGCGTCCGTTTCAGGATGCCCCAGCACGATCACCCGACCAAGAAGGCAAGCCCTGTGGCGAACATCAAGTCCCAGAAGAAGCGGATTCTGACCAACGAGAAGTCTCGGCTCCGCAACAAGGCTGTGAAGTCCTCCCTGCGCACCCACGTGCGCCGGTTCAACGAGGCTGTCGCCGCCGGTGACACCGAGAAGGCGCAGGAGTACGCGAAGGCGGCGAACCGCCAGCTCGACAAGGCCGCGTCCAAGGGCGTCATCCACAAGAACCAGGCCGCGAACCGCAAGTCGGCGATCGCCAGCAAGGCCGCCGCGCTCTGAGCTTCACCTCGAACGCCGCCCCACGGGGCGGCGTTCGGCGTTCCCTGGGGCTAGCGGCCGCGGCAGCCGATGATGGCCAGCACCATCTGCTCCAAGGCGAAGCCGGCGTCGCTGCTGGCCCCCTTCACCTGCGCGTCCGCCGCCGCCACCGCGTGGATCGCGCGGGCGACGCCATCCGAACGCCACTGCCGCGCCAACGGACCCAGCGACTTCAGCTTCCAGGGCGGGACGCCGATGCGCTGCGCGATCTGGGCGTCTCGAAGGCCGTCGTCGCGGGCGTCCAGGTACTTGCCGAGTTCGCGCAGGTTCGCGGCCACGGCGGCGGTCACCTGAGGCGGCCCGACGCCGGTGGCCAGCGCCCAGCGCAGCTTTTCCAAGGCGGGGCCGGTCTGTCCGGCCAGCGCGTCGCTGGCGATCTCGTAGCTGCGCACCTCCGCCCGTCCGCCGAAGTAGCGCCGGACGGCCGCCTCGGTGAGGATCTGCCCCTCGGCGTCGTCGATCAGCTGCCGGACGGCGGACGCGAGCGCGTTCAGGTCGGCGCCGACCGCGTTCACCAGCACCTCCGCGGTCGGCTTCTCCATGCGGACGCCCGCCCGGCGGGCCTCGGCGACCACGAACTGCGGCAACTCCCAGGCCTTCAGCGACGGGCAGTCGACCGAGTGCACGCCCGCCTTGCGCAGCCGGTCGAGGACGGCTTTGCCCTTCACTCCCCCGGGATGGACGAGCGCCAGCGCCAGGTCGGGCCCGGGAGCCGCCGCCAGGGCGACCAGGGCGTCGGCGACATCGGCCGGCAGCTCCGGCAGCTCCTCCACCACCACCACGGAGGCGTCGGCGAACAGCGAGCCGCCGGCAGCCTCGGCCAGGCCGCCCACGGTCAGCTCGCCGGCCGCCACCCGGTTGACCGCGGCCTCCGGACGCTGCGCGCGCGCAGCTGCGAGCAGGTCGGCCACCGCGCGTCCGGCGAGCAGCGACTCAGGGCCGATGACCAGCAGCGTCCGGCCGAAGGGAGATTCCACGAGCTACAGCATGCCAGCGCGCGCCGACATCCGCCTGCTCCCGGCGATCACCCCAGCAGCAGCTGCGCCACCAGCCCGGCGGCCGGCAGGCTGAGCACCGCCACCGAGATGACCACGAACCAGAAGTGGTCGCGCAGGATCGCCAGGTACTCCCGGATGGTCGCGCTGGGCCAGTAGTAGTCGGCGGTGGGAGCGCCGAGGACGTAGCCCGGCACGCCGGCGTTCCGCATCATCATGGCCGAGCGGAAAGCGTGAAAGTCGTTGGTGACCACCGCGACCGGGCCGGTGACGCCCCGCTCGGCCAGCAGCGCGGCGGTGTTGGCCAGGTTCTCCTGCGTTGTGCGGGATTCGGGCTCGGTGAGGACGTCCTGGGCCGGCACGCCGTGCTCGATCAGGTACTCCGCCATCGCCTCGGCCTCCGACCGCGGCTCGTCCGCCCCCTGGCCGCCCGAGGTGACGATGACCGGGTTCGCCCCCGATGCCGCAGCCGCCTCGTAGGCCCGCCGCGCCCCGTCCAGCCGGCTGGCGAGCAGCGGCGGCACCTCGCCCTGGATCAGGCCCGACCCCAGTGCGACGACCGCCCCCACCTGCCGGCTCTCCCGGCGGGTGATCAGCTGGTAGACCGCCGAGTACAGCAGGTACGCCAGGAAGCCGTAGGCGAGGAAGCCGAACGGCAGACTCGCGAAGAGCACCCCGAGCACCAGGGTGACCGACCCGGTCGCGACCGAGGCCGAAACCGCCGTCACGACGGCTACCACGGCCGCGAGCACTCCCAGACCCAGCAGCAGCGAGAGCAGGTTGGAGAGCTTGCGACCCTCCTTGCGCACCATGGTGAGCCCGTTCAGCACCAGCATCACCGCGACCAGCACGACCATGGCGACGATCACGATCAGCAACGCCAGCAGCACCCAGGCGCCGGCCGTCTCCGAGCGTTCCGAGGCCGCCTGGCCGAGCAACGAGATCAGGCTCAAAGCCAGCGAGGCGACCGCGCCGAAGAGGAGGACCGCGCAACGCATGCTCCGCGGCTCCCGGGCGTAGGCGAGCACGAAGAGCACCGCGAAGACGCCCGTCAGGCCCAACTCCATGCGCGCGTCCTCCGGTCCAGTTCAGCTCCGGTGACCAGGGTACGGGCCCGCTCCGCGTGACCGCGACGCGACTGACACTAGGATTCGTGAAACGACAGCCGGCAAGGGCAGGAGGAACTCGGTGGCACGACCAGGCAGCGAACCCACCATCGCCGATGTCGCCGTGCTGGCGGGGGTCTCCCCCACGACCGTCTCACGGGTGCTGAACAACCGCGGCTACCTCAGCCAGGCCACCAAGGACAAGGTCGCCCAGGCGATGGCCGAGCTGCACTACCGGCCCAACGAGGTCGCCCGCGCCCTGCTCGGCCAGCGCACCCGGGTGGTCGGCGTCATCCTGCCCACCGTCGCGCTGCCCTTCTTCGGCGAGGTCGCGGTCTCCCTCGAGCACGCCCTGGCCGAACGCGGCTATCGGACGCTGCTGTGCAACAGCCTGGGGCGCAGCGAGGTCGAGCGGGACTACCTGCTGCAGCTGGAGGGCAACCGGGTGGACGGCATCATCTCCGGCGCCCACAACGACTCGATCCCCGAGTACGCCGCGACCCGGCTGCCGGTGGTCACGATCGACCGCGAGTTGGCGCCCCACATCCCCAACGCCCGTGCCGACAACGCCGCCGGCGGCCGGCTGGCCGCCGAGCTGCTGCTGCGCCGCGGGGCGCGCCGTCCGGCTCTGTTCACGTCGACCTCCGGCCCGCGCAACCTCCGCGAGGCGGGCTACCGGGAAGTCCTCGCCGAGGCCGGCATCGAGCCCGCTGTCGTCACCGTCAAGTTCGGCACCCCGGAGCCGGAGCGCAGCCGGCTGATCAACGCGGCTCTGGACGGCCTGGCCGACTCGATCGACGCCGTCTTCGCGACTGACGACCTGACCGCGTGCGCGGTGATCGACTGGGCGCGGCGCAATGGTCGCGCGGTGCCGGACGACCTGCGGGTGGTCGGCTTCGACGGCACCAGCGCGCTGCGCGCCGCCGTCCCGTGGCTGACCACCGTGCAACAGCCGATCCGGCAGATCTGCCGCGCCGCAGTGGAGATCCTGCTGCGGCGCATCGAGGACGGCCCCGCAGGCGACCCGTCGACGCCGGCGTCCGAGCGGCCGGCCGTGGCCCCGGTCGAGTTTCCCGTCACCCTCATCGAGGGCGCCACAACCTAGAAGGCCTGCCGGACGAGCGCGTCCAGCAGGCCTCCAGGGGCTTGCGACGGTTCAGACGGCGGCGGGCGCCACCGCGGCCAGGAAAGGATCGCCGGCGGCCACCGGACCGGTCGCCTCAGCGTCCACCCGTTCGTAGGCGGTGGCGTTGGTGACCACGACCGGGGTCGTGGTGTCGTAGCCGGCGGCCGCGACCGCGGCCAAGTCGACCTCGGCGAGCAGCTCGCCGCGTCGCACCTGCTGGCCGACCTTGGCCTTGGGGCTGAAGTGCTTGCCGTCCAGCTGGACGGTGTCCATGCCGACGTGGATGAGGATCTCCACCCCGCTGGCCGACCGCAGCCCGTAGGCGTGGCCGGTGGGGAAGGCGACGATCACCTCGCCGTCGAAGGGGGCGACCACGCGTCCGGCGGAGGGGACGATCGCCGCTCCCGGGCCGAGCACCCCGCCGGAGAAGATCGGGTCCTTCACCTGCGCGAGCGGGATCGCCTCGCCGGTCAGCGGAGCGGTCACGGTGAAGTCGGTGACGTCGCCGGCCGGGACGACGGCGGCGGCCGCCGCGTTCTCGACGGCCTCCTCCTCGATCGTCTCGTCGACATGGGTTCCGGCGATGGACGCCCGTCCTCGGCTGCGGGCGTAGACCGTGCCGACGCCGAAGGAGAGGCCGAGGGTGACCAGCGAGGCCACGATGAACATCGGGATGTCGACCGGGTCGATGGAGACGAAGCCGATCAGGCCGGCGGCGCCGAGGGCGACCGCCCGGACGTCGAAGATGCTGATCAGCGCCGCGCCGACGGCCGCCGAGCCGATGGCGATGAAGAACGGCCAGCGCAGCCGCAGGTTGACGCCGAAGATCGCGGGCTCTGTGATGCCCATCAGCGCCGAGGCCGAGGCGGCGCCCGACATGCCCTTCAGCTTGGCGTCCTTGGCGGCCAGGAAGACCGCCAGCGTGGCGCCGCCCTGGGCGATGTTGGCCATCGACGCCACCGGGAAGATGAACGAGCCCGGGCCGCCGGGCGGCAGCAGGGTCAGCTCCAGCGCCGGGAAGCTCTGGTGCAGGCCGGTGACCACGATCGGCGAGTAGAGCAGGCCGAACACCAGGCCGCCGAGGAAGCCGGTGGATTCGTACAGCCACAGCAGGCCGAAGGAGATCGCGTCGGCGAGCTGGCGGGTGAGCGGGCCGACCAGCATGAAGGTGAGGAAGCCGGTGACCAGAATGGTGAGCAGCGGGGTGAGCAGGAAGTCCGTGGTGCCCTTGAACCAGCGGTGCAGCTGCTTCTCGATGGTCGCCAGCAGGTAGCTGACGAAGAGCACCGGGATGACCTGGCCCTGGTAGCCGGCCTGGGCGACCTGGAGCCCGAAGATGTTCCAGAACGGCATGCTGCCGTCCGCGATCGCCGCGGCCACGCCCCAGCCGTTGACCAGCGAGGGGAAGACCATGGCGGCGCCCATCGCGGCGCCAAGGTAGGGGTTGCCGCCGAACCGCTTGGTGGCCGAGAAGCCGATCAGCACCGGCAGGAAGGCGAACGGCGCCGAAGCCAGCAGGTTGACCAGTTCGGCGACGTCGGTGATGCCCGGCCAGCGGTCGACCAGCGACTCCGCCCCGAACAGGCCGCGCGCGGTCAGGACGTTGTTCAGCGCCATCAGCAGGCCGCCTGCGACCAGGGCGGGCAGTACCGGGACGAAGATGTCGGCGACCATCTTGATGAAGCGGGTGAAGAGGTTGCCCTGCTTGGCGGCCTCCTGAGCGGCCTCGGCCTTGCTGGCCTCCTTGACGCCGGAGGCGATCAGCTTGTCGTAGACCACGTCCACGTCGCCGGGGCCGACGATGATCTGGAACATTCCCGCGGCCGAGAAGGTGCCCTTGATGTCGGTGTCGTTGTCGAGGGTGGCCTGATCGACCTTCTGCTGGTCGTTCAGCACCAGGCGCAGCCGGGTCGCGCAGTGCGCCGCTGCGGAGATGTTGTCTGGGCCGCCGACGGCTTTGAGCACCGTCTGGGCGACGCGGCTGTGATCCATGCGGGGGTTCCTCCTCGAACGTGCCTCTGGGAAATCGGCTCTAGTCTGTCAATCGTTTGACAGGAATGTCAAGGGTTGGACATACGTCCTGGCGCGGGTCACTCCAGGATGGTCGCGGCGGCCGCTGCCACACCGGCGTCGCCGGCGATCGCCACCTGGAACTCCTCCGGGTCGAGGTAGCTGCGCAGGCTGAAGGCGGTGTGGCCGCCGGCCACGAAGACCTCGGTGACCGAGCGGTCGTGGACGACGGTGACCTCGAGCCAGTCGAGGTCGGGGACGGCCAGCCGCCGGAGGTCGCCGTGCCGGTAGCGGGTGGCGCTGCGGTCGACGGTGAGCACGCCGCGCTCGAAGGCCAGCGTCACATGGGCGCCGTCCGGCCGGCCGAGCCACAGGCTCCACTCCTCGCGCTGGTCGACGACCAGGTCGAGGATGAACGATCGGACGCCGTCCAGTTCGGGGAGCGGCCGGGCCGGGGCGGCGAGCTCCGTCCCGGCGATCGCCAGCCCGGCCGGCTCCCCCGCGATCCGGCGGGGCAGTTGGTGGAGCCGCCCGCCGCGCAGGGTGAGATCGCGCGGGACGCTCTGGACGTGCACCCAGCCGTGCTCGGCCAGCGAGGGCTGGTCGTCCTCCGAGGCGTTGCCGAGCCAGCCCATCAGCAGCGGCGGCCGTTCCGGCTCGCCGGCGGCGGCCGTGAAGACTTGCGGGGCGTAGAACTCGAAGCCGCCGTCCAACTCGGTGAACTCGCCGGAGGGCGTGAACAGGTTGCCCTCCAGGTGGCCGACCAGGTAGCCACAAGGGAAGATATTGCGGAACTCGTCACCCCGCGGGTCGATCCCCTGCGGGCAGAAGATCAGGACGTCGAACTCCTCGCCGGTGTCAGCGTCCGGCAGCCGGAAGACGTTCGGGCACTCCCACATGTAGCCGTAGTCGGCGTACCGGTCGTCCGGGAAGGTCAGTTCGCCGTCCAACTGCCAGTCGACCAGGTCGGACGAGCGGTAGACCAGGATGCAGCCGGTGTTGTCGGCCCGCTGGCCGCCCAGGTACATGGCGAACCCGTCGCCGTCAGGGGCCACGAAAGGGTCCCGGAGGTGGGCGGTGTAGCCGGCGGGCGGGCCGGGGATGAGCGGGTTGGCTTGCAGCTTGGGGAAGCTCTCGAAGTCGGTGGTGGTGACGGCGCACTGGTAGGACTCGCGGCGCCCCTCGGCGTCCTTGACGTTGCCGGTGTAGTGCAGCCAGACCTTCCCGTCGTGGGCCACCGCGCCCCCGGAGTAGACGCCGTTGCGGTCATACCAGTCGGAGGGCGGGATGGCCGGGGGGTGGGTGGTCCAGTGGACCAGGTCGGACGAGGTCGCGTGCCCCCAGCAGATCGCCTTGTCATGCGGGAAGAAGGGCCCGAACTGGTAGAAGACGTGGTAGACCCCGTCGATCACGATCAGCCCGTTCGGATCGTTCAGCCGCCCCGCCGGGGGCGCGACGTGGAAGCGGGGATAGTCGGGGTCGAGGCTCGCCCGCGACTCGTCGATGGCCCGCAGCGCCGCGTCGATGAATTCCTCTCGGGATGTCACGCGGGGAGCCTAACAGAACCTGCCATACCTTTGACAGAGTGCGGCCGGGCCGAGCCGGTCAGGCCGGGCGCTTGCCCGCCGCCGCGTCGGCGACGATCCGCGCGATCCGCGCCGCCTTGGTCTCCGGCCGCTTGGCCAGCGCTATCGCCGTGAGCGCGACCTTGCGGAGGCCAGGCGTCCACGAATCCCACTCCGCGCGCGCCGCCGGCGCCGCGTCGAGCGAGGCGGTGAGCTCAGGCGGCTCGACGCCGGCCTCCGGCCCGTCGAGCACCATCCACATGCCGTTCGCCTTGGCGAGGTCGATGAGCCGCCGGCCCTCCGGACGCATCCGCCCCTCGGCCTCGAGCTTCGCCACGCGCGCCTTGTTCGTGGCCGCCCATGCGCTGGCGGCCGACCGCGGCGCGAACCACAGCATGGAGCGCTCGTCATCGAGCGGCTTCGCCTGCCCGTCGATCCACCCGAAGCACAGCGCCTCGAGAATGGCGTCGTCGTAGCTGATCCGCGAGCGTCCGGTCACAGGACGCCACAGCACCATCCACACTCCCTCGCAGCTGGCGGCATTGCCCTCCAGCCAGGCGCGCCACTGCCCGACCGTCTCGACCGGCAGCCGCTCCGCATCGTCCATCTTGCCCATCCGCCGACCCTATCCGCCGCATCCGCACAGCGTGGCCACCCGTGCCTGGCTACGGCCGTTCGGTGGTGACCCGGAGGCCGTTGTCGGTGACTGACACGGCGAGCGAGCCCTGGGTGTCGGTGCGGAAGGCGGTGGTGCCGGCGCGGGCGAGCAGCTGCAGGGCGGTGGCCGAGGGGTGGCCGTAGGTGTTCTCGCCGACGCCGATCAGGGCGACCGGAGCCGCGACCGCGGTGAACAGCTCGGCAGTCTGGCGGGCGGAGCCGTGGTGCGGGACGATCAGGACGTCGGCGGCGAGCGGCTGGCCGGAACTCAGCACGGCGGCCTGTCCGGTGGTCTCGATGTCTCCGGTGGCCAGGACGACGAGTCGTCCGGTGTCGATGCGGGTGACCACCGAGCCGTCGTTCTCGCCGCTTGACTCCCCCTCGCCCGCAATCGCGAGGGCCGGGAGTGGCAGGGCCGACACCACCGTCACCTGCACCCGACCCACTCCGACGACCAGACCGGGGACGGGGGCGAGCGGCTGCGCGTCCGGCAGGACCAGTGGCACCTGCTCGGCGCCGGCATGGCCGTCGGGCGCCAGCACCGCGCCGACCCCGCGGCCGGCCAGGGCGGCGAGCCCGCCCACATGGTCGCTGTGGAAGTGGGTGAGCACCAGCAGCGGCACCTTGGCCACCCCGAGCACGCTCAGGCAGCGTTCCAGGGCTGCCGGTTCCGGGCCGGTGTCGATCACGATCGCCTCGCTCGGCGCCACCGCGACCACGGTGGCCGAGCCTTGCCCTACATCGCACTGGACGACCTCCCAGTCCGCAGGCGGCCAGCCCGGCGCGGAGACCGGGCGCAGCAGCGCCGTCACCAGCGCCACCGCCGCGGTGACCGCCAGCCAGCGGGTGCGCAGCAGGCGGCTTCCGAGCAGGAAGCTCGCCAGGCTCAGCCCGATCAGCACGGCGATCCCGGCCGGGGTCGCCGGCCACGGGATCGCCGCCGCAGGCAGCTGTGCGCCGAGGTCTGCGATCCAGCACAACGCCTGAGCGCCCCAGCCGGCCAGCCAGCCCAGTGCCACCGCGACCGGCGGCAGGAACGGCCCGATCGCGGCGCAGGCGAACCCGAGGATCGTAGTCGGACCGACCAGCGGGCCGGCGATCAGGTTGGCCAGGACGCCGACCAGGCTCAGCTGGCCGGAGATCGCCACGATGATCGGCTGGGTGGCCAGCTGCGCGGCGATCGGCACGGCGAGCGCCTCGGCCAAGCCGCGTGGCAGCCAGCTGGTCAGCGCGTCCGTCCAGGCCCGCGCCCAGCAGATGATCCCCGCCGAGGCGGTGACCGACAGCGCGAAGCCGGCCGACGACGCCAGCCAGGGATCGATCAGCAGCAGCCCGATGACCGCCCACGACAGCTGCCGCAGACCGCGCTGGCGTCCCCCGAAGCCGAGCGCTGCCAGCCCCACGCTGCCCATCGCCGCCGCCCGCACCACGCTCGGCTCGCCGTGGCAGAGCACGACGAACCCGGCCACGCCGGCCACCGCCAGGCCGCGCAGCCACCAGCCGCGCACGCCGAGCCGGCCCGCCAGCCAGAGCAGGCTCGCCAGCAGCAGCGTCAGGTTACTCCCGGAGACCGCGGCCAGATGCGCCAGCCCGGTGATCCGGAACCGGTCGGTGAGCTCGGGCGACATGGCGCTGGTGTCGCCGACCACCAGGGCGGGCACGACCGCCTTCGGATCGGGCGCCAGGCCGGCCACCGACTCATGCAGCACCGACCGGACGTGGTGGACGCCGGC
>CAZLWS010000109.1:4543-9858 GCA_964563205.1 uncultured Propionibacteriaceae bacterium | reverse complement strand
CGCTGGTGCTGCTGGCGATGGCGTTCCGTTCGATCTGGGTGCCGATCAAGGCCGCGCTGGGCTACCTGCTGAGCGTCGGCGCCGCCTTCGGCGTCATCACCCTGGTCTTCAACCACGGCATCGGACGCCAGCTGATCAACCTGCCCGAACCCGGGCCGGTGATCAGCTTCCTGCCGATCATCCTGATGGGCATCCTCTTCGGCCTGGCGATGGACTACGAGGTCTTCCTCACCTCCCGGATGCGGGAGGACTACGTCCACGGCAACCCGAACTGGATCGCGGACGGCTTCGTCCACTCCGCCAAGGTCGTGATCGCCGCCGCGCTGATCATGTTCTCGGTCTTCATCTTCTTCGTCCCGACCGGCATCGGGGTGATCAAGCCGATCGCCTTCGGGCTGGCGCTCGGCGTCGCCTTCGACGCCTTCCTGGTGCGGATGACCCTCGGGCCCGCGGTCATGAAGCTGATGGGACGGGCGTCCTGGTGGCTGCCCGGCTGGCTCGACCGCCGCTTGCCGGTGCTGGACGTCGAGGGCGAAGCGCTCGCTCACCAGACGAAGCTGGCGGGCTGGCCCGCCGCGGCTGACGAGTCCGCGATCCACGGCGAGGGGCTGGTGGCGAGCGACGGCGAGCACGTCCTCTTCGACGGGGTTTCGGTGCGGGTCGAGCGCGGCGAGGTGCTGGTGGTGGACGGCGACCACCTCAGCCGGCTGGCCCTCATGTACGGCCTGTCTGGACGCGCGAAGTTCACCGCCGGCGAGGCGAAGGTGCTGGGCCGGGTGCTGCCCGAGGAGGCCTCCCTGGTGCGGACGAAGGCGCCCGTCCTGCAGGCCACCACCGCCGACTTCACCGGCGAGCTCGCCCTGGCCCGCGGCGGCATCGCCTTCGTCCCAGCCGCCGACGAGCTCCCCGACGAGCTGCAGGCCGAGCTCTTCGCGGCCCTCGCCGCCCCGCCCGACCCGGAGCGTCCCACCACCTGGGTGCTGGGCGTGATGCCCGGCACCTCGCCCGCGTCCCTCGCCTCGCACTACCGGACGCTGCACCTCACCCCGCACCTCGCCACCGCAGGAGCTGACCGATGATCGTCGAACGCAACAACGCCAAGCCCGGGCGCTGGGCCACCTGGCTGGGGCTGATCCTGGTCCCGGTGCTGGTGGCGGGCGGTCTCTTCGCCGCCACCTGGAACGGCAACCCGCGCCAGGTCGAGGCGGCCATCGTCAACCTCGACGAGCCGGTCACCATCGACGACCAGTACATCCCGCTGGGCCGCCAGCTGACCGCCGCACTGGTCGACTCCGACCGGGTGGAGAACCTCACCTGGAAGCAGGCCTCCGAGTCGGACGCCCGCGCCGGCCTGGCCAGCGGACGCTACGCCGCCATGGTCACCATCCCCGCCGAGTTCTCCGCCGCCGCCACCTCCTACGCCGGTTCGGCCGGCGACGCGCGCCGGGCAACGATCCGCGTCGAGACCTCGCCGGTCGCGGGGATAGCCGACGCCACCCTCGGCAAGGTGGTCGCCCACGCCGCCGCCACCACCCTCAACGAGACCCTCACCAGCACCTACCTCGATCAGATCTACCTCGGCTTCAACGAGATGGGCGAGAACTTCGTCACCATGGCAGACGGTGCCGCCGAACTGGCCGACGGCGCCGAACAGCTCGCCGACGGCATCGAGCAGGCCGCGGACGGCTCCGTCCAGCTGGCCGACGGAGCCGACCAGCTGGCCGACGGGCTGGACCGGATGGCGGTCGAGACCGCCTCCATGCCGAAGGATCTCCGCAAGCTCGCCGACGGCGCCGGCGAACTGGCCGACGGGGTGAAGCAGTACGTCGGCGGGGTGAACCAGCTGGTCGACCAGACTCTCGACTCGCTCGACCAGCAGGAGCAGCTGGTGGCCGGGGTAGGCCAGCTCTCCCAGGGCGCGAGTGGGCTGGCCGGTGGTCTGCAGCAGTATCAGGACGCGATGAACCAGCTCAGCGGCAACCAGCAGCTGCAGCAGGGGGCCGCCCAGGCGGCCGATCAGCAGGCACAGAGCCAGGCGGTGCAGCAGGCGCTGGCCGGGGCCGCGGATCAGGCCGCGTCCGCCGCGACCGGGGCCGCCCAGAACGCTGCCGAGCAGGCGGCGCCCTGTCCTCAGCAGATCCAGGACGCCGGGGGCTGCGCCTTCTTCGAGGCGGGACGCTCGGCGGGCGTCCAGGTCGGGGTCTCCGTCGGCGCTCAGGCCGGCGCCCAGGCCGGGCTGCAGGTCGGTCTCGGAGTCGGGGTTCCGGTGGGGATCGGCGCGGCCGGACAGGCCGCCGCGCAGGGTCTCGCCCAGCCGGATCCGCAGACCGGTCAGTCGCTGCTGAGCGGTTCGCAGGCACTGGCCGGCGGGCTCTCCCAGCTGCATGACCAGCTGGCCTCAGCCGGCTCCGAGGATGCGGCCGACCAGTTGAACCTGCTGAAGTCGGGCGGCAAGAAGTTGGTGACCGGCACCGCCGAGCTCGCCAAGGGCACGGATCAGCTGGCCGACGGCATCCCCGCGTTGGTGGACGGCATCGCGCAGGCTGCGAACGGCTCGTCCCAGTTGGCCGACGGAACCGGCGAGCTCTCCGACGGCCTGGTCGACGCGGCTGACGGCAGCCGCCAGCTCGCCGACGGCGCCAGGGAGATGGCGGACGGCATCGCCGAGGGCAAGGACAAGCTGCCCAGCTACACCGAGGGCGACCGCCAGAACCTCGCCGAGGTGGTTGCCGCGCCGATCGCCACCGACAACCTCGAAGGCACCGCCGGCACCGGCATCGGCTGGGCCACCCTGCTGATGGTGCTCTCGCTGTGGGCCGGCGCACTGGCCACCTTCGTGGTGGTGCGCGCGGTCGGCTCCCGGCTGCTCGGCTCGGCGCGTTCGTCGGCCTACCTGGTGGCGGAGGCGCTGCTGCCCGGGGTGATCGTGGTGGGCGTCCAGTCCGTCGTGGTGACGGCGATCGGACAGTTCGCGCTGCAACTCCCCGTCGGCAAGCTCTTCGGACTGCTCGGTCTGATGCTCGTGGCCGGGTTGGCCTTCGTTGCCGTCAACCACGCCCTGGTCGCCTGGTTCGGCGGCGCCGGACGCCTGGTCGCGCTCGGTCTGACCGTCCTGAGCCTGGCCACCATGCTGACCTCCGCCGAACCGGCGGTCTTCGGCGTGCTTCGGATCTTCTCCCCGATCACCCCGGCCTTGGACGCCACCCGCGCCCTGCTCACCGAATCCACCGGCGTCGCCACCAACCTCTTCCTGCTGTTCGCCTGGCTGATCGCCGGCCTGGCCGCCGGTGCGATTGCGATCGTCCGCAACCGCACCACCAGCATCCCCGCCCTCCTCCGCGAGCACGGCATCGCCGCCTGAAACCGGGCCGACCTCGTTCGGAGGGCCCCTAACCGCGCAAACTCACCGCATACGGCGGGCGGTCAGACCCAGTCGAACGTGTTCCGCGCATCTACGCCCCTTCTGAGGGCCTGGAGAGGCCGGATAACCGGCGCCGATGCGCGATCGCCGGGCGTGCCGCCGAACCCGACCTCTGTTTCCGGTGGAAATGCGCGATTGCGCTGGAGTTCAGGCCGTTCAGCTTTCCATGGGAGGTTCGGCGGCGGAGGGCGCTGAACCGGGCGACTTGCCGGTGAGCGGGGTGGTGGCGGTGCGGCGTTCCTTTTCGGCGTCGGCGGCGGCTTGGCGCAGGGCGACGGCGCGGGCGAAGTCGGCCTGGGTGGGCATGCCGTAGGCGCGGGCGACGGTGTCGTGCATTTCGACGACATAGCGGTAGAGCCGGTCGGAGAACTGTCGGGCGATCTCGCCGGGGGCGGCGCGCAGCGGCCTTCCGAAGACGACGTGGACGTGCGGACGCCCAGGCACCGGGACGGTCGCGCCGTACGGCATGGCCGCGTAGGCGCCGACCAGGGCGATCGGCAGCACCGGGGTGTCGCGAGAGATGGCCAGGGCGGCGGCGCCGGGGGTGAAGCCGGACATCGCGCCGGTGCGCGACCGCGTCCCCTCCGGGAACAGAAGCAGGGGCACGCCGTCGCTGAGCAGTTCGCCGGCGAGGCCGCGGCGTCCGGTCCGGTTGGAGTGGCCCTGCCGCAGCACCGGGAAGGAGTTGAAGAAGAGCGTGGTCGGCAGCGATTTGTACCAGGTGTTGAAGAAGTAGTCGGCGGCAGCTCCGCTGGAGAGGTTGCGGGAGAGCCGGCGCGGCAGCGAGCCGTAGATCAGCGGGGCGTCCAGGTGGCTGGAGTGGTTGGCGACGGCGACGAAGGGCGACTTGAGCGTGCTGAGATTCCGCATCCCGTGGGTGTGGACGTGCACGGCCGACCAGATATAGGGCTTCATCACCAGTTGCTGGGCCACCAGCCGGGCGAGCGCCGGCCCAGCGCTGGTGTACCTGCTCAGATCGGCGTCCGCCACGCCCCTCGCCTTTCGTGGTGCTGCTTTCCGTACTGTAGTGGTCCGCGCGGCCGATGCCGAGGTGGCTCAACGGGCAGGTTCCGTTGACAGATCTACCTCAAGTCGCGGGTTTCTGGCGCGAACCGGGCTGATTGAAGCGATCTGGCGGCAGATCCGTCGTACGAAGCGGTCAGTCCCGGCTTCGGGTGATCATGCGGGAGACCTTGCGGATCACAAAGAGCGGGCCCTTCGCCGCCAGGAAGGAGGCGAACTTCCAGCGTTTGGTGGGGATCGAGATCACCTTGCCGCGATCGACGTCCGCCAGCGCCTCCTCGACCAGCCGGTCGACGTCGATCCACACCCAGTCGGGCAGCGACTTCGTCTTGATGCCGGCGCGATCGTGGAACTCGGTGCGCACCCAGCCGGGGCAGAGCGCCGTCACGGTCACCCCGCTGCCGTGCAATTCGTTCGACAAGCTCTCGGAGTACACCCGCACCCAGGCCTTGATGGCCGAGTAGTTGCCCTGGGAGATCCAGCCCGACACCGAGGACACGTTGACGATCCGGCCGCTGCCCTGGGCCTTCATGCCCCGCCCGGCGGCCCCGCCCAGCACCAGCACCGCCTTGATCATGACGTCGATCGCGTGCTCGTGGATCTCAACCTCGGGGGAGAGCAGCCTGGTGTGCATCCCGAACCCGGCGTTGTTCACCAGCAGGTCGATCGGACGCTCCGGATCCTCCAGTCGCGCCGCCACCCGCATCACCTCGTTGTGCAGCGCGAGGTCGGCCGAGATCACCTCGACCGCGATGCCGTGCTCGGCGCTCAGCCTGGCGGCGTGCTCCTCAAGCCGCTCGGCGTTGCGGGCCACGAGAACCAGATCGTCCCCTCGCGCCGCCAGCGCGCGGGCGAAGGCTGCGCCGATCCC
>CAZLWS010000109.1:0-4443 GCA_964563205.1 uncultured Propionibacteriaceae bacterium | reverse complement strand
GAACCAGATCGTCCCCTCGCGCCGCCAGCGCGCGGGCGAAGGCTGCGCCGATCCCTGACGTTCCGCCCGTGACTAGTGCAGTTGGCATGGGGAGAACCTACCGTAGCCACGGCGATCCGCCACCGCCGTCTGGGGGAGATTCCCGCCTTCGCGGGAATGACGGAAAGAGGACGCGGGAATGACGGAAAGAGGACGCGGGAGTGGCGAGAGGCCGGACGCGATGCCCGGCTTGACGGAAGGACGGCGCCTCACCCATTCGTCATCCCGCGCAGGCGGGGATCTCCAAACCCCAGCGTCAGCTGATGGCGGCGATGGTCTCGCGGGCCATTGCCAGTTCCTCGTTGGTCGGAACGACCAGGACGGCCACGGGCGAGCCTTCGCGGGAGACCACCCGGGGCTCCGGGGAGCGGACGGCGTTCGCCTCGGCGTCCAGCCAGAAACCGAAGTGCTCCAGGCGCTCCACCACCTTGGCCCGGACGATCGGGTTGTTCTCGCCGACGCCGGCGGTGAAGCTCAGCGCGTCCACCCGTCCGAGCACGGCCATGAACGCGCCCACGTAGCTCAGCAGCCGGTGGCAGTAGACGTCGAGTGCCAGCTGAGCCTGCTCGTCGCCCTCGTCGATGAGCTCGAAGAGGTCGCGGAAGTCGGTGACCCCCGAGAGCCCGAACATGCCCGACTTCTTGTTCAGCAGGGTGTCGACCTGATCCAGGCTCATGCCCAGCTCGCGGCCCAGGAAGGCATGCAGTCCCGGGTCGACGTCGCCTGAGCGCGTGCCCATCACCAGGCCGGCGAGCGGGGTGAGCCCCATGGACGCCTCCACCGCCACCCCGCCGCGCACCGCGGACACCGACGCGCCGTTGCCGAGGTGGCAGACGATCTGGTTCAGCTCCTCGTAGGGGCGGCCGAGCACCTCGGCGGCCTTGCGGGAGACGTAGCTGTGCGAGGTGCCGTGGAAGCCGTACTTGCGGATGCCGTGCTCGGCGGCCAGTTCGGACGGGATCGCATAGGTGTACGCCTCGGCGGGCAGCGTCGAGAAGAAGGCGGTGTCGAAGATCGCGACATGGGTGATGTCGGGCAGGGCGCGGCGGGCGGCCTCGATGCCGGCGACGCCCGGCGGATTGTGCAGCGGGGCCAGTGGGCTGAGCTCGCGCAGGGTGTCGACCATGGCGTCGTCGATCACCGTGGTGCCGGCGAACTTCGAACCACCATGGACGGTGCGGTGTCCGACCGCCTTGATCTCGGCCAGATCCGGGCCGTGGGCCTCGAACACCTTCACCAGGTAGGAGAGCGCCCGGTCGTGGTTGGGGAAGCCCCGGTCGACGTGGATGGTCTCGCCCGGCAGCTTGTGGTCGAGGCTGCCGGATTCCTCACCGATCCGCTGGATGAGGCCGGAGGCCATCACGTCCTCGCCGTCGGCGTCGATCACCTGGTACTTGATCGAACTCGATCCGCAGTTCAGCAGCAGGATCGGTGTGGTCATACGGGGCTCCTTCGGAGGTCAGTCGGCCTGGGCCTGGATGGCGGTGATGGCGACGGTGTTGACGATGTCGTCCACCAGGGCGCCGCGGGAGAGGTCGTTGACGGCCTTGTTCAGACCCTGCAGCACGGGGCCGACGGCGACCGCGTTGGCGGAGCGCTGCACGGCCTTGTAGGTGTTGTTGCCGGTGTTCAGGTCGGGGAAGATGAACACCGTCGCCTTGCCGGCGACCGGCGAGTTCGGCAGCTTCGTCTTCGCCACGTCGGGGTCGACGGCCGCGTCGAACTGGATCGGCCCCTCCAGAGCGAGTTCGGGGGCCCGCTGCCGGACGATGTCAGTCGCCTGCCGCACCTTGTCCACGTCCTCGCCGGAGCCGGACGAGCCGGTGGAGTAGGACAGCATCGCGACCCGCGGCTCGATGCCGAACTTGGCGGCGGTCTCGGCTGAGGAGATGGCGATGTCAGCGAGCTGCTCGGCGGTCGGGTTCGGGTTCACCGCGCAGTCGGCGTACACCACCACCCGATCCTGCAGGCACATCAGGAAGGAGCCGGAGACCACGCTCACCCCGGGCCGGGTCTTGATGAACTCCAGCGACGGACGAATGGTGTTGGCGGTGGTGTTGATCGCCCCGGAGACCATGCCGTCGGCCAGCCCCAGGTGCACCATCATCGTCCCGAAGTAGGAGAGGTCGGCCATCTTGGCCTCCGCCTGCTCCAGGGTGACCCCCTTGTGGGCGCGCAGCCGGGCGTACTCGGCGGCGAACCGCTCCAGCATCTCCGGGTCGGTCGGGTCGACGATCCGGACGCCGGAGAGGCCCAGGCCGAGGTGGGTGGCGCGAGTCTTGATCGAGTTCGGGTCGCCGAGCAGGATCAGGTTCGCCACGCCGCGGCGGGTGAGGATGGCGGCCGAGTGCAGGATGCGGTCGTCGGTGGCCTCGGGCATCACGATGGTCTGCCGGTTCGACCGGGCCTTCTCCATCAACTGGTGCTCGAACATCAGCGGCGTCACCACATCCGAGCGATGCACCTCGAGGGCGGCCAGCAGCCGGTCGCTGTCGACGTTCTCGGAGAACAGCCGGCGGGCGATCTCCATCTTGCGCGGGCTGGACGTCATCGAGCCTTCCAGCTGGAAGAGTCGCTCGGCGGTGGTGTACGTCCCCAGGTGGGTCATGCCGATGGGCAGTTCGTTGCGGACGGTGGAGATCAGCCGGAGGACCGCGTCCGGGATCGGGTAGCCGCCGACGAGGATGACCCCCGACAGGTGCGGGAAGGAGCCGGATTCGTTGGCGAGCAGGATGGCGGGCAGCATCTCGGCCCGGTCGCCGGGGACCAGCACGGTGGAGTCGGTCTCCAGCCGGTCGAGGACGTTCGGCAGGGTCATCGCGGCGACCATCGGAGTGACCGATTCCCGGGTCAGGAGTTCGGGGTTGCCGAGCACGAGGTTCGCGCTGACGGCTTCGAACTGGTCTGCGATGGTGGGCGCTGCCAGCAGCCGGTCGGAGGGCAGGGCCTCGACGACGACGCCTTCGATCTCGCCGAGGGTGGCGCGCACCTCGTCCAGCAGGCCGGGGTCGACCCGGTTGGCGATGATCGAGATCACCTTGGCATGGTGGGCGGTGAACTCCGCCAGGCCGGCCTCGGCGGCCGCGCGGATGTCGTCCGGGCCGCGGTCCTTGCCGCTCACCACCAGCAGCACCGGGGTGTTCAGGTTGGCCGCCACCCGGGCGTTGAAGGTGAGTTCGGTAGGGGTGGTGACGTCGGTGTAGTCGGAGCCGACGATCACCACCGCGTCGAACCGGTCACGGAGCGGGGCGAACCGCTCGACCAGCCGGTGCAGGGCGGCGTTGGGATCGTCGCGGACGTCGTCGTAGGTGACGCCGACACCCTCGTCGTACTCCTGTTCGATGTTCGGCTGGGAGACCAGCACTTCGAGCACGTCGTCCCGCGCCCCGGCGTTCACGATCGGACGGAACACGCCGACCGAGGTCACTTCGCGCTGCAGTGCGTCCATGATGCCGACCGCCACCATCGACTTGCCGGTCAAGCCCTCCGGCGCGGCCAGGTAGATGCTGTTCTTCACGGCGCTCAACTTATCCTGCCGCGAGCGGCAGCGGGACGGTCTCGTCCGGGGGTACCGGCATCCGGCCGTCCACCCTCATCCGTCATCCCCGCGAAGGCGGGGATCTCACCGTGAGGCGAGGATCTCCCGGAGCTTGGCGAGGTCGTAGCGGTGGGCGTCCAGGCCGCCCTTGGTCTCGATGATGATCGGGCAGCCCGCGTTGCGGATCACGTCCGCGAAGCCTTCGGGGTCGATCATGCCCTGGCCCAGGTTGGCGTGCCGGTCGGCCCCGGAGTCGAAGGCGTCGCGGGAGTCGTTGGCGTGGACGAGGTCGAGCCGTCCGGTGATCGCCTTCAGGCGGTCGACCAGGCCGAGCAGCTCCTCGCCGCCGGCGAAGGCGTGGCAGGTGTCGAGGCAGAAGCCCACGCGGTCGGCGTTCGGGGAGCCTTCGATCGCCGACCAGAGCCGGGCGATCCGCTCCAGCCCGCGGGCCATCGAGTGGGTGCCGCCGGCGGTGTTCTCGATCAGCAGCGGGACGTCGATGGTCAGCCCGTCGATCGCCTTGCGCCAGTTCGCCCAGCCGACCTCCGGGTCGTCGGACGCCAGCACGTGACCGCCATGGACGACGACCCCGGCCGCCCCGATCTCGGCCGCCGCGGTGAGCTGCTTCTGCAGGTGCTGCCGGCTCGGAATCCGGATCCGGTTGTTGGTGGTGGCGACGTTGAGCACGTAGGGGGAGTGGATGAAGAGGGTGACCCCGGCCGCCTCCGCGTCCGCCTTCAGCGCCGCGGCGCCTGCCGCGTAGGCCACCTTCGGGCCGCGCCAGGCCTGCGGGTCGCCAAGGAAGAACTGACTGGCGTTCGCCCCCCGCGCACGGGCCTCGGCGATCGGATCGGCGGCATCGACAT
>CAZLWS010000108.1:0-10056 GCA_964563205.1 uncultured Propionibacteriaceae bacterium | reverse complement strand
ACGCCCGCGACCGCGAGCTCGCCATGGAGACGGAGTCCGCCCCGCGTCCCTGACCGGACGGACCACGCCGGACTCCGGCACCCCGTACCGCGCATCCTCACCGCTTACGAGCTACTGATCTCCTCGCGATCACGTGACCGCGCATCGACACCGGTTAACTCGGCCAATTGGTGCGCCATATCCGGTGAGGATGCGCGGAACCCGGTGTCGCGAGCAACTGGGGCCCTCATTTCCGGCGGGGGTGCGCGGTCGGTAGTTCAGGGCCCCGGCTCAGGCACTGTTCGTGGCGAGGTGCGGTGCGACTGAGCCGATAGGATCGCGGCCATGCCCAAAGTCCTCACCGAACTTCCGGTCGGCGAACGCGTCGGCCTGGCCTTCTCCGGCGGTCTCGACACCTCGGTCGCGGTCGCGTGGATGCGCGAGAAGGGGGCGATTCCCTGCACCTACACCGGCAACCTCGGCCAGTACGACGAGCCGGACATCGACTCCGTTCCCGGCCGCGCGCTGGAGTACGGCGCGGAGCTCTCCCGGATGGTCGACTGCCGCGAGCTGATGGTCGAGGAGGGCCTGGTCGCGCTGACCTGCGGCGCCTTCCATATCCGCACCGGCGGACGCGCCTACTTCAACACCACCCCGATCGGACGGGCGGTGACCGGCACTCTGCTCGTCCGCGCGATGCGTGAGGACGACGTCTGGGTCTGGGGCGACGGCTCCACCTACAAGGGCAACGACATCGAGCGGTTCTACCGCTACGGCCTGCTGGCCAACCCCAAGCTGCGGATCTACAAGCCGTGGCTGGACGAGGCCTTCGTCACCGAGCTGGGCGGCCGCACCGAGATGAGCCAGTGGCTCACCGAGCGCAACCTGCCCTACCGCGACTCGAAGGAGAAGGCCTACTCCACCGACGCCAACATCTGGGGCGCCACCCACGAGGCCAAGGAACTCGAGCACCTGAACGTCGGCATCGAGATCGTCGACCCGATCATGGGCGTCCGGTTCTGGGATCCGTCCGTCCAGATCGAGACCGAGGACGTCACAGTCCGCTTCGAGCAGGGACGCCCGGTCGAACTCAACGGCCAGACCTTCGCGACGGCGGTCGACCTGGTCTACGAGGCGAACGCGATCGGCGGACGCCACGGGCTGGGCATGTCCGACCAGATCGAGAACCGGATCATCGAGGCCAAGAGCCGCGGCATCTACGAGGCCCCCGGCATGGCCCTGCTGCACATCGCCTACGAGCGGCTGCTCTCCGCGATCCACAACGAAGACACCCTGGAGAACTACCGCGCCTTCGGCCTGAAGCTCGGCCGGCTGATGTACGAGGGGCGCTGGCTCGACCCTCAGTCGCTGATGCTGCGCGAGTCGATCCAGCGCTGGGTGGGCGCCTCGGTCACCGGGACGGTCACGCTGCGGCTGCGCCGCGGCGACGACTACTCGATCCTCGACACCGCCGGCCCCAACCTCAGCTACCACCCCGACCGCCTCTCCATGGAGCGGGTCGAGGACGCCGCGTTCGGCCCGCTGGACCGGATCGGCCAGCTCACCATGCGCAACCTCGACATCGAGGATTCCCGCACCCGCCTGGAGCAGTACGCCGGCCTCGGCCTGGTCGGCGGCGCGATCTCGCAGCTGGTCGGCGTTGTGGAATCCGGAGCCGCTGCGGCGATCAACGAACTCGGCGCGGACGTCCCCGAAGCCATCGCGGAGGCGGAAGAAGGCGCAGCCTTCGACCTCGGCACCGACTAATCCAGCGGTCCCGCGGCCGCCATCACATGGCCCGGCGGCACGGGTTCGGACGGGGTGCCGAGCACGATGACGGCCGAGCGTTCCCAAGTGCGCTGGTCGGCCAGGTAGGCACGTTCGTGCTGGTCCCATTCGTTCCAGAAGGCGATCGACTGGGCGCGGTCGCCGTTCTCGCCGGACGCGACGTCACGCTCGATCCCGCGGTGCCGCGCCGCGGCGCCGTCCGACTGTACCCAGATGGCAGCGTCGTAGAGGGCGGCAACCATGCGGTCGTTGGCGCCGACACCCTCCACGACGATCAGCTCGAGACCGGACGGCAACTCGATCGCGCCGGTGCGGCCGTGCTGCGGCCAGGCCGGTGGCTGGAACCGCACAGGCTCGCCCGTTCGCACCAGTTTCAGCAGGGCGTCCAGCAGGTGCGCCCACCCGAAGAACGGCTCGTTCCAGGCCAGATCATCGGTGTGCAGCACGGCGGAACGGGGGACGGAAGCGGCCAGCAAGGCAGCCAGGGTCGACTTGCCGCCGGCGCTGCGTCCGTCCACGGCGACCAGGCAGAGGGCGTCCGGCGTCGGTCGGGTCGCCATCAGCTGTTCCACCAAGTCGCTGAGCGGGATCGGGCACCAGCCCCGGGCGAGCGGTTCGACCGATTCCAAGGGAGTGATCTCGTGCACAGCCCGAACCTATCTCGCTGCCGACCATGGGTGTGGGCAACGTCCTCGCACGCGAGCGACCCAGGCCTTGCTGCGTCAGTAGGTCAGGCGCGGATGACGAGCATCGACTCGTGTAGCTCGATACACCCGCCGCTGTCGAACCCGGCGACGATGTCATCAAGGTGACGCTCAACCAACTCGAAGAGTAGCCGGTTCGGAGTGTTCCCGACCCGGATCCAGAGGAGCTTGGACGGCCGCCCGGTAGCCGCCCTGGACTTCGCAAAGTCGTCGTCCTTCGAGAGGACGATCCGACCCTCGGCCTCTGCCTTTGCGGTCACATCTCGGTCTGGCGTCGCGTTGGCCAGGGGCATTGCGGAAACGTGGACGGCGTCGTGACCGTGCTCAGACAGGATCCTGCAGAGCTTGGGTGAGACCTGTGTGTCAACGAGGAACTTCACTTGGCAAGCGGCACGACGTAGCCGCCGGCCTGAGCCGCCGCGAACTCCAGCGCCGCCTGGAGGTCTTCGCGCTCGAGCTCAGGGTGATCCTCGATCATCTCGTCGAAGGTCATCCCCCCCGCGAGTTGCTCCAGCACCGTCTGAACCGGCCAGCGCATACCCCGGATGATCGGTTTGCCGCCGCAGATCGCAGGGTCGACCGTAATCCGGTCGAGGTGGCTCACGAGTGCTGGCATGTCCCCATCATCCCAGACTGTGCCGACGAATCCCAGACTGTCACGGTCACCCGGTCACCCCCGCCTACTCCGAGCGCAGGGCTTCGACAGGGTCCTTGCGGGAGGCTGCGGAGGCGGGGATCAGGCCGGCGATGAAGGTGAGGGCCATGCTGACCCCTACCAGAAGGATGGCCGGCTGCCAGGGCAGCTGGGCGATGTTGGGGACGTCGAACTGGGCGAGCACGATCGCGTTCGCGGGGATGGTCAGCAGCAGGGTCACCACGATGCCGAGCAGGCCGGCGATGAAGCCGACGATCAGGGTCTCGGCGTTGAACACCCGGCGGATGTCGCGCTTGGAGGCGCCGATCGAGCGCAGGATGCCGATCTCCTTGCGGCGCTCCAGCACCGAGATGTAGGTGATCACCCCGATCATGATCGACGACACCACCAGGGAGATCGCGACGAACGCGGTCAGCACGTAGCTGATCATGTTCACGATGTCGGTCACCGACGACATCAGCGTTCCGACGATGTCGGTGTAGGTGATCACCTGGTCCTCGTTGCCGGCGGCGCGCGCCCGGTCGTTGTAGCCGTCCAGGATCTCGATGACGCGGCCCTTGCTCTCGAAGTCGATCGGGTAGATGTCGATCCGCGACGGCTTGGCGTAGTCGGCGTAGCCGAGCTTCACCAGGTTCCCGTCGAAGGAAGTCGGGCGGGTCGTCATCATCGACGCCAGCAGTTCGGCGAGCTCCTCGGAGCTCATCTTGAACCGGAAGGCGTCGGCGAAGGCGTCTTGATCGATGTCCATGGCATCAGACATGGTGTCGGCGAGCCGGCTCATGGATTTCTCCATCGCCGCGCTCAGCTGGGTCTTCAACGCGGCGCCGAGCTGGGTGGAGATCTGCTGGGAGACGGCCTTCATCGCCTTCGTCAGGTACCCGGCCATGCTCTTCTGGAGCTGCTTCTGGATCTTCTCGGTGCTGGCGGTCAGTTGCTTGGCCACCGCGTCGCCGATGCTCTTGGTCAGCTTCTGGACGATCTTCTCCTGCTGTCTGCCGAGGTTCTCCTGCACCTCGGCGAGGCTTGCCTCCGCTTCGGCGGCGAGGCCCTTGCCGGCGTCCGATTCGAGGAAGAGCGGGAAGTTGGCCTCGGCGTCGGTCGGGTCGAGCCCGCCGGCCACGCAGAACTCCAGATAGCCCTGCAGCAGCCGGGTGGCCAGGTCGGTGACCGCGTCGGCGTCCAGCCCGAGGTCGATTCCGGCGAGCAGGTCGGCCGGGTCGACTGCGGCGATGATCTCGCCCAGGTCGATCCCGGACACCAGGTCGGCGACGTCGATGCCGCCGAGCAGGTCGCCGAAGTCGAGCGACGGCATCGCCGACGGATCGATCTTCAGGCCTGGCATCTTGAGATCCAGCGACGACAGGTCCAGCTTCAGCTTGGAGGAGTCGAAGGTGAACGCCTTTGCGATCGCGTCCTCATCGATGTCCATCAGCGAGCTCAGGTCGAAGTCCTCGCGCTGCGGGTTCGCCTCCTCGTCGGCGAAGGTGCGTCCGGTGAAGACGTTCACCTCGGGCTCGGCCAGCTGGGCCTGGACGATCGGAGCGTCTGCTGCCCGCTCGATGAGGTGCCCGACCAGGGCGGGGGTGTAGTAGAGGCCCGAGCTGAGCGCGGTCGCGTTCGCGTCCTCCTTGGGCTGGACGATGCCGACGATCCGCAGCTCCTCGCCGGCTCCGGCGAGCTGCCGCAGGAACTTCTCGTCCCCGCTCTTGTCGGTCCAGACCCCGAACTCGTCGTCGTGGACGTAGTAGCCGGTGGCCTCAACCAGCTTGAAGGTGACCGCCAGCAGTTCCTCATAGCTGTACGTCCGGGTGTCGGACGGGGTGACGATCTCCTCGTCCTCGGCCAGCTGCTTGACCATCTCGTCCAGCTCGGCGGGGTCGCGCAGCCCCATACTGTACAGCATGAAGTCGCTCACCCGTCCGGACGGGCTGAGCACCAGCACCGTCTCGTCGTAGCCGCTGGGCCAGCGTCCGGCGCGGACGTCGTACTGCTCCTCGACCAGCCGCGTGTCGTCCGGCATCTCGGCGAAGACGTTGGTGTTCATCGCCGAGGCCACCAGGGCGTTGGTCGAGCCCGCCGAGCCGAAGCCCAGCGGGCTGAAGGAGGAATCCGGGTTGACCTGCCGCACCCCGTAGCCGGTGACGCTGAAGATCTGCGGGGTGACGTTGTAGGAGTACTGGATCGAGTTGACCAGTGCGTTGACACCGCCGCCGTCGGCGTCCAGGAAGTTCTTCAGCGAGGCCAGATCGTTGGAGCCGATGTTGGAGAACATCCGCTTCAGCATCCGCGCCTCCCGCACCTTGCCGTCGCCGCCGTTCCCGTCCGGCTCCGGCTCGGGGGAGTCGGTGGGCTCCTGGCTGCCGCCGGCGGAAGCCGCCAGCATCGAGCCGAGATCGAATCCCTGGCTCTGGATGGTCAGCGGATAGACCGAGAGGGTGTCCTCCTCGACATGCTTGATGTAGGCGTTCACCCCGTTCGCCAGCGCCAGGATGGCAGCGATGCCGATGATCCCGATGCTGCCGGCGAAGGCCGTCATCAGGGTGCGGCCCTTCTTGGTCATCAGATTGCTGAAGGAGAGCGAGATCGCGGTGAGGAAGGACATGGCGGTGCGCCGGGCCGGCTTCTCGCTCACTCCTGCCTCTACAGGCGTGTAGGGGTCGGAGTCGGCCGCGACCGCGCCGTCCTTCAGCTGGACGACGCGGGTGGCGTACTGCTCGGCGAGCTCGGCGTTGTGGGTGACCATGATCACCAGCCGGTCGCCGGCGATCCGGGTGAGCAGGCCCATGATCTGCACGCTGGTCTTCGAATCCAGCGCGCCGGTGGGCTCGTCCGCCAGCAGGATCTCGGGGTCGTTGATCAGCGCCCGCGCGATCGCCACCCGCTGCATCTGCCCGCCGGAGAGCTGGCTGGGCAGCTTGTGGGCGTGCTCGGCCAATCCGACCTGATCCAGCGCCGCCAGGGCCCGTTGCCGGCGCTCGGCCCGCGACACTCCGGAAAGCGTGAGCGCCAGTTCGACGTTCGCGGCCACGCTCTGGTGCGGGATCAGGTTGTAGCTCTGGAAGACGAAGCCGACCCGGTTGTTGCGGTAGCCGTCCCAGTCGCGGTCGCGGTAGTTCTCGGTGGGGACACCGTCGATCACAAGGTTGCCGGAGTCGTAGTGGTCCAGCCCGCCCACGATGTTCAGCATGGTCGTCTTGCCCGAACCCGAGGGCCCCAGGATCGCGACGAACTCGTTGTCGCGGAAGGAGATCGAGACGTCGTCCAGCGCCGTCTGAGTGAAGCCTGCAGTCGTGTACGACTTGCGGACGTCCTGCAGCGTGAGCATCGTGACCTCTCCCGGATCGCGCCCGCCTCTGCCTCCCGACTCGGGCTCGTCACTCCCTGGCGGACGCCGGTTTCAGGCTACCCGCCGCTCTCAACGCTGGTACCCACCTCTTCAGGTGAGCTGGTTCGGCAGCGCGCCGCCGTAGCGGCGGTCGCGGCGGACGTAGGCCTCCACGGCGCGCCAGAGGTCGCGGCGGTCGAAGTCGGGCCACAGGGTGTCGAGGAAGACGAGTTCGGCGTAGGCCGACTGCCACAGCAGGAAGTTCGAGGTGCGCTGCTCGCCCGAGGAGCGGACGAAGAGGTCGACGTCCGGGATCTCCGGCTCGTCCAGGAACCGGCGGAACCGCTCCTCGGTGAGCCGGGCTGGGTCCAGCTCGCCGCGCACCGCCGCCTCGGCGATGGCTCGGGCGGCGTCGGTGATCTCGGCGCGGCCGCCGTAGTTCACGCAGAACTGCAGGGTGAGCACGGTGTTGTCCTTGCTCTGCTCCTCGGCCTCCTGCAACTCGCGGATGACGGACTTCCACAGCTTCGGGACGCGGCCGGCCCACCGGATCCGGACGCCCATCGCGTCCAACTGGTCGCGCCGGCGGTGGATGACGTCGCGGTTGAAGCCCATCAGCCAGCGCACCTCGTCGGGGGAGCGCCGCCAGTTCTCGGTGGAGAAGGCGTAGGCCGACAGGTACGGGATGCCGATCTCGATGGCGCCCTCGATCACGTCGAAGAGGGCGTCCTCGCCGCGGGCATGACCCTCGGTGCGGGGCAGCTTGCGGGCCTTCGCCCAGCGTCCGTTGCCGTCCATCACGATCGCCACGTGGCGGGGGAGCAGCGCCCGGTCGAGCGCCGGCGGACGAGCCCCGGACGGATGCGGAATGGGCGGACGCGGGATCTTCGGCACGCCGGAAGCCTAGCGCTGGGCGCGTGGGCAGCGCGGGCATCCGAAGCAGCCGAGGGCCGGAAGGTCCGGCAACTGCCTGTCTCAACCTTCGTCATCCCGCGTGGGGCGGGGATCTCGCTCACCCGGCGAGCCAACGTCAGCCGGTAGCCTCGTCATCCCCGCGCAGGCGGGGATCTCGCGGGCTCCCTGCTGAAGCGTCCAACGCGGGATCTGGAATGGGTTGAGCCTGATCCGCTCAATTTGCTTGAAGGAATCGGGAATGCGTTGCAGAATGGTGGTTGTTAGCACTCGTATAGGCAGAGTGCTAAAGAACTACCCAAGGAGTGATCACCCATGGCACGCACCTTCGACCCCTTCCGCGAGATGGATCGCTGGTTCGCCGATGTCGCCCGCACGCCCGCGTCGCTGGCGATGCCGATGGACCTGTACCGCGAGGGCGAGGCATTCATCGCCCACGTCGACCTTCCGGGAGTGGACCCGTCCTCGATCGACATCGACGTCGAGGATCGCACCCTCACCATTCGCGCCGAGCGCAAGACGCCGGCTGGCGAGAGCGAGCAGAAGTGGCTCGTCCACGAACGCCCGGCCGGCACCTTCGCCCGGCAACTGACCCTGGGCTACGGGGTCGCGCTGGACCGCATCGCCGCCGACTACTCCGACGGCGTGCTGAGCCTGATCATCCCGGTCGCCGAGGAGGCCAAGCCGCGCAAGATCGCGGTCGCCCATGCCGGCGGGCACACCGAGATTGAGGGTTCGGTCGAGTCCTGACCAGATGACGAACGCCCCATCCGCTGGCGAGCGGGTGGGGCGTTCGTCTGCTTCAGCAGGCTCCTAGAGCCCGGCCGATGCCTTGTTCAGCCGGTTCACCTGCGCACGGCCGAGCTTCAGGGTCATGGCAGCCAGCAGCGCCGGCAGCTGGTCGGGATCGCTCACGCTGGCGATCGGCGCGGTCACCCCGGGCTGCTGACGAACCCAGGCCAGCGCAACCGTGGCAGGCTCGACGCCGAGCTCCTCGGCGATGGCCAGCACCGCGTCGAGCACGGCGAAACCCTGCTCGGTGGCGAAGCTCTTCACCCGACCGGCCCGCGCACCGTGGATCAGCTCGTCGCGGGCGTACTTGCCGGTCAGGAAGCCGGCCGCCAGGCCGTAGTAGGGCACCAGCGCGAGCTTGTGCTCCGCGGCGAGTTCGCGCAGGCCGGAGCCCTCGACCTCGGCGCGATGAACCAGGTTGTACTGCGGCTGCACCGCCACCGGCGGCGTCAGCCCTTCGGCGGCCGCCACCGCCAGCACCTCGGCGACGCGCTCCGTGGTGAAGTTCGACAGCGCCCAGTGCCGGATCGCGCCCTGCCTCACCATGCCGTCGAAGGCGCCCACCCACTCCGCGGTCGGCACGTGCGGATCGTCCTCGTGGGCGTAGTAGAGGTCGATGGTCTCCACGCCGAGCCGCCGCCGGGAGCCGTCCAGGCAGATCTTGAGGTTGGCCGGACGCAGCCCGCGGTGCACGGGGTGCTTGGCTGCCTTGGTGGCGATCACCACCCGGTCGCGATGGCCGCTGTGTCGCAGCCAGGCCCCGATCACGCTCTCCGACTCGCCGCCGCGGTGCCCGGGCACCCAGGTCGAGTAGGCGTCCGCGGTGTCGATGAAGTTGCCGCCGCCCTCGCAGTAGGCGTCCAGGATGCGTTCGGACGCCGTTGCGTCCGCCGTCCAGCCGAACACGTTGCCGCCCAGGCACAACGGCGACACCCTCAGGGTGGAGATGCGTTGCATGGTCACAACCCTAGGCCAGCTCGAAGTCGACGGTGAGATGGACGTACAACTCCTGCGTGGCGCTGATCTCGACGCCCAGGTCGATCGGCGCGGCGGCCTTCGCCGAGCGGAACATCGCCGTGTCCTCGGCGGCGAAGGCCACCCGCGGGGACGGCAGGTTCCACGAGTCGCTGATCATCGTGATGGCGGCGACCGACGAGCCGGCGGCGGCCGCGATCGCGTCCGCCTTGCGACGGGCCTTGCCCAGCGCCGCCGCCGTGGCCGGGATGCTCTCCTCGAAGGAGTCGAACACCCACTCCAGCTCCGACAGCGTGACCGGCTGATCGGCCAGCACCCCGAGCGCGGCGGGCAGCTGCTCCAGCCCGACGGCGACGACCAGCAGGTACTCGGCCCGGCTCCGGCCCAGTCCGCTCGAGGTCTCGAGCCGGACGCCGGTGACCTCGATCGCTTCCTCGCCGACGCCGGCCGCCGCCAGCGCGCCGACCAGGGAGCGGACCTCGGCGGCCTGTTTGGTCGCCGCGTTGCCGAAGACCGTGGCGCTGCCCTTCACGCTGACGTGCAGCCGGGCCGAGCGGGCCTCGACTCGCACGGTGTCGTCGATGGTGATGCGGATGGTTCCCATCGCCCCAGCCTAGGAGGCTCGGCGGAGTGCTGGCGAGGGCGAGTGTCGGAAGCTGGGCCTCAGCTGCTGCGGCGCATGGCGCGGATGCCGACCCACAGCCCGACGGCGGCGAGCAGCAGGGCCGCAATCCATCCCCACAGCACCGCCCGGTTCCCCAGGTCTCCGGCGAGCAGCGCGCGCTCGGCCTGGACCACCCAGTTGACCGGGTTGACGGTCGAGACGGCACGCATCCAGCCCGGGCCTTGATCCAGCGGCAGCAGCATGCCCGACAGGATCAGCAGCGGGAAGATCAGGGTCTGCTGCACACCCCAGAACAGCCACT
>CAZLWS010000107.1:0-10386 GCA_964563205.1 uncultured Propionibacteriaceae bacterium | reverse complement strand
CGCAGGTAGTGCAGCCCCGACTCGTCCTCGATCACGCCGAGGTAGGTCTTCAGCATCATGTTGAAGTCGCGCGGGGCGGTGAACTGGCCGAGGTTGCCGCACTCGGGGCAGTTGATCTCCTCCAGCCCGGCGGGCTTGCGGCCCTTCTTGAACTCGAAGTTCTCCTCGAGCTGGTCGGCGCGGAACCGCTTGTGGCAGGAGAGGCACTCGGTCAGCGGATCGGAGAAGACGCCCACGTGACCCGAGGCCACCCACACCTGCCGCGGCAGGATGATGGACGAGTCGATGCCCACCACGTCGTCGCGGCCCTGGACGACCTGGCGCCACCACTGGCGCTTGATGTTCTCCTTGAGTTCCACGCCGTAGGGACCGTAATCCCAGGCGGCACGGGTGCCCCCGTAGATCTCGCCGCACGGGTAGACGAACCCGCGGCGCTTGGTGAGGGCGATGACATTGTCGAGGCGGCTTGCCACGTGTGTGCTCCTTGTCGCACGGCGTTGCCCGGCTGGCAACGCACAACCCGGCCTACATTACCGCTCGCGGCAGGTTCTCCCCGACATCGTCGGGGTCGGCGTAGGCGCTGGGCTCGTCGATGGCCTCGCTGAGCAGTCGCACCAGGACCAGCTTGGCCTCGTAGCCGTTGAAGGAGCGCCGGTAGGAGCCCACGTCAGCCCATTTCGAGGTGATCGTCCACAGCGTCGGCTCGTCCAGGTTCTGCAGCAGCCACGCGTCCTGGCAGCCGCGGCAGCCGGCGAAGAAGGCCACGGCGGCCTCGGCGCGGGCGCGGAAGTCGGCCGTCCGCTCCGGCGGCACCTGGAAGCGGCTGATCGCGAGCACGAGCGACATGATAGCCAGGCGACGCCGGCCACGGACGCCGAAAGGGGTCCCGCCGTGGCCGGCGGGACCCCTTCGGTTCGAACCTGCGAGTTACTTCAGCAGCGCCAGGCGATCGGGATCGTCGGCGAAGACTTCCTTCGCGTTGTCCTTGGTCACGATGATCGGATCCAGCTGGTAGATCTTCACGTCGATCTTGCCGTTGTTGGTGGTCACATCGGTGGCGGGCATGCCGTTGCCGGCCTGCAGGCTGTTGATGATCTCAACGGTCTTGGCGACCAGGGCGTTGGTCGGCTTGTGAGTGGTGGACCACTGCACGCCCTCCCACACCAGGGTGACCGACTCGTTCTCGGCGTCCAGTCCGGTCACGACCGGAACCTCCTGGCCGGCGTTCTTCGACGAGGTGAGGATCGCGCGAGCGATGCCGTCGTTCGGGGAGAGCACGCCGTCGATCTTCTTGTCGGAGTAGAAGCCGGAGAGGATCGAATCCATCCGGGACTGCGCCTTGGCGTTGTCCCAGTCGGGAGTGGCGGCCTGCTGGAAGTCGGTCTGGCCGGACTGGATGACGATCTTGCCCTCGTCGATCAGCGGCTGCAGCACGCTCATCGCGCCCGTGAAGAAGTTCGGCGCGTTCGGGTCGGCCGGGCCGCCGCCGAAGAGCTCGACATTCCACGGGCCGGCGCCCTTCAGTTTGGTCAGGCCGTCGACCAGGGACTGACCCTGCAGCTCACCGGTGCGCAGCGAGCCGAACTGGACGACGCCGTCGATGGCCTCGGTGTTCTCGATCAGGCGGTCGTAGCCGATGGCGTACGCGCCGGAGCCCTTGACCTTCTCCAGCACCGAGCCCAGCTGAGTGCCGTCGACGGGGGCCACGACGACCACCTTCGCGCCCTGCTCGATCATCGACTCGATCTGCTGCTGCTGGTTGGGCACCTTGTTGTCGGCGGCCTGGATCAGCGGCTTGTACCCAGCTGCTTCGAGCTGGGTCTTGAACATGTCCTGGGCTTCCTTCCAGTTCTGGGTGCCCAGCCACGGCAGCGCGACGCCGACGGTCGCGCCGGCCTCGAAGCCGCCGCCACCGCCACCGCCCTCGGTGGACGAGGCTTCCGGGCTCGGCTCGCCACGGCCGCCGCCGCCGCAGCCGGCGAGGGCCATCGTCGAGGCCAGCACAAGGGCTGCGACGCCCTTGGTCCATTTCTTCATGTGAGTTTCCTTTCCGGAACGTCCGCTCTGGACGGTCCGAGTCGTGGGGTGTCGTGATTGGTTGTGGGGTGTGTCGCCATGGGGCGAGGAGTCAGGCAGCAGCCTTCGCCGGCTCGTCCTTCTTCTTGCTGAACCTGCTGAAGAGCGACTGCTTGCCCTGCCGCTTGCTGTAGACGTCGAAGGCGACGGCGGCCAGCAGCACCAGGCCCTTGATGACCTGGGTGCGGTCGGCGCCGATGCCCATCAGCGACAGGCCGCTGTTCAGCACGGCCATCACCAGGCCGCCGACCATCGACCCGACAACGGTGCCGATGCCGCCGGAGACCGCCGCGCCGCCGATGAAGACGGCCGCGATCGCGTCCAGCTCCCAGGAGGTGCCGTCGGACGGACCTGCCGCCGTCGAGCGTCCGACGAAGAGGATGCCGGCCAGGGCCGCGAGCACCGACATGTTCAGCATCACCAGGAAGTAGGTGCGCTGGGTCTTGACGCCGGAGAGCGCCGCGGCCGCCCGGTTGCCGCCGACCGCGTAGATCGACCGGCCGAACGGGGTGCGCTGGGTGAGGACGTGGTAGATGATCACCAGCACCATCAGGATCAGGCCCGGGATCGGGAAGGAGGTGCCGGGACGGCCGCTGCCGAACAGCCAGGTGATGTAGCCCAGAACGACCGCGCCGGCCGCGATGCGCACGATCACCGGCCACAGCGGCGGAGCCTCGGCGCTGGTCTGGACCAGGTGGCTGTGGCTGCGCCACTGGCTCCACGCGTACCAGCCGATGCCGATCAGGCCGAGCACCAGCGTCGAGTTGTTCATCTGGGTGAAGGCCGGCCCCCACTCCGGCAGGTAGCCGGAGCCGAAGACCGAGAACTCCGAAGGCACCGGGACCGAGATCGAGCCGCTCATCCAGATCACCGCGCCGCGGAAGATCATCATGCCTGCCAGCGTGGTGATGAAGCCGGGGATGCCCACCTTCGACAGCCAGAAGCCGTGCCAGGCGCCGATGACCGCACCCAGCGCCAGGCCGGCGATCATGCCCAGCCACCACGGGAAGCCCAGCTCGGAGATGCTCATCGCCGCCGTCATGCCGACCAGGCCGGCGACCGAGCCGACCGACAGGTCGATCTGGCCGATGACGATCACCATGACCATGCCGATCGCCAGGATGAGCACGTAGGCGTTGCCCGAGATCAGGTTCTGGACGTTGGACGAGGTGAGCATCCTCCCACCGGAGGTGATGTGGAAGCCGATCAGGAGCGCGACCAGCGCAAACACCATGGTGAGCTGGCGGATGTCCCCGCCAAAGATCTTCTTGAGGTTCTCCACTGTTGGATTCCTATTCTTGGTCTCAGGCGGCTTGGGTGGTGGACGAGGACAGGGTCATCATCCGCATGAGCTTTTCCTGGTCCGCGTCGGCGGCGGGGATCTCCCCGGTGATCCGTCCTTCGCAGATGGTGTAGATGCGGTCGGAGATGCCGAGCAGCTCCGGCAGTTCCGAGGAGATCACGATCACGGCCTTGCCGGCGTCGGCGAGTTCGTCGATCAGCTTGTAGATCTCGTACTTGGCGCCGACGTCGATGCCGCGGGTGGGCTCGTCGAGGATGAGCACCTCAGGCTCGGTGAACATCCACTTCGAGAGCACCACCTTCTGCTGGTTGCCGCCCGAAAGGGTGGAGACGCCGACGTCGACGGTGGCGGTCTTGATCCGCAGCGCGACCCGGTACTCCTCGGCGATCCGGCGCTCGGCCGCGAAATCGAGCAGGCCGCCGGAGAGGATTCGCTTCAAGTTGGCCGACACGATCGTCTTCTTGACGTCGTCCAGCAGGTTCAGACCGAGCACCTTGCGGTCCTCGGAGACGTAGGCCAGGCCGGCGGCGATCGCGTCCGGAACGGTGTCGACATTGATCTCGCGACCGTTGAGCTTGACCGATCCGCCCTGCCAGATGCCGTAGCTGTGGCCGAAGATCGACCGGACGAGCTCGGTGCGGCCGGCGCCCATCAGCCCGGCGAAGCCGACGATCTCGCCGCGTCGCACGACGAAGTTGGAGTCCTTGCAGACCAGCCGTCCGGGCAGCTCGGGGTGCTCGACCCGCCAGTCCTTCACCTCGAAGATCACCTCGCCGATGGTCGGCTCGTGGTCGGGGTAGCGGTTGTCGAGCGACCGGCCGACCATCGCGCGGATGATCCGGTCCTCGTCCACCTGGCCGGCCACCACGTCGTAGGTCTCGACGGTGCGGCCGTCGCGGATGATCGTGATCGCGTCGGAGACCGCGGCGATCTCGTTCAGCTTGTGGGAGATCATGATGCAGGTGATGCCCCGGGCCTTCAGGCCGCGCATCAGCTCCAGCAGGTTCGCCGAATCGTCCTCGTTCAGGGCCGAGGTCGGCTCGTCCAGGATCAGCAGCTTCACGTCCTTGGAGAGCGCCTTGGCGATCTCCACCAGCTGCTGCTGGCCGACGCCGAGGTTCTTGATCGGGATGTCCGGGTCGAGGTTGAGACCGACCATGTGCAGCAGTTCGGCCGTCCGGCGGCGCTGCTCGCGGAAGTCGATGAGCCCGCGATTGGTGATCTCGTTGCCGAGGAAGATGTTCTCGGTGATCGACAGCTCCGGTATCAGAGCCAGTTCCTGGTGGATGATCACGATGCCGGCGTGCTCGGAGGCCTTGATGTCCTTGAACTCGCACTCTGTGCCCTCGAACAGGATCTCGCCGGTGTAGCTGCCGTGCGGCCACACCCCCGAGAGCACCTTCATGAGAGTGGACTTGCCGGCGCCGTTCTCACCGCAGATCGAGTGGATGTCGCCGCGGCGCACGGGCATCGTGACGCCGTCCAACGCTTTGACGCCGGGGAATTCCTTGACGATATGCCGCATCTCCAGAATCAGTTGCTGGTCCTGCGCCATCTGCACCTCCATTGGTCCCGAATACCGGCGCAGGCATCATTGCTGCAACCAGTCGGACAGCCTGCCATGTTCCGGGCCCTCACCACAATGATTGTGATCAACCCGTTATACCGGCGTGTCGCGGTCTGCCACAGGATCGCCATCGACAGCTTGACTAGGGAAAGCGCCAGGGCGGGGCCACGCCGCCCGGTTTTCCGGAGGCAGGTTCCTAAATCGAGACAGGTCCGTCCCCAGAAAAATTCATCGCTCGACGTATGGCAGCGAGCGCAGGCCGCGCTCCAGGTGCCATGCGGCGAAGGCCGCGACCAGTCCGCTGCCCTCACGCATGACCGGCTCCGACACGCCACGGGTGGCGGGCCAGTCGCCGGTCAGCAGCGCTGTCAGGTATTCGACGGTCGACAAGCCCGGACGGGCGGACGCGGGCGGCCGGCAGCGCAGGCACACCATGCCGCCGGCGGCCGGCGAGAAGGCCTGGTGCGGGCCGGGGGCGCCGCACCGCGCACAGTCACTGAGGCTGGGCGCGTAGCCGGCCATCGACAGCGCCCGCAGCAGGTAGGAATCCATCACCATGGCCGCCGGACGCACCCCGTCGTTGGTGCCATTGGCCAGCGCGTGCAGGGCGCCGACCAGCAGGTGGTACTGCTGGCGGGCCGGCTCCCCCTCCTCGACCACCAGCCGGTCGGCGGTCTCGACGATCACTTGACCCGAGGTGTAGCGCTGATAGTCCTGCCCCAGCGGTTCGGAGTAGGGGTCGATGGTGACGGCCTGAGTGATGACGTCCAGCGACCGTCCGGTGGCGAACTGAAGGTCGACGTGGGTGAACGGCTCCAGCCGGGCGCCGAACTTGGACGAAGTCCGCCGCACCCCGCGGGCCACTGCGCGCAGCTTGCCGTGCTCGCGGGAGAGCATGGTGACGATGCGGTCGGCCTCACCCAGCTTGTGGGTGCGCAGCACGACCGCCCGGTCACGATAGGTGGGCACTCCCCCATTGTGGCCGCTGCCTGGCGACCCGCCTCGCAGCCATGCCGGTTCGGTGTTAACGTTCAACCACCGCATCCATGCCGTCAGCAGGAGGATCGATGTCGATCGAATCGGCGGCGCGCGCTGCCATCGAGGCCGGCCGCACCGCGCTGGGAATCGAGTTGGGCTCGACCCGCATCAAGGCGGTGCTGATCGGGCCGGATCGCACTCCGCTGGCCACCGGCAGCCACGACTGGGACAACCAGTTCGTCAACCGGGTGTGGACCTACTCCCTGGATGCCGTGTGGGAGGGCCTGCAGGCCTGCTTCGCCTCGCTGGCCGCCGACGTCCGGGTCCGGCACGACCTCGAGCTCGCCAGCGTGGGGTCGATGGGCGTCTCGGCGATGATGCACGGCTACCTCGCCTTCGACGCCGACGGGGAGTTGCTGGCGCCGTTCCGCACGTGGCGCAACACGATCACCGGCCCCGCCTCGGACGAGCTCTCCGCGCTGTTCGACCACAACATCCCGCAGCGCTGGAGCATCGCCCACCTGTACCAGGCGATCCTGAACGGCGAGGAGCATGTCGGCCGGATCGCCCAGCTGACCACGCTGGCCGGCTACGTCCACTGGCGGCTGACCGGGGAGCGGGTGCTGGGCGTCGGGGATGCCTCGGGCATGTTCCCGATCGACATCGCCACCGGCGGTTTCGACGCCGGCATGCTGGCCCAGTTCGACGACCTGGTCGCCGACCGCGGCTTCGGGTGGAAGGCGGGCGACATCCTGCCTGCCGTCCTGTCGGCCGGCGCCGACGCCGGACGCCTCACCCCTGCCGGAGCTGCCCTTCTGGACCCGACGGGGACGCTGGAGGCGGGCGTGCCGTTCTGCCCGCCCGAGGGCGACGCCGGCACCGGCATGGTGGCGACCAACTCGGTCGCCCGCCGCACCGGCAACGTGTCGGCGGGGACCAGCATCTTCGCCATGGTGGTGCTGGAGGGCGTGCTCTCGCGACGCCACGAGGAACTCGACCTGGTGACCACCCCGGCCGGCGACCTGGTGGCCATGGTCCACTGCAACAACGGCGCCAGCGAGCTCAACGCCTGGGCCGGGCTGTTCGGCGAGTTCGCCCGGGCGCTGGGCTCGGAGGCCGGGCAGGCGGCGGTGTTCGAGGCGCTGTTCAGGGCATCCCTGGCCGGTGACCCGGACGCC
This sequence comes from uncultured Propionibacteriaceae bacterium, assembly GCA_964563205.1. Classification (GTDB taxonomy): domain Bacteria; phylum Actinomycetota; class Actinomycetes; order Propionibacteriales; family Propionibacteriaceae; genus Propionicimonas. Next base: position 3,284 of record CAZLWS010000107.1, on the reverse strand, counting down.
GGCGGGCTGGTCTCGTACAACTACCTGTCGGGCGAGCACATCACGCACCTCGAGGAGGGCCGTCCGCTGCTCGTCCGCACTCCGGAGAGCTCGTTCTCGCTGGCGAACTTCATGCGCGCCCACCTGTTCGCCGCCCTCGCCACGCTGCGGGTCGGCATGAACGTGCTGCAGCGGGATGAGGGGGTCGCGCTGGACTCGATGTTCGCCCACGGCGGCCTGTTCAAGACCGAGGGGGTCGCGCAGCGGTTCCTGGCCGCGGCGATCGACGCCCCGGTGTCGGTCGGCGAGATCGCCGGCGAGGGGGGCGCCTGGGGCATCGCCCTGCTGGCCGCCTTCGCCGCCGACGGCGCCCCCGGCCAGAGCCTGGGCGACTTCCTGGCCACCGAGGTGTTCGCGGCCGCGCCGCTGACGACCGTGGCGCCCGACCCGTCCGACGTCGCCGGTTTCACCGCCTACATGGAGCGCTGGACGTCCGGACTCGCCGTCGAGCGCGCCGCGGTGGAGCACCTCTGACACCCTCGCGGCGCCTGATGTCGCAGTTGTTCGGCCTCTCGTCCAAGTAGGCGAACAACTGCATCATCAGGTGCGCGATCACGACCCTCGCGGCGGGGGCGGGGGCGCGTCCAGGGCTCGGAGCATCCGCTGCAGCATCTCGCGGAGCTCGCTTCGGGCCGGCTCAGCGAGGTCGGTCGCGTACTCGACGCCGGCGGGGATCCAGCTGAGGCCGTACATGGTCTCCCGCCAGTCCGCCCCGCCGACCGGCCAGCGGGTGTGCGACTCGTCCTCGGCGGTGCCCCCCTGCCCCCACACGCCGAAGTGGGCGCGCATCTCGTCGAAGGGGAGCTCCATGACCGCGTCGGCCTCAACCGCCTGCCGCACCCAGGAGCGGGCGACGAGGACGAAGTCCTCGATCTCCTCCGGCGTCAGCGGCTTGGGGGTGAACCGGGCGCGGGCGTGCTCGACCTCGTCCAGCCGGTCGACGCGGAAGGTGCGCCAATCCTGCTTCTCTAGGTCCCAGCACAGCAGGTACCAGTGGCGATCCGCAGGCGCCAGGGCGTGCGGCTCCACCCGGCGGCGGGTGATCTCGCCGGAAGCGGCGGTGTAGCGGAACCGGACCTGTTCGTGGTCGCGGCAGGCCAGCGCGAGCTCGCCGAGCACCTCGGACGAGACCGGGGCGCCCGAGGAGATGCCGGCCGGCTGCACTGTCTGAGCCAGGGCGTTGACCCGGCGGCGCAACGGCGCCGGAAGCACCTGTTCGAGCTTGGCGAGAGCGGTCAGCGTCGTCTCGTGGCCGCTGACCAGTCGCTGCGCCGCCGCCACCCGCAGCCCGATCGCCATGGCCACCGCCTCTTCGTCGTTGAGCAGCAGGGGCGGCACCGCGCTTCCGGCTTCGAGCCGGTAGCCGCCCGCCGCCCCGGGCGTCGACTCGATGCGGTAGCCGAGATCGCGCAGCCGCTCCACGTCCCTGCGGACGGTGCGCTCGGTCACGCCCAGCCGCTCGGCGAGTTCCGTCCCCGGCCAGTGCCGATGGGTCTGCAACAGGTTCAGCAGCGAGAGCGCGCGGGCGGTCGTGTCGGACATGCTGCAATCTTTCCATTGATTGAGGACGGAATCTGTCCGGGTTGGGTTCTAGTCTCGTCGCATGCCCAATGAACCGATCATCGACGCGCAGGGATTGACCAAGCGCTTCCCGGACCATCCCAAGCCCAACTCGAAGAAGCCGGCCGTGCCGGCCGTCACCGATCTCACCTTCCAGGCAGCCCGCGGCGAACTCGTCGCCTTCCTGGGACCCAACGGCGCCGGCAAGTCCACCAGCCTGCGCATGCTCACCACCCTCATCCCGCCCACCGCCGGCCAGGCCCGCGTCGTCGGCTTCGACATCCACCGGCAGCCGGCGGAGGTCCGCGCCCGGATCGGCTACGTCGGGCAGCTCACCAGCGGCAGCTTCGCGCAGCGCGCCCGGGACGAGCTGCTCAGCCAGGGCGCCTTCTACGGCCTGTCGAAGACCGAGTCACGCGCCAGGGCGTCCGAGCTCATCGAGTCACTCGGGCTTTCGAGCTTCGCCAACCACTCCGTCCAGCAGCTGAGCGGCGGCCAGAAGAGACGCCTCGACATCGCGCTCGGGCTGATGCACGCGCCGCCTCTGCTGTTCTTGGACGAGCCTTCGACCGGGCTCGACCCGCAGAGCCGTGCGAACCTGTGGCAGCACATCCTCGAACTGCGGCAGCGGCACGGCACCACGGTCTTCCTCACCACCCACTACTTGGAGGAGGCCGACCGCTACGCCGAGCGGGTCATGGTGATGGACCGGGGTCGGGTGATCGCCGACGACACGGCGGCCCGGCTGAAGGCGAACCTCGCCGGCGACGTGCTGACCTTCGGCTTCGACTCCGCCGACGAGGCGGCCCGGGCGGTGGCGGTCGTCGAGCGGCTGACCGATCGCGAGGTCCGCCTCGAGAACGACACTTCGGTGGGAGTCACCGCGCCCGACGGCGACGCCCTGCTGCCGGTGGCGGTGCGGGCGCTGAGCGCCGAAGGCATTGCCGTCCGGCGGGCGACCGGCGTCCCGCCCACCCTGGACGACGTGTTCCTGACGCTCACCGGGCGCACCCTGCGCGAGGCCGGCGAGGGCGGGGACGAGGCGGACGAGGACGCCGCGCCCGACGAAGACCTGACCCATGACGAAGTGAAGACTGGAGCGATCCGATGACTGCTGCCCGACCCGACACCGCGGTGCGAGCCAACCTCGCCCGCGACACCTGGAACGTCCTGTCACGGGAGCTGAAGCCCGTGCTGCGCGACCCCTTCTCGCTCATCTTCAGCCTGCTGCAGCCGTTGGTCTTCCTAGGGTTGTTCGGCCCGCTGCTGGTCGGCTCCTCGGGGGCGCCGGTCGGCGAGACGCTGCGCTGGTTCGTGCCCGGCGTGCTGGTGATGATCGTGCTCTTCGGCACCGGGGCGGTGGGCTCCAACCTGCAGTACGAGATGATGACCGGCTCCCACGAACGCACCCTGGTGGCGCCGCTGTCCCGCGCCTCGCTGCTCGTCGGACGGGCGCTCAAGGAGGTCGCCCCGATCATCGTCCAGGCGCTGCTGATCGTCGCGATCGCCTGGCCGTTCGGTTTCGCCGCCAATCTCGCCGGACTCGCGGCCGGGCTGGTCCTGCTGGCCGTGTTCGGAATCGGCCTCGGCTCGCTGTCGTACACCCTCGCCCTCGGCACCAAGGATCGGGAGTGGCTGTTCTGGGGTGTGCAGCAGACCCTGATCTTCCCGCTGCTGATCCTGTC
>CAZLWS010000106.1:0-10431 GCA_964563205.1 uncultured Propionibacteriaceae bacterium | reverse complement strand
GGCCCTGCCACCGCGATCGAGTTGACCGATGAGCAGGTGGCCGAACTCGGCGGCGGCAAGCGGGCGGCGGTGAAACTGACCATCGGCGACCGGACGGCCAGGCTGCGCCTCGGCGTGATGGGGGGACGCAACCTGCTGGGGCTCTCCAAGGCGGTGCGCGCCGAGCTGGGGGTCGAGATCGGCGACGCGGTGCACGCTGTCATCGAACTCGACACCGACGAGCGGACGGTCGACCTGCCGGACGACTTCGCGTCCGCCCTCGACGCCGAGCCCGGCGCCCGCGCGGCCTTCGACGCGCTGCCGCCCAGCCATCGCAAGGAACACGTCCGAGCGATCGTGGAGGCCAAGCGGCCCGAGACCCGGACCCGGCGCATCGAAGCTGCGGTGGCCAAGCTGAGCGGGTAAGCCCGCAGGAGCAGACGTGGCGAGCCCCGCCGAACAACCCCAATAGACTGCCGCCCATGACCCGTGAGCACGATCTGGTGCTGGTCGTCGACTACGGCGCCCAGTATGCCCAGCTGATCGCACGGCGCGTCCGGGAGGCGAACGTCTACTCCGAGATCGTGCCGCACACCGCCAGCGTCGCCGACATCCTGGCGAAGCGGCCGTCCGCCGTGATCCTCTCCGGCGGGCCGAGTTCGGTGTACGAGCCCGGCGCGCCCCAGTTGGACGCGGACCTGCTCGCCCATGAGCTGCCGGTCTTCGGCATCTGCTACGGCTTCATGGCGATGGCCCAGGCGCTCGGCGGCACGGTCGCGCAGACCGGGCAGCGCGAGTACGGCCGCACCCAGGTGTCGGTGCTCAACCCCGGCACCCTGCTGCACGGGCTGCCCGACACCCTCACCTCGTGGATGTCACATGGGGACGAGGTGACCGCCGCTCCAGAGGGCTTCCTGGTCACCGCCCGCTCGCCGCGGGCCACGGTCGCCGCCTTCGAGGCGGTCGAGCGCCGGCTGGCCGGCGTCCAGTGGCACCCGGAGGTGCTGCACTCCGAGCACGGCCAGCGGGTGCTGGAGCACTTCCTCTACGACATCGCGGGCTGCCGTCCGACCTGGACCAGCGCCAGCATCGTCGACGAGCAGGTCGAGAAGATCCGCGCCCAGGTCGGCGGCGACCGGGTGATCTGCGCGCTCTCCGGCGGAGTCGACTCGGCGGTCGCCGCGGCCCTCGTGCAGCGGGCGGTGGGCGATCAGCTGACCTGCGTCTTCGTCGACCACGGCCTGCTGCGGGCCGGCGAGCGCGAGCAGGTCGAGCTCGACTTCGTCGGGGCCACCGGCGCCGTGCTCAAGACGGTGGACGCCACCGATCAATTCCTCGGCCACCTGGCCGGGGTCACCGACCCCGAGGCCAAGCGCAAGATCATCGGACGCGAGTTCATCCGGGTCTTCGAGGCCGCCGAGCGCGAGCTGATCGCGTCCGCGCCGGAAGGCGCCCCTGTTCGCTTCCTGGTGCAGGGCACCCTCTACCCGGACGTCGTGGAATCCGGCGGCGGCGAGGGCGCGGCCAACATCAAGAGCCACCACAACGTCGGCGGCCTGCCGGAGGATCTGGAGTTCTCGCTGGTCGAGCCGCTGCGCGAGCTCTTCAAGGACGAGGTCCGCGAGGTCGGCCGCGAACTGGGCCTCCCCGAGAAGATCGTCGGACGCCACCCGTTCCCAGGCCCCGGCCTGGGCATCCGGATCGTCGGCGCGGTGGACGCCGAGCGGCTGCGCATCCTGCGCGCCGCCGACGCCGTCGTCCGCGAGGAGACCACCGCCGCCGGCCTGGACGGCGACATCTGGCAGTTCCCGGTGGTGCTGCTGGCCGACGTCCGCTCGGTGGGCGTGCAGGGCGACGGACGCACCTACGGCCACCCGATCGTGCTGCGTCCGGTGACCAGCGAGGACGCGATGACCGCCGACTGGAGCCGGCTGCCCTACGACGTCCTGGAACGCATCTCGACGCGCATCACCAACGAGGTCCCCGAGGTGAACCGGGTGGTGCTGGACATCACCAGCAAGCCCCCGGGCACCATCGAGTGGGAGTGACGGTCCAGGCCTCAGCCTCAGGCCCGCCCTCGTCCGACAGCCACTCAACACGCCGACCGCCACCCTTGACGCCGAGCGCTCGGCCCTGGGGCCAGGCGCTCGACGCGGAGAGTGGCGGTCGGCGTGAAGGGTGGCGTTCGGTGAGGTGGGAACGCCGGGTTGTGTCAGCGCAGGTCGTCGCCGTTGGGGATGTCGCTGTCGCGGGACTGGCCGTTCGGGGTGAACAGTTTCTTGGCCTCGTCGATGCCAGTGGGGCCGCCGCCCTCGACGGGGAGCACCGCCCAGAGCACCAGGTAGGCGATCCAGCCGATCTGGGTGAAGACCGCCAGCAGCACGGCGATGATCCGGACGATGCTGGACTCCATGCCCAGCGACTTGGCGAGACCGCCGCAGACGCCGCCGAGGAACTTGTCGGAGCGGGAGCGGGTCAGGGGAGTGTTCATGATGGGTTCCTTTCGATTTACGGACGAGTACGGAGTCGGGAGAGGATCAGCATCGCGATGCCGATCACGATCAGCAGGATCGGGGCGGCCCGGCTGACGGCGAGCCAGTTGATCTGGGAGTAGCAGGCCCACAGCGCGAGCCCGCCCACCGCGAGGGCGAGGGAGCCCAGCCCGAAGGCGACGATGTCGAGTTTCATGGCCGCACCTCCAGGCTGCCGGCACCGAGCTTGACTGCGATGTGCAGGGTGGGGGCGGCGCCGGCCACGCTGTTCTCCACCTCGCCGACCAGCCCGGTGCCGTCGCGGGACTCGCCGCCCGGCAGAGTCACGTCACCGATGCCGACATCCCAGCTGACCACGCTGTTGACCTGTTCGGGCAGCCGTAGGACGACGTCTCCGGCGCCCAGGTCGATCGTGAGTGTGGCATCGGTGGGAAGGGCTAGGTCGGTGAAGTCGAGATCCACCGAACCGGCCGTCGCGGAGATGTCCCCTGGCAGCTGGTCCGCGGAGGTGAAGACGGTCGTCTGGTCGGCGACGCGGAAGTCCACCCCCGGCGACTGGAGGCCCCAGGTGAGAACGGTGGCGATCATCACCAGCACGGTGGCCAGGCCCATCAGCCGCGGCCGTCCCCGCCAGGTCGAGATCACAAGCGTGATGCCCAGGCTGACCAGGATGACTGCCAGGTACCCGAGCCCCGCGATCTGGTAGCCGCCGCTGTTGAGGCTGACCGCCGCCACCGCGGTGCAGCCGATCGCCATCAGCCCCAGCGCCAGCCACCACAGCCGGTTGTTGCGCCGCCGCGGACGGCGGGCGATCTCGGTGGGCGCCGGGCTGGGCGGGACGGACATCGCGAACGAGGCGGACGCGGGCGCCGGCAGCGCCAGCTCCGCGCCGGAGGCGGCCTGGTGTTCCAGCAGCCGGAGCCGCCAGGCCTCGGCGGCCCGCTCGAAGGCGGTCGGGTCGGCCGTGGCGACCGCACTCTGCCGACGGCGGCTCACCGAGTACCAGATGGCGAGCGCCACCAGCACCGGCAGCACTCCGATCCCGTTCCAGCCGCCAACCAGCCCGAAGCCGACGAACCCGGCGGCGGCCAGCGCCAGCACCAGGGCGGGCGTGGGCCAGTCGCGGGTGAACGGCAGCATCCGATGGACGGGGGCGGGGGTGGCGTCGTCCGTCCGGAGCACCAGGTAGCCGACGCCGTACAGCACCAGCCCCAGCCCGGAGGCGAAGGCCAGCACGATCAGCGCGATCCGCAGCAGGTTGGCGTCCACTCCCCACCGGCGTGCCAGGCCGGCGCAGACGCCGGTGATCACGGCGTCCTCACGGGTCCGGCGGGCAGGGAGGTTCATGTCGTCCATCCTTCCCGGCGCACCAGCCTCCCACCATGGGGGACAACCCTGAACGCCCCCGCGTCGCCCCCGATGGGTGGCTGGCTCAGGTCGTCAAACCCAGGTGAGAGACCCAGGTGACCACGTCATGCGATCGGCATCGCCGCACAAGGCGGGGTCGATGAAATGGGTGACGAGGTTGGTAGCCAGATCGACCGTGCGGTGGTCGGCGCAGTACGGAACGGACCTGCTGAGCCGGGCGTAGCCGCTGCCCCAGGTCGATGGCACGACGAACCGGCTGAACGGTTTCATGCGGCGGCGCCGCGCCTCCGTGGTGATCGCAAGACGGAGCGCGGTGCCACCGACCTCCTGGGTTGTGGCAACGACCACCAGGTCGACCAGGTCCTTCTCTCGGCTGGAGGAGCGTCGACCGTAGTCAGTCATCGTGGCGCAGACCTTGTCGGCGACCTGATCCACCACGGGGTACAGGCGGTAGGGATTGCTGGTCAACCGTGGCAGGTCCAGTGCATTGGCTGGCCGCGTGGTGGTCACCTCACCCGTCACGCCAGCTTCCATTACCAGGTCAACCTTGAGCTGTCCTTTCGAGGCTCCGCCGATCCGGACGTTGAACCTCACCTCGAAGCCCTCCAGGTACGGCTGGCTGTCAACTCGGATCGACTCTCTGTGGCCGACGTACTCGAAGCCGAAGTGATCGTCGAGGTCGCTTGCTGCGAGGCGAGTGAGTTCGTTGAGACCCTGGGTCAGGGTGAAGCCGCGGCCGGCGAGATCGATGTCCTGGGTCGCACGGCAGGACGGCAGTCTGGCCAGCATGCCGGCACCGCCCTTCAGCAGCCACGCAGACCCTTCGGCGAACACTCGGCTGAGGAAGCGGTTGAAGTACTCCAACTGAATGCGTCGATTGACATCGAGTGCCGGGTCCGCCTTGGCGGCCTTTCTGGCGGCCTCCTTGATGGCCGCCTCGACCGCGCCCGGAGTGGCGTATGGCTCAGGCACTCTCGGTCGCTTCCACCAGGTTGATGAGCACGTGCAGGGCCTCTGGCGGGAAGACGAGGTCGACGGTCGGTCGCCGTCTGGCCGATTCGTCGGGGCTCTCCGAGTCGGAGAGCATGCGTTGGACGGCATCAAGAGCCTTCTCGATGGCGGGGGGATAGACCTTGGACAGCACCTGGATCCGGGTCTCCTCGTCAAGCCAGGAGGCATCGTGCAGAGCCCTGATCGCGGTCTTCGCCGCGACGACATCATCGAGGCGGAGGTCTTCGTATTGGTCGAGGTACTTGGCGGCGACGCGAGAACCGACCTCCTGAGCAGCCGCGATCCGGGTCGCGAGTGCCTCTGGGTCGACGCCGGCAACCTCCCTGAGTTTGTCGAGCAGCGCGGCACCATCCCCCTCGGGGAGGCCTTCGCGCCTCGCGTAGGGAGCAAGCAGTTCGCGAAGGCGGTCGAGGTCGAGCCGGTGCTTGTAGGCCGCGTCGCGGAGAGCGTCAGCGACATGGCTTGTGTCGGCCTCGGCATCGAGCAGATCGGCGATGGTGCACTCGATCGACATGGCGGGCATGCCCTCGACGACGGTGACGTCGCGCGGGTCGAGTTGGCGCTGACGGTAGTGGATCTCCTCGCGCTGACTCTGTCGACGGGTGGGACTGACGAACTCGTGTCGACGGTCCTGAAGGTCACCGAGTTCATGGAGACGTGCAGCGGAGGGCCCGGCGAAGATGACGCCGTTCTCCCGATCCCGAAGGCGCTCGTGCGCCAGGCGCCTGGGCTCGGTGCTGAGCCACGCCGCGCGCAGATCGTCGAATGGGCCGCCTGGGGTGCCGGTGTCCTTGTAGACCCCGTGCGCGAGCCGCTCCAGGTGGCCGGCCTCCGCGAGCCGGGAGAGATCCAGGCGGGTCACACCGCGCGCGCCAGCCTGAGCCGACGTGACCATGCCCCACTGATAGGCGGTCAGTTCGGCCAGCACACGCTGGGCATCTCCGGACTTCACGCTTTGATAGTAGCAAAATAATAGATACAATCCAAGTATCGGTTACACCTGTTGGCGGCGGAGACGAATGCCCCGCGACGACCCCGACCCGTCAGCAGCCTTCCTCGCCGATCGCCACTCGGTAGCGTTCGACCTCAGGGTGCAGGTTGCTGCTGATGCCCAGGGTCAGGCAGTCCTTGGGCTTGGCGGAGCGGAGGCCGCCCAGGAAGCCGGTGAATGAGCCGTCGCAGGATTCCAGCCGGACCGTGGTGGCTTCGATCTCGGTCAAGGTGCGTGAGCCCCAGCTGCCCATCCAGGCGAGGGTCGCGTCGCCTTCCAGCACGGTGATCAGCGCCCAGGTCACACCCTCGGTGAGGTAGACCGGGGACTTCGTGTAGTAGCCGCCGCCGGGGTCGGACGGGAAGCCTGCCTCCTCGGTCGGGTTGGGGTCGTAGCCCGATTCGCCCAGGAAGAGGAACTTGACGCCTGAGGCAGTGAACTCCTGCGATCCGGTGCCTTCCGTTGAGGTTGTGTACGCGTCTCGGCATGTCAGCATCTTCAGTTCCGCCGGGGTGGGCGGTGACGTGGGCTGGGTCGTCGTCGGTGGGGGAGGCGTAGGCGCGGTGGTGGCGGGCTGTGGGACGGCCGGAACCGGGGCGGCGGTGAACTGCGGGACGACGATCAGCGCCGCGCAGATCAGCCCGGCGACGCCGGTCAGCGACCATCGGACACGGCGCGCCCGCTTGAGCCGGTCTCCGTTCCGGACCACCGCGCCCAGGTCGAGCTGGGGTTCGACCGCTCCCGCGACATCCTGCAAGCCGGCGCGCAGCCGCTCTTCTTCGGTGCTCATGACATCCCTTCTTCGGTCTCGCTGACGCTGCGGCGCAGGGCGGCCAGCCCTCGGGAGCAGGCTGACTTCACCGCTCCGACGCTGATCCCCAGGCAGGCCGCCACTTCCGCCTCCGGCAGATCCGCGAAGTAGCGCAGCACGATGATCCGGCGTTGCTGCGGGGCGAGGCCGGCCAGCAGCCGTCGCACCTCGTCGTGGTCGTCCGCTCGCCCGTACTGGTCGTGGCGGTCCGGCTGGTCCGACCAGTCCGCCGGCTCCGGCGTCCGTTTGCGGCGCTGGTCGATGTGCAGGTTCACCAGCACCCGCCGGGCGTACCGCAGGGCGTCCGGCTTGCGCACCCGCCACCACGAGGCGTAGGTGCGCGTGAGCGTCTCCTGGACGAGGTCGCGCGCGGCGTCCTGATCCCCGGTCAGCAGGTACGCGGTCCGCGTCAGGTACGCCGACGCGGACGTCACGAACTCGCTGAAACCGCTCGGCGACCCTGACCCCATGACCCTTCCTTCGCGTTCAGTGTTAACCCTTCCCTACGAGGAGGGGCGGGGAAAGGTTGCCGTTATGGAACTGCAACAACCTGCCTCTTGACGATGAGAGCGCTTTCATCATGTAATGGAAGCGCTCTCAGTGATCGTCCACCGAGTTGGCACCACAGACGAAGGAGTCCAGATGCGTTCCTCTACCCTGCTGCGAGGCACGGCCGCCACCGCGGTCGCAGCGATCCTGTTCGCGGGCTGCTCCGCGCCGGCGACCCCGTCGCCGGGCGGCAGCGAGTCCGCCTCACCGACCAACGCCCCCGCCGGGGAGATCACCCTGACGGTCGCCACGTTCAACGAGTTCGGCTACAACGACCTGCTGGCGGAGTACACCAAGCTCAACCCGAATGTGAAGGTGGTCGAGAAGAAGGCCGCCACCTCGGACGAAGCCCGCGAGAACTTCATGACCAAGCTTGCCGCCGGCTCCGGCCTCTCCGACGTCGAGGGCGTCGAGGTCGACTGGCTGCCCGAGATCATGCAGAGCTCCGACAAGCTCGCCGACCTCACCGATCCGGCGCTCGCCGGCCGCTGGCTGGACTGGAAGGCCGCTCAGGCCACCACCGCCGACGGCAAGCTGGTCGGCTACGGCACCGACATCGGCCCGGAGGGCGTCTGCTACCGCGCCGACTTGTTCGAGGCCGCCGGCCTGCCCACCGACCGCGAAGAGGTCGCCAAGGCGCTCGGCTCCACCTGGGACGACTACTTCAACCTCGGCAAGCAGTTCGTCGCCAAGTCGGACGCCGCCTGGTTCGACTCCGCCGACGCCATCTTCCAGGGCATGGTGAACCAGGTCGCGAACCCGTTCTCCTCCACCGAACCGGAAGAGACGCTGATCCCGCTCGATCAGAACACCGAGATCAAGGCGATCTACGACCAGATCGTCAAGGCCGCGGTCGACGACGGGCTGTCGGCGAACCTGCAGCAGTGGCAGCCGGACTGGCAGAACGCCTTCCAGAACAGCGGCTTCGCCACCATGCTCTGCCCCGGCTGGATGCTCGGTGTCATCGAGGGCAACGCCGCGGGCGTCGAGGGCTGGGACATCGCCAACGCCTTCCCGGGCGGCGGCGGCAACTGGGGCGGCTCCTTCCTGACCGTCCCGGCGCAGGGCGCCCACGTCGAGGAGGCCAAGAAGTTGGCCGCCTGGCTGACCGCTCCCGAGCAGCAGATCACGGCCTTCAAGCTGAAGGGCACCTTCCCGAGCCAGGTCGAGGCGCTGACCAGCCAGGATCTGCTGAGCGTCGTGAACCCGTTCTTCAACGACGCGCCGACCGGTCAGATCCTCGCCGACCGGGCGAAGGCCGTGACCGTGGTTCCCTTCAAGGGCCCGAACTACTTCGCGTACCGGGCTGCCATCTCCAACGCCATCAACCGAGTCGACGTCGACAAGACCCACAACGCCGCCGACTCCTGGGCCACGGCAGTCTCCGACATCGCTGCCCTCGGCTGACGAGTGACGAGGTCCGGCCGGCTCTCCCGAGCCGGCCGGACCAGCAAACCCCGCCTACGCCGTGCTGAGCGGATCGGGCGACAGATAATCCTGTTGCCGGTGGCCGGGACCGGGCTCGCGCCCGCCCGGTCCACCGGGTCAGGTCTGCACAGAATGCCGAGGAGGTCACGTGTCCGGATCGCTCGACGTCGCGGCGTCCCCGTCCGCGGGCCGCCCAGGGTTCGACCGGCGCGCTTTCTGGAGCCGGCTGGACGTCAAGTCGGCCCCCTATCTGTACATCGCGCCGTTCTTCCTGTTGTTCGCACTGGTGGGCCTGTTCCCGTTGCTGTACACGGCCTTCGTCTCGGTGCACAAGTGGGGGCTGGTGACCGGGAACCAGGGGTTCATCGGCCTGGAGAACTACAGCGACGTGCTCGACCAGCCGCGATTCTGGCAGGGGATGGGCAACACCTTCAGCATCTTCCTGCTCTCCTCGGTGCCGCAGATCATCCTGGCGATCTTCATCGCCGCGGTGCTGGACGCCAACCTGCGCGCCAAGACCTTCTGGCGGATGGGCGTCCTGGTGCCCTACGTGGTGGCCCCGGTGGCCGTCGGCCTGATCTTCAACCAGATGTTCGCCGACCAGTCCGGCTTCGTGAACGCCCTGCTCACCGGCATCGGCCTGCCGGCGGTCGGCTGGCACGCGGACCCCCTCGCCTCCCACGTCGCGATCGCGACCATGGTGAACTTCCGCTGGACCGGCTACAACGCCCTGATCATCCTCGCCGCGATGCAGGCGATCCCGCGCGACATCATCGAGGCCGCGGTGGTGGACGGCGCCTCCCGGGTGCGGACCTTCTTCTCCATCACCATCCCGATGCTGCGGCCCACCCTGATCTTCGTGATCATCACCTCCACGATCGGCGGCCTGCAGATCTTCGACGAGCCCCGGATGTTCGACCAGATCGGCCTGGGGGGCAATGACCGGCAGTGGATGACCATCACGATGTTCATGTACGAGGTCGGCTGGGGCAACCAGCGCAACTTCGGCCGGGCGGCGGCGGTCGCCTGGATCCTGTTCGTGGTGATCGTCGTGATCGCCCTGCTGAACTACTGGCTGACCAGCCGGATCGCCCATTCCGGCAGCTCCGCGGCCGGCGCATCGAAGCTCCTGCGCACCACCAGGGGAGGCCGGCGATGAACGACCCGCAGATGTCGGTCGGCATGATCGAACAGGTCGCCGGCAAGGGCGCGGCCCGCGCCGCCCGCCGCCGGCGCGGCATGGACCAGGGCATCCGCCGTCCGGGCTGGCTGACCTACGCCATGCTCGCCGTCGTCCTGGCGATCTGCGCGTTCCCGCTCTACTACGCCTTCCTGCTGGCCTCCACGAACGCCACCTACATCGCGCAGAACCCGATCCCCTCGCTGATCCCGCAGGGCCAGCTGCTGGAGAACATCACCCGCGTCCTGACCGCCGACATCAAGTTCTGGCAGGCGGTGGTGAACTCGGTGATCGTCGCGGTGACCACCTCGGTCTCGGTGGTGTTCTTCGCCACCCTGGCCGGCTTCTCCTTCGCCAAGCTGCGGTTCCGCGGCCGCAACGGGCTGCTCGCCTTCGTGATCGGGACGATGGCCGTCCCCACCCAGCTGGGCATCATCCCGCTGTTCATCGTGATGGCGCGGCTCGGCTGGGTCGGCAACTTGTTGGCGGTGATCGTGCCCGCCATGGTGACCGCCTTCGGCGTCTTCTGGATGACCCAGTACCTCTCCGAGGCGCTGCCCTACGAGCTGATCGAGGCCGCCCGGGTGGACGGCTGCTCGATGATCCGCACCTTCTGGCACGT
>CAZLWS010000105.1:0-10523 GCA_964563205.1 uncultured Propionibacteriaceae bacterium | reverse complement strand
GCGTCTCCGAGGTGCCGCTGGCCAACCGCGCCACCATCGGAAACATGAGCCCCGAATACGGCTCCACCATCGCGGTCTTCCCGATCGACGACAAGACCATCGACTACCTGCGCCTCACCGGGCGCTCGCAGCAGCAGCTCGACCTGGTCGAGGCCTACGCCCGCACCCAGGGCCTGTGGCACGACCCGGCCGCCGAGCCGCGCTACTCCGAGTACCTCGAGCTCGACCTGGCCACGGTCGTCCCAAGCATCGCCGGCCCAAAGCGCCCGCAGGACCGCATCCTGCTCGCCGAGGCCAAGCAGTCCTTCGAGACCATCGTCGGCAGCTACCTGTCGGAGAAGTCCGCCCCGGCCCACGTCACCCTGGCCAGCGGCGAGGAGTTCGAACTCGACAACGGCGCGGTCACCATCGCGGCGATCACCTCCTGCACCAACACCTCCAACCCGTCGGTCATGATCGGCGCCGCGCTGGTGGCGAAGAAGGCGGTCGAGAAGGGGCTCACCCGCAAGCCGTGGGTGAAGACCTCGCTGGCGCCGGGCTCGAAAGTGGTCACCGACTACTACGAGAAGTCGGGCCTCACCAAGTACCTCGACGCCCTCGACTTCGACCTGGTCGGCTACGGCTGCACCACCTGCATCGGCAACTCCGGTCCGCTGATCCCCGAGGTGTCGCAGGCGGTCAACGCCCACGATCTCGCGGTCACCTCCGTGCTGTCGGGCAACCGCAACTTCGAGGGACGGATCAACCCCGACGTCAAGATGAACTACCTGGCCAGCCCGCCGCTGGTGGTCGCCTACGCCCTGGCCGGACGGATGGACATCGACCTCACCACCGAGCCGCTGGGTCAGGCGAGTGACGGCTCCAACGTCTACCTGAGCGACATCTGGCCGAGCCAGGCCGAGGTGGACGAGGTGGTCAACTCGTCCATCAGCGCCGACATGTTCACCTCGCGCTACGCCGACGTGTTCGCCGGGGACGACGCCTGGCGCTCGCTGCCCACGCCGGAGGGAGACACCTTCGAGTGGGACGCCGACTCGACCTACGTCCGCAAGCCGCCGTACTTCGACGACATGCCGCACACCCCCGTGCCGGTCACCGACATCGCCGGCGCCCGGGTGCTGCTGAAGCTGGCCGACTCGGTCACCACCGACCACATCTCGCCCGCCGGCGCGATCAAGCTCGACAGCCCGGCCGGCAAGTACCTCACCGAGCACGGCGTGGCCCGCAACGACTTCAACTCCTACGGCTCGCGCCGCGGCAACCACGAGGTGATGATCCGGGGGACGTTCGCCAACATCCGGCTCCGCAATCAAATCGCGCCGGGCACCGAGGGCGGCTTCACTCGCGACTTCACCCAGCCTGACGGCCCGGTGACGACGGTCTACGACGCCGCGCAGAGCTACGCCGCCGCCGGCACCCCGCTGGTGGTGCTGACCGGCAAGGAGTACGGCTCGGGCTCGTCGCGTGACTGGGCGGCCAAGGGCACCGCGCTGCTGGGCGTCAAGGTGGTCATCGCTGAGAGCTACGAGCGGATCCACCGCTCGAACCTGATCGGCATGGGCGTCCTTCCGCTGCAGTTCCCCGAAGGCGAGAACGCCGATTCGCTGGGCCTGACCGGCACCGAGACCTTCTCGGTGAGCGGCATCACCGCGCTGAACGACGGCGTCACCCCGAAGACCGTGACGGTGACCGCCCAGGGCGACGGCGAGCCGGTCGTCTTCGAGGCGATCGTCCGCATCGACACCCCCGGCGAGGCCGACTACTACCGCCACGGCGGCATCATGCAGTACGTCCTCCGCTCCCTCCTGGAGCGCTGACCAACCGACCCTGTCCCTCCCAGGAAGGACACTCGGCACGCCCCTTCTCGTCGTGGAGCATGCTCATGCGCGATCTCGTCATCGATCGCATCGCCGACATGGCCGGCGGCCTGCGAGAACGGTAGCCTGCGTCGCAGAGGCTCTGCTGGGGGGTTGGGGTCTCAGCTTTGGGAGCCGATGCCGAACGGCGTAAGGCTTCAAGGCGTTGCCACCCAGTAGGGGACTGAACGAGGGACTGGCTGACATCCACGTGGGGCCTGAGCGCAAGCTCAGGCCCCATTGGTGTGTTTCACCTCAGATCCACGCTAGTCAGGGCCCCAATGCGCGAGGAAGACCGGGATGGTGAGTTCCCGCTGCCAGGGACGCGCCCCGAGCAGGGTGAGACGCTCGGCGAGCCAGGGCTCGTCCGCGGTCGAGGGGGCGTCCCACAGCAGGCGGCGGACGGCGTCCGGCGAGATCAGGTTCTCCACCGGCAGTTGCAGCTCCTCAGCCCGCTCGATCAGCGCGGGGCGGACCCGCGACCAGCGGGCGAAGGCGTCGGGCCAGCGGTTCTGCCAGTTGCGGGGCGGGGGCGGGCCGATCGTCTTGGCCTGGCGGGGCGGCAACTCCGCCTTCGGCAGCGCCAGCGCGCGGGCGATGGCGTCCAGCCAGTCGCGTTCGTAGCGGGCGGCGACCCGCATCGTGAAGCCCCGCTCCTGGCGCAGCTCGGCGCGGCTGGGCGCCGTCTTGGAGTGCTCGACGCGGGCGGCGATCCCGCTCACCGACCGATCGTTGACGACGCGGCCGGGCGCCCGGTCCGCCGCCTGGGCGATCTCGTCGCGGACCTGCCACAGCTCCCGCACCACCGCCAGCCCGAGCGGGCTGTGGACGTCGTGCAGCCCGGAGGTGCGGCGCCACGGCTCGGCATGCCCGTTGGGCGGGTCACCGGCGTGCGCCGCGAGATGAGCGAACTCCTGGTAGGCCCATTCGGTCTTCCCGGCGGCCTCCAGCTGGTCGACCAGCCAGGCTCGCAGGTCGTCCAGCCGCTCCACGTCCAGCGCCGCGTAGACCAGCCACTCGATCGGCAGCGGACGCCGCGACCAGTCGGCCGCCGAATGCTCCTTCAGCAGGCTGATGCCGAGCGCCTGCTCCATCAGGGCGCTGAGGTTCACCTTGGGCAGGCCCAGCAGGCGGGCGGCCAGCTCAGTGTCGAACAGCCGTCTGGGAAGCAGCTTCACCTCGGCCAGGCAGGGCAGGTCCTGACTGGCTGCGTGCAGGATCCACTCTTCCCCGGCCAGCACCTCGGCGAGGTCGGAGTGATCCGCGCGAGGCTCGCCTTCCTTCTCGAAGGCGGTCGGGTCGAGCAGGAAGCTGCCCGCCCCGGCCCGGCGCAGCTGGATCAGGTAGGCCTTGCCCGAGTAGCGGAAGCCTTGGGCGCGTTCGGTGTCGATCGCGACCGGGCCCTCGCCGGCAGCCAGCCTCGCCAGCATCCGGCGGTAGTCGGCGTCGGTGTCGACGACCGGCGGCAGCCCGTCCGACGGCGTGGTGAGAACCGGGTAGCCGGGGGCTTCCGGCGCAGCGTCCTCGGTCACCGGGGCCTCGGCCCGGGGCGACGCGGCAGGATCGACACCACCCCTTCGGGCAGCGGCGGCAGGCCGGCGGTCATGCAGAGCAGCTCCGACCAGGCGGCCAGGTGGTGGGTGAGCTCGTCGCCGCTGGCGATCACCGGCGTCCAGGAGGCGCGCAGTTCGATCTCCGCGCGCGGCGGGTCGTCGCTGATCGCTCCGAACGCCTTGCTCGACACCGCGGTGACCGTGCCGCTGGGGGCCGTGTAGGTCGCCTGGTTGCGCTCCAGGGCGTCGATCAGCCACGACCAGCCGACCTCGGTCAGCAGCGGATCGGCGACCATCTCGGCGTCCACGTCGGCGCGGGCGTAGGTGACGCAGCGGAAGTCGCCGTCCCAGGAGGCGTTCCCCGCCGGATCGTGCAGCAGCACGAGCCGTCCGCTGCCCAGCTCTTCGTCGTGCAGCGTGACCTCCGCGCTCACCGCGACGGCGAAGGGGGCGATCTTCTGAGGCGCCGGCAGCTCTTCGATGACCAGCTCGGGGCGCCAGTGCATGGCCGACAGCGCGGCGACCGCCTCTTCGAACACCCGAGGCGTCGCACGCTGATATCTCGCTCCCACGTGGTGAGGGTAACTATTCCCGGCCCCGCAACCACGCCTGCCACGCCGGGCAGGGGCCAAGTGTTACCCGGGGAGCGGCTCGAAGGTGAGGCAGACCGAGTTGATGCAGTAGCGCAGGTCGGTGGGGGTGTCGTAGCCCTCGCCGGCGAAGACGTGCCCCAGGTGCGAGTCGCAGGCCGCGCAGCGCACCTCGGTTCGCGGAGGTCCGGGCAGGCTGTCGTCGGTGAGGTAGCGGACGCGATCCTCCGCGGCGCTGGTGAAGAAGGACGGCCAGCCGCAGTGCGAGGCGAACTTGTGGTCGCTGCGGAACAGCTCGGCGCCGCACGCTTTGCAGCGGTAGACGCCGGGGGAGTCGAGATCGGTGTACTCCCCGGTGAACGGGCGCTCGGTGCCGCCCTCGCGCAGCACGTGATACTCCATCGCGCTGAGTTGTTCGCGCCATTCGTCCGGTGTCTTGATGACGGTGAGTGCCATGCGTTCAGCGTAGTCGGTGGCTGTTCCCGGGCGTCCAGCGCAGTCCTGGTACGCTATTTCGTTGATGCCTGAATCAAAATCGTCCCGTGTGCCCGTGATCGTCGGGTGGTCGCTGACCGCCTTGGCGCTCGTGGCGCTGGCGTCGGCCGCCTGGATTCGGTACCGATTCGGCAAGATCGTCTTCGAGCAGTTCATCCTGCACATCCCGCTGGGCGGCGAGGCCGGCAACAACTCGCTGTTCGGCGAGGCGCTGACCTGGTGCATCCTGCTGCCGCTGGGGCTGGTCGGGCTGGCGCTGCTCGTCCGGCAGCGTCAGGGCTGGCGGCTGGCCGGCCGCCGGCGGGTGGCGCTGCCCACGCTCGCGCTGACGGCCTCCCTGGCGGTGCTGCTCACGGTGGTGGGGGTGCCGAAGTACGCGGCCGCCCAGCTGGACCAGCGGAGCTTCGCCGACTACTACGTCACCCCCGCCGCCGGCCGGCTCCCCGAACGTCCGAAGAACCTGATCACCGTCTACCTGGAGTCGATGGAGAACACCTTCGGCGACGCCGGCCTGTTCGGGCGCAACCTGCTCTCGGTACTGGACGAGGCCACCGACGGCTGGGGACGCTACGAGACCCTGCGGCAGTACCCCGAGGGCGGCTGGACGATGGCGGGCATCGTCGGCACCCAGTGCGCGATCCCGCTGAAGAGCCAGCTGCTGGTCGAGGGCATCAACCCCAACAACTTCGGCGAGCAGATGCCGCACTACCTGCCCGGCGCCACCTGCCTGGGCGACGTGCTCGCCGAGGCCGGCTACAGCAACACCTACGTCGGCGGCGCCAACACCCGGTTCGCCGGCAAAGACACCTTCCTCATCGACCACGGCTACACCTCGATCCGGGGCCGGGAGGAGTGGGAGCCCGACGAGGATCCGGCCGAGATCTCGGTCTGGGGGATCTCCGACCACCGCATGTTCGCCCACGCCGCCGACACCCTGGACGAGCTGCGCGCCTCCGATCAGCCGTACCACCTCGCCCTGCTCAGCCTCGACACCCACGAGCCCGGCGGGGTGTACCCGAGCTGTGCCACCGACGACGCCGTGCCGATGGCCACCGCGATCACCTGCTCGACGCAGGCGCTGGCGGGATTCCTCGCCCACGCGGAGTCGATCGGCGCCCTCGAGGACACGGTGATCGTCGTCATGGGCGACCACCTGAAGGCGACCGCCGAGGGCGGCTACTACAAGGCCGAGCTGGACGGCACCGCCGACCGCAGCATCGTGCTGCGCGTCTGGAGCCCGGACGGGGTCGCCTTCACCCGGCAGAACGCCGATCAGTTCAGCATGCTGGCGACGACCCTCGACCTGCTCGGCCTCGAGCCGCCGGACGGCCGCGCCGGCCTCGGCGTCTCCTTCGTGGGCGACCACCCGGTGACAGGCACCGCCTTGGAGCTGGAGCCGGGCGAGTACGAGACCGTGATGACCTCCCCGTCCTCCGGCCTCTACCGCACCTTCTGGGAGGCGCCCGAGCCCGAGGCCACGCCGACCGTTGAGGCGACGCCGGAGCCCGAAGCCGAAAGCACGGGCTCCACGCCCCGCGCGGTCCAGCCCCACCAGTGACACGGCCTTTCTGTCGTTCCCGCGAAGGCGGGGACCCAGCTCACTCCCAGTTGGCGGGGTTCTTCTTGCTGGGCTGGACGCGGGGCGGCTCGCCGGGCATCTTCGGGTACTCCGGGGGGTAAGGCATCTCGCCCTCGCCGGCGGCGGCGTCCCGCTCATACCATTCCAGGGCGGCGGTGAGATCGCCGGGCTCGGCGTCCTCCAGCTCCTGCCACAGGTCGCCGAGCCGGGCGAAGCGCTCGGGCATGGTCAGGATGGTGAAGTCCCCGGGGTCCACTGAGGTGAGTTCCTCCCAGGCGACCGGGGCGGAGACCCGGCCCAGCGGAGTCGGGCGGATCGAGTAGGCCGAGGTCATCAGCCGGTCGCGAGCCATCTGGTTGAAGTCGACGAAGATGCGCTCGCCGCGCTCCTCCTTCCACCAGTTCACCGTGACCTGCTCGGGCATCCGCCGGGCCAGCTCCCGGCCCACCGCGATCGCGGCGTGGCGGACGTCGATGAAGTCGGCCTTTCGGATCGGCGCGAACACGTGCAGGCCGCGGCCGCCCGAGGTCTTCGGGAAGCCGGTCAGGCCGGCCTCGCTCAGCACCTCGCGCAGCTGCTGCGCGGCGGCGACGGCCATCGAGAAGTCGGAGCCGGGCTGCGGGTCGAGGTCGATCCGCAGCTGGTCGACGGCGTCGGTGTCGGCGGCGCGCACCGGCCACGGGTGGAAGCGGACCGTCCCGAGGTTGACCATCCAGATGATGCTGGCCAGGTCGGCCGGCGCCACCTCGACCGCGGTGCGTCCGGAGGGGAAGGTGATCGTGGTGGTCTGCACCCACTCCGGCGTCGCCGAGGGCGCCCGCTTCTGGTAGAACGCCTCGCCGCGGGCGTCCGCGCGGGTGGCGACCACCACATCCTCCCGCACCCCGCCCGGCCAGCGTTCCATGGTGGTGGGACGGTCGCGCAGCGCGTTCAGGATGCCCGGCCCGACCGACAGGAAGTACTCGGCGACGCCGAGTTTGGTCACCCCGAGATCAGCGAAATAGGGCTTGTCAGGGCTGGATAGCCGGACCGCCCGCCCGTCCACCTCGAGTTCGATCGCCGGTGTAGCCATGCGGACACCCTACGCTGGGCCACCGCCCGATTGGTGACGCAGAAGGTCGTTCTGGCGGGGGTCCGTCAGCACTGGACGGGTTTCGCTGCACGATGGCTGCTGTGAGACCGTCCAGAAGCCTGAGAACCGCCATCGTGCAGCGAAGCAGGCTTTGCAGTCGGGACACTCCCGCCAGAACGACAATCCTGCAGCGAGCAGGCCCGAGTGCCGGCGTGGGGTCGTGCCAGGGCGCTCACCGGCTCAGGATCTCGTCGAGATCGAAGGAGACGACCTCCTCCAGCTGGTCGAAGGTGCAGGAGGCCGGGTCGCGGTCGTCGCGCCAGCGCTGGAAGCGGGTGGTGTGGCGGAACCGCGTCCCTTCCATGTGCTCGTAGCCGACGGTGCAGACGAGCATCGGGTCGATCAGGTGGGTCTCCTTCAGCTCGGTGCTCCACCGGCTGATCGAGCCCGGACGGCGGCCGGCCACTTCGGCGGCGGCCGCCCAGGGATGCTCGCCGCCGACGGCGAGCTCCATCCCGCCGAGCAACTCCGCCAGCGAGGCGCGGGTCGCCTCCGGGAAGGCCGCGGAGACCCCGACGAAGTGCAGCACGCCGGCGTCGTCGTACAGCCCGAGCTGCAGCGAGCCGAGCAGCCGGCGTTCGGGGGTCGAGTTCTTGTGCAGCCGGTAGCCGGCCACCACGACGTCCGCCTCCCGCTTGTGCTTGATCTTCGTCATCGCGCGCTGGCCGGGCAGGTAGGGGCCGTCCAGCGGCTTGGCGATCACGCCGTCGAGCCCGGCGCCCTCGAACTCGGCGAACCAGCGCTGGGCGGTCGGCAGATCGGTGGTCAGCGGCGTCAGGTGGATCGGCGCGTCGGCGTTGGCGAGCGCCCGCTCCAGCGCCGCGCGGCGTTCCGCGAAGGGCTCGTCCAGCAGCGCGGTGTCGTCCAGGGCCAGCAGGTCCCAGGCAACGAAGGAGGCCGGCATGGTGGTGGACAGCAGCTCGATCCGGGTGGCGGCGGGATGGATCCGCTCGGTGAGCTTCACGAAGTCGAGCCGGGGGCCGACGATCACGACCAGCTCGCCGTCCAGCACGCAGCGCGGGGGAGTGTTGGCCAGCAGCGCGGCGACGACCTCGGGAAAGTAGACGCTGAGATCCCGGCCGTTGCGCGAGATGAGCGAGACCTCGTCGTTGTCGCGGAAGACCAGGCAGCGGAAGCCGTCCCACTTCGGTTCGTAAGCCATGCCGGGCGGAATGGCGGCGGCCGTGCGGCACAGCATCGGTTCCAGCGGCAGGGCGATCGGCAGACTCACAGTGTCCTCCTGGGCGACATGACCGCCATCCTTCCACCGGTTGCCGATCTTCGGCAGACTACCGCCATGGCAAAGAAGCAGAAGAAGGCCGCGGCCTCGTCAACGCCCCCCACCCCCTCGGCTCCGTTGAGCTCGCTGCTGCGGGTGCCGCCCGGCCAGGGGTCGCTGAGCAGCTTGGACGCGGCCGCCACGCCTGGCTTCCCCGGACGCGACAAAGACGACGCTCCCGCCCTGATGACGGCGATGACTCCGGAGCTCTCCGACCTGCAGGAGCGGCTCTACGCCCACGGCCGCAGCGACCCTGAGAACGCCCGCAGCATCCTGGTGGTGCTGCAGGGCATGGACACCTCGGGCAAGGGCGGCGTGGTGCGGCACGCGATCGGGCTGGTCGACCCCCAGGGGGTGCAGCTGAAGTCGTTCAAGGCGCCCACCAAGGAGGAGCTCAGCCACCACTACCTGTGGCGGATCCGCAAGGCGCTGCCGACCGGCGGCATGATCGGCATCTTCGACCGCTCCCACTACGAGGACGTCCTGGTGGTGCGGGTGGAGAGCCTGGTGCCGGAGGCCGAGTGGAGCAAGCGGTACGCCGAGATCAACGAGTTCGAGGCCGAGCTTGTCGCCGCCGGCACGACGGTGATCAAGTGCATGCTGAACGTCTCCTTCGCCGAGCAGCTGGCCCGGCTGAAGGCGCGGCTGGACGACCCGACCAAGTACTGGAAGTACAACCCCGGCGACCTGGACGCCCGCGCCAAGTGGCCTGCCTACATGGAGGCTTACTCGGCCGCCTTGGAGCTGTGCAACACCGACGCCGCGCCCTGGCACGTCATCCCGGCCGACCGCAAGTGGTACCGCAACTGGGCGGTCGCCGAGCTGCTGCGCGAGAAGCTGGCCGGCCTGGACGTGGACTGGCCGGCGGCCGACTTCGACGTGGAGGCCGAGAAGGCCCGGCTCGCCGCCGCGGGCTGAGCGCTACGCGCTGACCACCGTCAGGTGCGGGGCCTCGGGCTCGTCGAGCTCCTCGGCGACGCCGAAGTCGAGCAGGTCCATGGCGGCGAAGGCGTAGCGGGCCAGCACCAGGTCGAGCACCTCACGGGCGGCGCCGATCGGCTCGCTGACCGAGACCGCGCCGTACCGGTAGGCCAGGTCGGCCTGGGCGTGGAAGGAGGCGTCGGCGCTCAGGAAGAAGGACCCGACGGCGATGTGGCGCCGGCCCTGGGCGCGCAGCCCCATGATCGCCTGCGCCACCGACGGGCCGGAGTCGTCCGCCACGGCGGTGAGGCAGGGGAGCTTGTGGTGGGTGGACCACTGCCGGGCCCGCCTGGCCAGCAGGGCGCTGCCGCGCACGTCGCCCGAGGTCTCCGAGGAGAGCACCAGGCCGTCCAGCTCCAGGCAGCGGGCGTGCGAGAGGGCGGCGCGCAGCCGCTCGTCCAGCACGGTGAGCAGGCTCAGCTCGGGGCCAATCGGCCGCGAGATGGCGAACCGGGTGCGGGGATGGGCCGTCCGGCAGCGCTGGGCGAGCAGCTCGACCTCGGCGTCCGCCTCGATGGCGTTGGTGAGGTGCAGCGGGACGAAGACGATCTCCTCGACGCCCTGCTTGATCAACTGCGAGACGACCTGGCTGCCGCTGGGCGGGCACTGATCGAGGAAGGCGCCGTGCACCGTGAGTTCGGGGCGCAGGGTCTGCAGACCCTTGCGGAGTTCGTGAGTGACTTGGGCCACCCGCGGATCAGGGCTGCCATGTGACACAACCACCAGTGCTGGAGCCGTCATCTCGCGTGCCTTCCTGGATTTCTCGGAGGGGCGGCACCGTTGCCGGTTCTTGCGGCTATAGCGTCCCCCCAGAAGGGGGACCTTGGCAACCCGCCACACCGGATGCTGAGATGACTGTCCGAATCACGAGACAGGCTAGACGGGCTGCGGTACTGCTTCGGGAGAGTCCCCGGCGGGGTGTGGGGGCTGGGTCCCAGGAACGGAACCGAAACTGCCGGCCCGTCCTCGACGGGCACACCGCTCCGAAGTTGCGGTGGGCGTAACTGGGTTCGAACCAGTGACCTCTTCGGTGTGAACGAAGCGCGCTACCACTGCGC
>CAZLWS010000104.1:0-10529 GCA_964563205.1 uncultured Propionibacteriaceae bacterium | reverse complement strand
CCTGCTCTTCCGCAAGGTCGACTGGCTGTAGTCAGCGACGGGCCGGCGGCCTCAGCCCAGATCCACCGATTTCCGCCTGCTACGCGACCCCATACGGGCGCGCTGGCTGCGCCGGCCCCGCTCGAAAGACGACCCGGTCTGCCTTCGCGGAACCGTCTCGCCATCACACCCGTCTGGTGCCGCTCGCGACGGCGGCCATCGGTGGATCTGGGCTCAGGCGAAGACCGCGATCGAGACGGGGATGAGCCACAGCAGCCCCAGCATCTGCAGGACGCGATCGTGCATCACGACGTCTTCTGGCGCCCCAGCCTCGCCGGCGTCGATCTTCATCGCGTAGCGCAGGATGGCCAGCGCGAACGGGGCGATCGAGATCGCGGACCAGGGCACTCCCCACAGCGGCAGCCGGCCCGCGTCGAAGGCCCACAGGCTGTACGACATGATGACCAGCCCGGCCGACATCGACCAGGCCATCCGCAGGTAGGTCTCGGTGTACCGCTCGAGCGCCGCACGGGTTCCAGCCTCGGCGCCCAGGCCGCGCAGTTCGGAATAGCGCTTGCCGGCCACCATGAACAGGGAGCCGAAGGAGGCGACCAGCAGGAACCATTGGCTGAGCGGCAGCCCGGAGGCGACGCCGCCGGCGACCGCCCGCAGCAGGAAGCCGGCCGCCACCATCGCCAGATCCACGATCGGCTGGTGCTTCCAGAACAGCGAGTAGCCGACCTGGAAGGCCCAGTAGATCACCAGCGTGACGCCGAGCGCGGGACGCACCCAGAAGCCCAGCGCCAGGGCCGCCGCCAGGCAGATCGCCGACAGTACGTACGCGACCGGGATCGACAGCTCACCGGCGGCGATCGGCCGGAACCGCTTGCGCGGATGCTGCCGGTCGGCGTCGACGTCGCGGATGTCGTTGAACAGGTAGATGGACGCGCTGAGCAGCGCGAACGCGAGGAAGGCCCAGGCCGACGCGATCGCCACCGCGGGCTCGAACAACCGGCCGGCGGCCACCGGAGCGGCCAGCACCAGGACGTTCTTCACCCACTGCTTGGGACGCATGGCGCGCAGCCACGCCGGCAGGACGGACGTGGGGGACGGGACGGGAAGGATCTCGGAAGACATCACTCCCAGCTTATCCGTGCTCAATCACGGCGCCACAAGGTGTGCCAGGCGACGTCCAGCTCCGCCAGCATGGTGCGCAGCAGGGGGAGGCTGATGCCGACCACGTTGTGGTGGTCGCCGGAGACGCCCGTGATGTAGGCGCCGCCGAGGCCGTCGATGGTGAAGGCGCCGGCCACCTCGATCGGCTCGCCGGTGGCGACGTAGGCGGCGATCTCCTCGTCGCTCAGGTCGGCGAAGCGGACGGTGGTGCTGGCGACGGCCGTCCGGGATGCGGCGCCGCGGATCACGTGGTGACCGGTGTGCAGCACGCCTGTGCCGCCCCGCAGCTTGCGCCACCGCGCGGCGGCCTCGTCGGCGTCGGCCGGCTTGCCGTGGATCTCGCCGGCGAAGGCCAGCACCGAGTCGCAGCCGATCACGATCCGGTCGCCGGCGGGCAGGCTCGCTGCGACCGCCTCCGCCTTGGCACGGGCCAGCGCGGCCACCAGCTTCGCCGGATCGGGCTCGACGATCGAATCCTCGTCGAACCCGGAGACCACCACCTCGGGCTCGATCCCGGCCGTCCGCAGCGTGGCGAGCCGGGCCGGGGACCGGGACGCCAGGACTACCCGGGTCAGAGTCCGCCGCCCAGGGTCTCGTCGACGGCGTCGTCACTCATGGGGTCCTTCTCTCAGGTGAGGGAGCTGCCGGCGGGGAGCGCCCTGCTTGGAGCCCACGCCAGCCGCCGCAAGCGTACTGGTCCTCGACCGGTGGCGGACAGGACGCCCGCCGCACGGCCTTCGCGGCCGCGAAGACGCCGGTAGGGTGATCGTCCGTGGAACCCTTGGTGGACGCGGCCTGGCTGGCCGGCGAGGTCGGCGGCGGGCTGTGGCGGCGCATCGAGACGGTCGCGACGATCGGCTCCACCAACGCCGTGCTGGGCGAGCGGGCGCGAGCCGGCGAACCGTCCGGGACGGTGCTGGTGGCCGATCACCAGAGCCGGGGCCGCGGCCGGTTCACCCGGGTCTGGGAGGCGCCCCCCGGGAAGTCGTTGGCGCTGTCGGTGCTGCTGCGTCCGCCGGCCGTGCCGCCGCAGCGCTGGATGTGGCTCCCGATCGTGGCCGGCCTGGCTGTGGCGGACGGCGTGCGGGCCGCCGCCGGCGTGGACGCCCGGCTGAAGTGGCCCAACGACGTCCTGATCGAGGGGCGCAAGGTGTGCGGCATCCTCGCCGAGCGGGTGGACGGCGCCCCGCCGGCGGTGGTGATCGGCATGGGGATCAACACGCTGCTGAGCTCCGACGAGCTGCCGGTGCCGACGGCGACCTCGCTGGCGCTGGCCGGCGGCGAGGTGGCGCCTGGCGAGGTGGTTCGCGAGGTGCTGCGAGCCTTCGAGGGCTGGTACCGGAGCTGGGCCGGCGGGGAGGACCTGCGCGAGGCCTACTCCCGCCGCTGTGACACGGTCGGCCGCGAGGTGCGGGTCGTGGTCAGCGACGCCGAGACCGTCGAGGGGACCGCGATCGGAGTCGACCCCGACGGCCAGCTGCTGGTGCGCACCGGCGACCAGCTGGGCGCCTTCTCCGCCGGCGACGTCTGGCACCTGCGCTGAAAGCTGTGGCGCGGCCGGGATCTCGCCGACCCATGCACTTTTCGCCAGATAGGCGCTCTGTGCGACAAATGCGTCCCGGAGGACGCGTATATGGCAGAAAGTGCACTCCGCTCCCAGGTGACGGGCGATTCGGCGCCGTGTGGAACGATGGGGCTGTGGGCCTGCCGAGCAAATACCTGGGAACCGACGAGGTCGAGGTGCTGCACCTGCGCACCCACGGGAAGGCGCTGATCGCGCCCGTGCTGGTGCTGCTGGTGACGGCGGTTCTGGCCGGGGTGGCGTTCGCCGCCGCCCCGCCGGAGTGGAAGCCGGCGGTGGACTGGGCGCTGTGGGCGGTTCTGGCCGTGGTCGCGATCGGCTGGGTGGCGCTGCCCTACCTGCGCTGGCTGACCACCACGTACACCATGACCAACCGGCGGATCATCACCCGCCGCGGCATCCTCAACAAGACCGGCCACGACCTGCCGCTGACCCGCATCAACAATGTCGCCTACGAGCGCAGCCTCACCGACCGGATCTTCGGCTGCGGCACCCTGCAGCTCACCACCGCCGCGGAGGCGCCGGTCTGCCTGCACGACATCCCGGACATCGAGCGGGTGCACGTGGTGATGACCGAGCTGCTGTTCGGCACCGACCAGGGCGAGCGTCGTCCCGGAGACGTCGACGAGTGACCGCCGAACCTCCCACCCAGCTGCCGCTGGGCACTCAACTGCTGCGGTTCGTGGCCACCGGCGGATTGTCCGCGATCGTCGACTACGGCCTGCTCCTTGCACTGTCGGCGCTCGGCCTCGACCCGCGGGCCGCGAAGGCGCTCTCCTTCGTGGCCGGCACCACCACCGCCTACCTGATCAACCGCCGCTGGACCTTCCAGGCCGAGCCGAGCAAGCGGCGGTTCGCCGCCGTGGTGGTGCTGTACGCGGTCACCTTCGCCGTGCAGGTGGGGCTTTTCGCGCTGCTCTACCCGTGGGTGCTGGGCTGGAGCGGCAGCATGCTGGCCGCCAACACGGTCGGCTTCGTGATCGCCCAGGGGGTCGCGACGACGGTCAACTTCGTGGTGCAGCGGACGGTCATCTTCCGCTGAGTTCGGCCTAGTCCTCGTGGACGGTGGTCCGCGATCCCTTCACCGACCGGACGGAGACCGCGGTCACCCATTCCACCTCGCGCAACTGCTCGTCGAGGACGGCGATCGCGTCGGTGCCGCCGTCCACCTCGATCTGGACGTCCTGCAGCCGGCCGTCCGCGGTCTGCTTGGAGCCGAGGATGCGCATGTCGGTCACCTTGAGGCCATCCTTGGCGATCACTTCCATGACCTCGCGCAGCACGCCGTGACCGTCCATGTAGGTGATCGTGTAGCTGCAACTGGTCGCTTTCGCGTGCGGGATGCGCTCCGAGATCGGCCGGATCCCGACCATCACCAGCAGGTACAGCACAGTCACCGCGAGCGCGATGATGTACAGGCCGGAGCCGGCCGCCATGCCCACGGCTGCCACGAACCAGACTCCGGCGGCGGTGGTCAGGCCGCGGACCGCGTCCCGCCGGACGAAGATCAGGCCCGCCCCGAGGAAGCCGATGCCGGTCACGATCTGGGCCGCCACCCGCGACCCGTCGTAGCGGGCGAACTCGCCGGTCACGATGTCGCCGAAGCCGTACTTGGAGACCACCGTGAACACCGCCGACCCCATGCCGACCAAGGCATAGGTGCGCATGCCCGCCGCCTTGGCGTAGAACTGCCGCTCCACCCCGATGAGCAGAGAAAGCCCGACCGCCAGGACGATGCCCAGCAACGGTTCCCACATCCCAGCCATATCGATCTCTCCTTCGCCGATCGCGATTCGGAGGTTAGCAGCTTGCCCGCGCGGGATTCGATGGCGTGACGGCGGAAGTGGACTCGTCGGAAGGGCAGGCTTCCCGCGACCATGCCGGCGGTCTATCTGACCAAGAACGTGGTTGACCTCTCGGGACAGTTCGTATACGGTATCGCACACAGAGAGTCGTTCTACGTGCTTCTGGCCAACGCTTTGTTGCCGGCGAGGAGGGAAAGTTGAGCAATGAACCCGTTCAGCCCTGGTGAGATCGCGCGGCGGCAAGAGAAGGCGCGGGTCCTGATGCAGTCCGCGGGCGTGGACGGCATCCTCGTCAACTCCTACGCCAGCATGTACTACCTCTCGGGGGCGCCGATCCACCAGTTCGGCCGGCCCGCCGCGCTGTTGTTGACCGCCGACGGCGATGCCGTGTTCGTATGCTCAATCCTCGAACGCCGGCACATCGAGCTGCAGTCGCCGGTGCAGGCGATGCTGACCTACACCGACCACAATCTCGACAACAGCTACGAGAACCCGGTTGCGCCGCCGGCCTCCTTCGCTCGCCTGGTGGCGTCGGCGGTCGAGGAGCACGGCCTGACCGGTTCCCGGATCGGATACGAGGACAACGAGATGCCTGCCGGCAGGCTGGCCATGCTGCAGCAGAGGCTGCCGTCGGTCGAGTTCGCGGGTATGTCAGATCCGATCGACCGACTCCGGATGGTGCTCTCCGATGAGGAGCTCGCGCTGCTCCGGGCGGCTGATGCGATTGCCGATGCGGGAGAGTTCGCGCTGCTGAAGAACCTTCGGCCCGGCTCCACCAACGATGAACTCGTGGAAATCTGCCGCCGGGCGATGCTCGACGTCGTGGAACGGGAGCATCCGGACAAGCCGTACATGTTCCAGGTCAACACCGGGCTCCGCGCGGAGGACCAGTATGCCGGCCACTGCGACTGGACCTTCCGGGGTCCGGGCGTGCTGGCCGAGAAGGGTCGGCTCTACTTCAACTACTTCAGCGCCTTTCTGTGGGGGTACTGGGGCAATGTCGAGCGGACGGTGGCGCTGGGCAAGCCCGACGACGCGATGATGCGCGAACTCGAGGTGCTCTCGGAGGCGAACGAGGCTGCCATCGCAGCGGTCAAGCCGGGCGAACCGCTCGCCGATGTCGACCGCGCGGCAAAGGCCGTGCTGGAACGCCATGGCTATGAGCGCTCGTCGATCGGAACCGGAATGGGGCGTGGGTTGGTGAGCTGGGAGGGCAACGCCCGGCACCTCCCGATGGATGTCCGGCTCTACAGCCGGACGATCATGGAGCCGGGGATGGTCTTCAGCATCGAGCCCTTCGTGGGTGCGATCGCTCCGGTCAGGCGGACCTATCTCAACGCCAACACGATCATCGTCACCGACCACGGCGCCGAGGTCGACAGCCGGGTGCCCCGGGGCGTGCTCTGGGTCGATGCCTGAGAGACCGATCGAGCCCAAGAGAGCCGGTCGCCCGACCTAGTGTGAGGAACAGAGATGTCTGAACTGGACGAGATCCGGAACGAGCTGGCGCAGTTGCGCCAGGAGGTGCAGGTGCTTCGTGACATCGAAGCCATTCGACGCCTCAAGGCCAAGTACTACCGCTACACCGACATGTTCGAATGGGGGAAGTACTACGAGCTGTTCACTGACGACGTGGTCGTCGTCTGGGAGCCCTGGAACATGCGCGTTGACGGCCGCGCCGACCTCGTTCGCCAACTGGACGAACGCAGGCAGTTCCACTACACAGTCCATCACGGTCACATGCCCGAGATCGACATCATCGACTCCACCCATGCGCGAGCGATCTGGGCCCTCAATCTCAAGGCGTGGTACGACGGCCCGGGGGAACGCGGCGGATCGGGGGCGAGGTTTGTGGAGCATGCCGCTCACCAGGTCGAGGAGTACCGCAAGGTCGATGGCGTCTGGCTGATCAGTCGACTCGAGTACAGCGTCCTCTATGCCGAGAACGTCGATCACATGCGCAGCGTGCTGGACGCTCTTCATGAGTAAATCGGTGTGCGGCGCCGGTGCCCACCTCGCCTAAGAAGGGTGTCAACGGCCGACCGCTTGCCAATGGCGCGCTGGTCGTGCTTCTCGGGGCTCTGTGGGGTTCGAGCTATCTACTGATCTCGTTGGGTCTGGAGAGCTTCACGCCGGTGTCGCTCATCGCGCTGCGGATGGCCGTCGCCTCGCTGGCGCTCGCCCTGCTGTCGTGGGGGAGAGTCCGGCTTCGCAGGTTCTTCTCGGCTCGCCTCGTCCTGATCTCCCTGGTCAACATCTGCATCCCCTTCGTGTTGATCACCTACGGTCAGAGTTCGCTTCCCTCGTCCACCGTCTCGGTGCTTTCGAGCACAACCCCGCTTTTCGTCATCGCCTTCGCCATCCTGCTCGGGGTGGAGCGCGTTGGCGCGGCACAGGTGGCCGGAGGCGCCGTCGCCTTCGTGGGAGTGGTTCTGATCCTGACCGACGATCACGGCGCTCCTGCACTTCTGCCTTCGGCGCTGGTGCTGATCGCGTCCGCGATCTACGCCTGCGGAAACCTGGCGGTCGCCCGCTTCTTTGCCGACTGGAACGCCAGGGAGCTCGCGTTGTCGCAATCGGCCTGGTCGGTGGTGATCCTCGCACCTCTGTTGTTCTTCCAGGAGTGGCACACCCCGTCGCCGTCGGCGATCCTGAGCGTCGTCTGGCTCGGCGTCGTCGGCTCGGCCGTCACCTACCTTCTCTACTTCCACCTCATTCGGACGGCGGGGTCCTCGCGCACTGCGTCCAACACCTTTGTCCAGCCGGTCGTCGGCGTGATCCTGGGTGCGATCGTCCTGCGCGAGAGCGTCACTGGCGGCCTGTTGCTGGGGGCCGGGCTCGTCATCGCGGGAATGGTGCTGGTGTGGCGACGCGGCTCACGCCGGACGGATTCGTAATCCCTTCGTAATCCGCGAGCCTTGTCGGGACGAAGTCGCATGCAGTATTGTATGCAGAAGTCGGTGCAGGACGATCTCGCCCCGGGTCTCTGCCACCGAGCGACTGGACTCTCACCATTCGACCAACATGAGACGGGAGCAATCATGGTTGACAAGCTTCGAGCACGCCGAGGACGTCGCCTCGCGATGCTGGGGATCCCTCTGCTGACTTCCCTTGCGCTGGCCTTCGCCGCATGCGGCAGCCCGGCGAGCACGCCTCAACCCGAGCCGTCGGCCTCGGAGACGGGCTCAGCCCAGCCCACCGAGACGGCGCCAGCCTTCGCGCCCTACTCCCCGGGGGAGCTCACTGTGCTCATCGGCACCGACTTCCTGCCCGGCTGGATGCAGGGCGACGCGCCCGGCGTCCCGAACGCGGGCGTCGAGTTCGAGCTGGCCGAAGAGATCGCCCGGGTTCACGGCCTGAAGACCGTCTACCGCACTTCGGGGTGGGCGGCGATGACCTCCGGGACGATGACGGACTACGACATCGCGCTGTGGACGATCTTCAAGACTCCTGAGCGCGAGGAGGTCAACGACTACAGCGAGTGCTACTACCCCGGCTACACGGGGATCCTCACCCGCAAGGGCACCGACGTGAGTTCTCTGGAAAAGGCTAAGGCCCTGGTGTGGGGCGCGGCCCAGGGCTCGCTGCAGGCGAAGATGGTCGACGCGATCGAGCCCACCGAGGCTGGGCGGGTCTTCTCTGACACTCCGGCCATGTTCGCGCTGTTGCAGAACGGTGAGATCGACGCTGTCATGGCCGGGCTGACGGCCTCCTCCGGCCGGGCGATGCAGGCCGGATGGGAAGACTTCCACGTGGCTGCGGTCGTGGAGGCCAAGAGCGTTCCTGATCCGTGCTACGCGGTCCAGCTTCCCAAGGGCTCGGCGAACACCGGCGCGGTGAACGACGTGATCGCCGCTGTGAAGGCGGATGGCACCTTCGACCAGTGGGTCGAGAAGAATCTCACGCCACTGGGCGCCGAT
Organism: uncultured Propionibacteriaceae bacterium; assembly: GCA_964563205.1. Taxonomy (GTDB): domain Bacteria; phylum Actinomycetota; class Actinomycetes; order Propionibacteriales; family Propionibacteriaceae; genus Propionicimonas. Next base: position 2,067 of record CAZLWS010000104.1, on the reverse strand, counting down.
CCGGCGCTGTACCCGACCTTCCTGATTCCCTGAGCCGCATGGCAGCCGACCGGATGACCTCGACCTCGGCCCCGGATCCTCTGGATCTGGTGGCTGAGGAGCCGGGGGATGTGGTGGTGCTCTATCGGGAGCCCTCGCGCTTGTGGCCGCTCATTCTGGTCGGCGCGTGGGTGGTTCCGCCGACGGGGTTCCTGGCGACCATGGCCTACCTGTCGTACCGGCGCGCCTTGCCGGGCGATCTGGCGGCGGCGCGCGCCCATCTCGCCAAGGCAAAACACTGGGCGTGGTACTCGGTCACTCTGGCGGCGACGATCGCGACACTCGGACTGGCGGTCGCGGTATTCCTGGCCAATGATGCCGCGGTCTACCGCACGTTCTTCGACACAACAATCATCACAGAGAACGCCGCGGCGGTGCTGAAGGGGTTCTGGATCAACGTCCAGCTCTTTCTGATGGCAGAGGTGCTAATCCTGTTGCTGTCCGTCCTTGTCGCGGTGGTCAGAGAGCTGCCTGGCAGGCCGGCGGCGCCTTTGCGGTTCCTGGCTGCCGGGTACACCGATGTGTTCCGGAGTCTGCCGGAGATCCTCGTCCTGTTGATCATCGGAATCGGCCTGCCCCGTTCGGGCCTCCCCGTCCTGGGCAGCTTCACGGCGTTCCAGGCGGCGCTGTTCGCGTTGACCGTCACCTACACGGCCTATATCGCCGAGGTGGTTCGGGGTGGCCTGCACAGCGTTCACTGGAGTCAGTTCGCGGCGGCTCGCTCGCTGGGTCTCACTTATCTGCAAGCGATGCGTCTCGTGGTGATACCGCAGGCGATGCGCAACACCGTGGCGCCGCTGCTCAACGGCTTCATCTCGCTGCAGAAGGGCACCGCGCTGGTCTCGGTGCTGGGTGTGTTGGATGCGGTGAACATCGCGTCGGGCATCGCGAGCTTCACGGCCAGCCTCGCGCCCTATACCGGAGTCGCGCTGCTTTACCTGATCGTGACGGTTCCGCTCACGCGACTCACGGACTATCTGACCCAACGAACCCGCAAGAGAAGGCTGGCGACGACGTGACAGGCGCAACCATGCTGGAGTTGCGGGGCGTGGGCAAGCGCTTCGGCGACAATCACGTGCTCAAGGACGCGACCCTCGACATCGAGGAGCACACCGCCACCTTCCTCATCGGGCCTTCGGGAAGCGGCAAGTCGACGCTGCTGCGATGCATCAACGGGCTGGAGAAGATCGATGCGGGGAGCATCTGGTTCCACGGCCAGGAGGTCTCTGGGGAAGGCGTCGACATCAACGCTGTGCGGCGTTGGATCGGCATTGTCTTCCAGTCGTACAACCTGTTCCCCCACATGACCGTCCTGCAGAACATCACGCTGGCTCCAACCCGCGTGCTGGGCATGCCGTTGGAGGAAGCGCGTCAGCGCGGCCTGGGACTGCTCGAACGGGTCGGTCTGGCGGAGAAGGCCGACACTTACGCGGACCGGCTGTCCGGAGGCCAGCAGCAGAGGGTTGCGATCGTGCGGTCGCTGGCCATGCATCCCAAGCTGATTCTGCTCGACGAGGTGACATCGGCGCTTGACCCCGAGCTAGTGGGGGAGGTTCTCAGCCTGATCCGCGAACTGATCAGAGAGGGCATGACCATGCTGCTGGCGACCCACGAGATGGCATTCGCCCGAGAACTCGCGACCAACGTCTGCTTCCTGGACGGCGGCCGCATCGTGGAACAAGGGCCGCCCGAGAAGATCTTCACCGCTCCGACCGAGGAGCGGACCCGCGCGTTCTTGCGCCGGGTGCTGTGATTGCAAGTTTCTGTTGTAAAAAGAGGAGAAAGATGTACTACTTCGGCTATTGCACCTACCTGCTGGACGGAGAGCGGGCGAAGTACCTGCCCGAGGCCCGGACCATCACCAAGGGGAGCGTCGCCAACCATCAGATCCAGTTCCGGGCCGCGAGCGGCCGGGAGGATCGCGGTTGGTGCCATCTCGCCAACCGCGGATCGGCTCTCGGCAAGGTGGCGAAGGGAATGGTCTACGAGGTCAACGACGAACGTGTGAACGATCATTTCGACGATTTC
>CAZLWS010000103.1:1521-10631 GCA_964563205.1 uncultured Propionibacteriaceae bacterium | reverse complement strand
TCGCCCGGATCGAGGACGCCGCGCGGGCCGCGGCCTCTGCCTAGCCCGGATCTGGTTCTAGGCGACGGCGGTTCCTTCGAGTTCCACCAGCTGGCCGGGGATTGCGAGCCGCGTCACTCCGAGCATGGTGGTTGTGGGAGCCACCCGGGCGGCTCCGAGGCGTCCGGCGAGTACGCCGTAGTGCGGGAACAGCGCATCGACGTCGGTGGTGTACACATTGAGACGAACCAGATCCGACAAGGACATGCCGGCCTCGGCAAGCACGGCCTCGAGGTTGTCCACGGCCAGCGCGAGTTGTGCCGCGATGTCGCCTTCGTGCTCGGGCCGGCCCTCGCGGCTCATCGCGGTCTGCCCCGAGATGTACAGGGTCCGGGTCTCGCCGGAGACCACCTCACCCTGGTTGAACCCCAGCTCCAGAGACCAGACTGCCGGGTTGACGGGCTTGCGTTCCATCGCGACTCCAATCGTTACCTTTGCGGGCGCCCGGTGGGCCGGATGGCCAACCGTCCTCGACGCCCGCGAAAGCAGCCTTCCAATAAATCACGACATCTTGTGTCATGTTTTTTGGAAGAATAGGCAGGTGCGCGCCGATCGGCTGGTCTCCTTGGTGCTGCTGCTGCGCCAACAAGGGCAGCTGACCGCGGAGGAACTCGGCCGAAAGCTCGAGGTGTCGGTACGCACGGTGCTGCGTGACATCGAAGCGCTCTCCGCGGCAGGCGTCCCCGTCTATGCCAACCGCGGACGCCACGGCGGCTTCGCTTTGCTGCCCGGTTTCCGCAGCGAACTGACTGGGCTGAACCACGACGAAGCCCTTGCGCTGCTCACCGCCGGGGCGGGCCGCGAGAAGGTCTTCGGCCTGAGTTCCGCCCTCGCCTCCGCGATGCGCAAGGTGATCGACGCGCTGCCCGAAGGTCACCAAGCCAGCCTGGACGATGCTGCCAGGCGGCTCTTGGTCGAACCCGAGACCGACCTGCTCTCGCGCCGACTCGTCGTCGAGGAGGTAGCCAATGGGGTCATGGACGAGGTCCGCCACGCCGTGCTCACCGGGCACAAGCTCCGGTTCCGCTACGCCGCGCCGGGCCGTGAACCTCATTGGCACACCGTCGATCCGATCGGCCTGGTCACCGTCCGGGACCGAACCTATCTGCTGGCCGCCAAGGCCGGGGAAGACCGCACCTACCGACTGTCACGCATCCTGAGCGCCGAGGAGCTTCTCGAACTCGCAGACCGTCCGGCCAAGGTGGATCTCGACCGGATCTGGGCCGAGCGCACGGCGCGGTTCCTGTCCGAGAACCACCTGGCCGTGCTGATCCGGGTGAGAGCCACGCGGCGGGAAGAGCTACTGAACGCCGCGCGCGCCGTGCGTGCCCAGGAGCCGGAAGAAGACGGCTGGGTGCGGCTCGAAGTCACTTTCGAGGATCTGCGGCACGCGGTATGGGCGATCTGGCAACTGGACACCGACGCCGAGGTTCTCGCGCCAGGGCCGCTGCGTGAAGCCCTGCGCGCGCGTGCGACGACCCTTGCCGCCCGCTACGAGATTCCCCGAGATTAAGCGCGCCCTACTACCCGCCGGCGCGGGCCTGGTACGGGACTGCGAAGGTCGAGCGCCTGTTTCGCGGTTATGACGGCGCTCGCGAACCGTCACCCGGATGATCGCGCATGGACGGTGGTTGTCAGCACGTCCGAAGCGCTGGTAACCACCGTGCCGGCGCTCTGACTTTCGACGGCAGGCTGGACGCCCCTCATAACCACGAAATGGGCGCTATGCCTTGTCACCCCATTGCCTGGGTCGCCAAGCGTACCACCGGGTGCAGGACGCGGGTGTGGTCGACTTGGCGGACGGGGCCGGTCAGGTCGACCGGCAGGGTCGCGACGATGTCGGCGCTGGAGCGGGCGAAGCCGAGCTCGATCCGGCCGGGTTCGACGACGCGGCGGCCGGCGACTCCGGTGAAGCTGGTCAGGTCGGGGTGAACCTCGAAGCTCACCCGTGCCGTCTCGCCGGGCTCCAGGGACACCCGGGCGAAGCCGATTAGGCGCTGCACCGGACGGACGACGCTCGCGAACGGGTCGTGCAGGTACAGCTGCACCACCTCGGCGCCGGCGCGGTCGCCGGTGTTGGTGATGCGGAGCGAGACCGTCACGGGTTCGTCCGTGGCGACGGAACCCGCCGACACAGAAGCGTCCGTCCAGGCGAAGGTGGTGTAGCAAAGCCCGTGGCCGAAGCCGTAGGCGGGGGTCGGGTCGATGTTCGACACCCCGCTGCGACGGGCCAAGGGCGCCGCCAGATAGGTGGACGGCTGCGAGCCAGGCCCGGACGGCATCGACACCGGCAGCCGGCCGCTGGGGTTGACGCGTCCGCTCAGCACCCCGGCGATCGCACCGGCGCCCTCCTCGCCGGCGAAGAAGGCGGCCACGACCGCCGCGGCCTGCGAGCCGGAAGCGCCCAGCGCATAGGGACGGCCCGCCAGCAGGGTCACCACGACCGGGGTTCCAGCGGCCAGCACCGCCTCCAGCAAGGCCTGCTGCGCACCCGGCAACGCGAGGTCGGCGGCGTCGCAGCCCTCGCCCGAGGTGCCGCGTCCGAACAATCCGGCCCGGTCACCGAGCGCGAGCACCACAACGTCAGCGGAGCGGGCAGCAGCCAGGGCCGCCTCGAAGTCGGTCTCGCCACCATCCACCGACGTCCCGCGAGCATGCGAGATCTCGGCGTCGGGGAACTCGGCACGCAGGGCGTCCAGCAGCGTGGGCAGTTCCAGCCCGATTGGCGTCTCCGGGTGCCGCACCCCGACATGGGACGGGAACGAGTAGCAGCCCAGCACCGCGTACGGGTCGTCGGCGTTCGGCCCGATCAGCGCGATCCGGCCGGGCGAGGCCAACGGCAGCAGCCCGTCGTTGCGCACCAGGACGACCGCCTGCTCGGCGACCTCCCGGGCCAGCTCTCGATTGCCGGCCGGATCGAGCTGAATCGTCCCGCGCAGCCCTTTCAGATCGTCCAGATCGGCTCTGGCGAGCGCGGGTGGGATGGGGGAGTAACCGGCGTCCAGCATCCCGAAGGACGCCTTCTGCCGCAGCACCCGCCGCAGCGCCCGATCGATCAACTCCGAATCGACCACCCCGGCCTCGACGGCCGCCACCAGGGCACCGTTGAAGGCCTTCGCCGAGGGCAGTTCGACGTCGATCCCGGCCCGTAGCGCCAACTCGGCGGCCGCCACGAAGTCCTCAGCCACCGCATGCAGGGTGTGCAGGAAGCCGATCGCGAAGTAGTCCGAGACCACCGTCCCCGAGAACCCCCAGGCATCCCGCAGCAGCCCGGTCAGCAGGGACGCGTCGGCCGCCACCGCGACCCCGTCCACGTCGGTGTAGGAGTTCATCACCGACCGGACGCCGCTCTCCCGCACCGCCATCTCGAAGGGAGCCGCCATCACGTCGAAGAACTCCCGCGAGCCCATCGAGACCGGCGCCAGATTCCGTCCGGCACGCGAGGCGGAGTAGCCGATGAAGTGCTTCAGAGTGGCGATCACCCCGGCGGATTCGAGCCCCCGGACGTACGCCGACGCGACCCGTCCGACCAGGTAGGGATCCTCGCCGATGGTCTCCTCGACCCGGCCCCAGCGCAGGTCGCGCACCACGTCCAGGACGGGGGCCAGCCCCTGGTGAATGCCAAGCGACGCCATGTCGGCCCCGATCCGCCGTCCCATCCGCTCGATCAGATCGGGGTTGAAAGTAGCCCCCCAGCTCAGCGGGACCGGATAGGCGGTCGCCTGCCAGGCGGCGAACCCGGCCAGGCACTCCTCGTGGGCGATCGCCGGCAGGCCCAGCCGGCTCTCAGCCATGATCCGGCGCTGGGTGCGCAGCAGCGAGACCGCGCCGACCGCGGGGTCGACCGGCGCGGTGCCGAACGGACGGGTGAGCTGGCCCAGCCCGCGGGGCAGCATCTCGTCCAGGTCGATCGGGTCGGACATCTCGTGCTGGTTCGGCGCGACGTCCTCGCCGTCCCCGGAGGCGCCCACCCACAAGCCGTGGAGCTGGGCGACCTTCTCGGTCACGGTCATCTCGGCGATCAGCGCTTCGACCCGATCGTCGAGGGAAAGCGAGGTGTCATGCCACGGCCAGGTGGTGGCGGTCTGGGTCACGGGGGTCATCCCTTCACGGCTCCGGTCAGGCCGCCGACGATGCGCTTCTCGGCGGCGATGAAGAACAGCAGCGCCGGCAGCATCGACAGCGAGGTGTAGGCCAGCACGGCCCCGGTGTCCTGGGAGTACTGGGTGGCGAACTGGGTGACGCCCAGCGGCAGCGTCCACAGGTTCTGCGGCATCCCGCCGGCCGCCATGATCAGCAGCGGCAGCAGGTAGGCGTTCCAGGATCCGATGAAGGCCAGCACGCCGACGGTGATCAGCCCCGGCATCGACAGCGGCAGCATGATCCGCCAGAAGAAGCCGATCCGGCTCGCCCCGTCGATCGCGGCGGCCTCCTCGAGTTCGTCCGGGATCGCCCGCAGGAAGGGCACCAGGATGATGATCGTGGTGGGCAGCGCGAAGGCGATCTGAGGGATGATCACTCCGGCGAAGCTGCCGTGCAGCCCGAGGCTGCGGATCAGCAGGTTCAGCGGCAGCGAGGCGACCGTGAGCGGGAACATCAGCCCGGCGGCGAAGAGGGTGTAGAGCCCCTGCCGTCCGCGGAAGTCGTACTTGGCGATCACGAAGGCCGCCATGATGCCCAGCACGCACACCCCGACCGTGGTGCCTGCCGCCACGACGGAGGACGAGAAGAGCGAGCCCCAGAACCGGTCGGAGCCCAGCACGGTGAGGAAGTTCTGGACGTACCACGGGTTCGGCCAGCCCGCCGGGTCGGCGTTGATGTCGGCATTGGAGCGGAAGCCGTTCAGCCAGACGTACAGCACCGGCACCACCGAGACCACGACGATCAGGTAGGCGATCACATAGATCAGCGGCGACGACCAGTTGATCCGGCGGGGCGTGACGGACGCGGTGAGCTCAGCCATCTCAGCGCACCCCCCGAGTGATCGCGCCGGCCAGGTCCCGGCGCATCGCCAGCCGCTGGTAGACCAGCGCCACGGTCAGCGAGATCAGGAAGAGGATGACGGCGATCGCGCTGCCGTAGCCCGGCCGGGTCTGGCCGTTGACGATCATGTACACCGCCATCGTGTTGGTGGCGTTCAGCGGGCCGCCGCGGGTGGTCACCCAGACCATGTCGAAGAGCTGCAGCGAGCCGATCATCGACAGGAAGACCCAGATCCGGATGGTCGGGCCGAGCAGCGGCAGGGTGATGTACCACTGCGCCTTCCACCAGCCGGCGCCGTCGATCGCGGCCGCCTCGTGCAGTTCGTCGGGGACGCCCTGCAGCCCGGCCAGCATGATCAGGATCGCGAAGCCGAGGTACTTCCAGCTGATGATGCCGAACATCACCCACAGGGCGATGTCGGGGTCGCCCAGCCAGGGACGGGTCCAGTCGTGCAGGCCGACCAGTTCCAGCAAGGCGTTGATGAAGCCGTTGGGGGAGAGCAACAGCTTCCAGGAGAGGCCGGCGATCACCTCGGCCAGCACGTAGGGGACGAAGATCGCGGCCCGGATGAAGGCGCGTCCCTTGAGCTTGCGGTTCAGCAGCATCGCCGCGGCGATCGCCAGCGGCCCCTGGATCAGGATCGAGGCGATCAGGATGGAGAAGTTGTTGCCGATCGCCTGGATGAAGTTCGGGTCGGTGAACGCCTCGACGTAGTTGCCGAAGCCGACGAACCGCTCCAGCGGGGTGAGCCCGTTCCAGTTGAACAGGCTGTACACCGCGGCCAGGCCCACCGGCAGGATGACGAAGGTGAGGAAGACGACCAGCGCGGGGCCGGCGAAGAGCGCGATCTCCAGCCGCTTGCGGGCCTTTCCCGACCGGAGGGTCCGCTGGGCCGGGGCAGGGCCCGCGGTGGTCGCGGGCCCTGCCGGTGTGGTGGTCGTCATGGTGGTGTGACTACAGGTTCGCCGCGGTCTTCTCGAGCGCGTCCACGATGTCCTGCGGCGTCCCCTTGCCACCCATCAGGTTGACGATGGCGTCGTTCAGCGGGTTGCCGAACTCCGGGCCGAGGGCGCTGTCGAGCCACAGCTGGACGTAGGACGAGCCGGCCAGGCCTTGGGCGATCGCCTTCAGGTTCTCGTCGGTGATGCTGTCGGCGGCGGCCGGGTTGACCGGGATGCCGGAGCCCGCGGCGCCGAAGGCCTTCTGGACGTCCGCGCTGACCAGGTACTCGGCGAACTCGACCGCGACGTCCGGAGCGTCCTTGTAGACGCCGAAGCCGTCACCGCCGCCCATGGTGACCGTGGGATCACCCGCGGTGTCCGGGATGCTCGGGAACGGGAACCAGCCGAGGAAGGCGGGCACCTGGCCGTCCGGCGCCAGCGAACCGATCTGGCCGGAGTTCCAGTGGCCCATGAACTCCATCGCCGCCTTGCCGTTGGCGACCATGCCGGCCGAGGAGTCGGCGCCCTGCTGGGCGGAGGTGGCCAGGAAGCCGTCCTGGAAGGGCTCGTTCTTCATCCACTCCTGCAGCTTCTCGCCCGCCTGGATCCAGCACGGATCGCTGAAGTCGAGCGCCGGGATGGCGGTCTGCAGGGTCTGGACGGAGCAGGTGTTCAGTGCGAACTGGTACCACCAGTGTCCGGCCGGCCACTTGTCTCCGGCGCCGACCGCGATCGGCGCCACGTTGATCGTCTTCAGCTTGGCGACGGCGTCGGCGAGCTCCGGCAGGGTCTTCGGAGTGCCGGTGATGCCGGCTTGGGCGAAGAGATCCTTGTTGTACCAGATGCCGGTGATGCCGAAGGTGTAGGGCAGCGCGTACTGCTTGCCGTCCACCTCCCAGGGCTTCACCACGCCGCCCAGTTCGGCGATCGTGCCGGCGGCGATGGTGGTGAGATCCCGCAGATGCCCGGCCTCGGCCTGGGCGCGCACCTCACCGCCTGGCCAGACCATGAAGACGTCGGGCGCGGCGTCCCCGCCGGCCTGCAGGGCCTGTGGGATCAGCGTGCGCTGGAGCTCCTCGTTCTGGTAGCCGGTGGCCTCGATGGTGACGCCGGGGTGGCTGGCCTCGAAGTCACGAGCAGCCTTGTCCCAGATCCCCTTCAGCGGATCGGCGGTGGCGTTGTGCCAGAAGCGCAGGGTCACCGGCTCGGCCGGTGCGTCGGTGGGAGCCGCCGACCCGGTGTCGGACGGGCTAGGAGCCGCTGCCGGCGTGGAGCAGGCGGCCAAGCCGAGCGCCATCGCGGTGGCCGCGAGGCCGGCTACGAGCCCCCGAGTCGAAAATCTGTTCATCTTCGAACCTCTCGAAAGTTTCGACCGCGCAGTCGAAAGTGGTTAGGCGTCTTCAGCATAGGCACGCCCGAGATATGCAGTCAACGGCAACATATCTCGGTGGGGTAACGATTCTGAGGCCCGGCTGGGGCCGGCTACTCCGCGTCGGAGAGCGGAACCGCCGGGCTCGGCTGATGCCGGACCGGTTTGACGAACGGATCAAAGGAGGGAGTCGGCTCGGCGTCGTTGCCGTAGAGAGCGGCGCGGGTCGCGGCTTCGTCCCGCAAGGCCGAGAGGATGCGGATCTGCACCGGCTCTGGGATGGCGAGGCCGGGCTGGGCGCGCAACAGGCCCGCAATGGCCTGGTCGGCCGCAGGGTCCAGATCGGCTGGCAGTGGCATGGCATCCTCGTCGGGCGGCAGTTCGGGGACCATCATGCCTCCACCAGGTGTCGTAGCAGGCCGGCCAGCTTCGCTCGTCCGCGAGAACATCGGCTTTTCACAGTTCCGGGCGCGCAGCCGAGCAGCAGCGCGGCCTCGTCGATCGAATAGCCGTCCAGATCGACCAGGACGAGCGCGGCCCGCTGATCGGGACTGAGCTCACCCAGCGCCCGCTCCACTTCGGCGGAGAGCTCCCGCTGCAGGACGACCTGCTCAGGCCCCTCGGAGCGGCTGGGCAGGCTGGCGACGATCTCGTCCCCGGCGAAGGCGACCGGACGGGCCTTCACCCGGCGCAGCCGATCCAGGCAGGCGTTGAGGACGATGCGGTACAGCCAGGTGCCGACCTTCGCGTCCCCGCGGAAGCTGCCGGCGCGCCGGAAGGCCGCCAGCATGGCCTCCTGCAGCACCTCCTCGGCGTCCTCGGGACGCTGCAGGGTGCGCAGCGCCAGAGCCCAGAGTCGGTCGGCGTGGCGCTGGAAGAGCTCGCCGAAGGCGTCCGGGTCGCCGGCCACGTGGGCGGCCAGCAGGGTCTGGTCGTCGCGGGTCATCCGAACACCTCGACCTCGGCGATCGCGCCGCGGAAGTAGTCCTTCTCCACGGGCGGCAGCTCGGTCAGATAGACCAGGACGTACCGGGTCGGCTCGGCGTCGAAGGCGAGGGTGAAGCTGCCCTTGCGCGCGTCCGCCCCGGCCACCCGGCGCCACTGCTGCTGGGAGTCCATCGGGGCCGCGTCGGCGGGCTCGGCGGGCACCCGGGCCTCGAGGGCGGTCGGGCCCCCCTTCACGGTGATCTTCACCTCGCGGACTTCACGGGTCTCGCCCAGGTCGAGCACCAGGCCGACGCCCGGCTTCAGCCCGCCGAAGTCGGCGCGCTTGCGGTACCGCTCGGTGCGCCAGGCGGTCTCCCGGTCGCCGTCGATCGCGAGCTTGGCCTCCTTCGGGCTCTCCTGAGCGCTGCCGCCGTCCGCCCGCGGGTCGAAGTCGATCGCCTTCGTGATGGCGAGCTTCGTCAGTGGCGCCTGGGTGGGCGCGGCCGGGGTCGCCGGCCCTTGGCCGAGTGCCAGCCACACCCCGCCGATCAGCGCGGCCAGCACCCCGGCGCCGCCGATCCACCACCCGGCGCGGGAGCCGCTCGACGGCGGGACGGCGGGCGGCGGCGGGACGGGGGTGAACGGCGGGGGAGTGTCTTCGTCGGGGCGTGGCGCGGAGATCCCCGCCTTCGCGGGGATGACAGAGGGGTGGGACGGGATGAAAGAGGGGTGAGACGGGATGACAGCGGAAGGCGCTGAGAGGTTGGGCGAGGGAGTTTCGGCGAGGCTCGGCGAGGGGGTCTCGGAGAAGCCGGGGCGGGCGATCGTCCCGCTCACCTCGACGCGGGAGT
>CAZLWS010000103.1:0-1421 GCA_964563205.1 uncultured Propionibacteriaceae bacterium | reverse complement strand
CCGGGGCGGGCGATCGTCCCGCTCACCTCGACGCGGGAGTGGGCGGGCACCGGGACGGGTGGCGCGTCGACCGCCGCCAGCGGCGTCCCGCCCCGGCCGTGATCCAGCCGCAGCCGCAGATCGGCCGCCGAGCTGATCGGGCCGAGCACCAGCGAGAGTTCGGTGGCGACCTCGGCGGCGGTCCGCAGGCCGGTGGCGTGCTGACGCGGGACCGGGGAGAGGATCTGGTCGACGACCACGTCCACCGGGTGCGCGACGCCGGTCCGGACCTGGCTGGGCAGCAGCAGCCGGCCGTCATGCTCGGGGGCCGCCGGCAGTCCGAAGGCTTCCTTGCCGGGCCAGCGGGCCACCAGGCAGGCGTAGAGCAGCTTGCCGAGCGCGGTGACGTCCGCCGCCTGGCCGTCCGAGCCGGAGCGCGCAGGAGCGTCCGACAGCACCTCGTCGACCAGCAGCCCGATGATCTTGACGTTCCCGCTCGCGGTGATCAGGACGGTCGCCGGGCTGAGGTGGCGGTGGAACACTCCGGCGGGGTGCAGCGCCACCAGCGCGTCCGCCACCTCGCGGGCCACCCAGGCCGCCTCCGCGCCCGTGAGCGGACCGCTGGCGAGCACCCGCTGCAGGGTCTGCCCGGTGGCGTACTCGTAGACCAGGTAGGCGCCGTGCTCGCCAGGTGACGGCGGCACCACGTCCAGCACCCGCAGGAAGCGGGAGTCGGTGGCCAGCGCTGCCCGCCGGGCCAGCCCGAGCAGGTCGTCGCTGCGCGGATCGCCGGGCTGCAGCAGGTGGATCAGCACCGGACGGGTGAGGACGGTGTCCTCGGCCCGCCACGTCTGGTGCCCGTTCCGCTCGGCCAGCAGTTCGGCCAGCCGGTAGCGGCCGGCCAGCAGGCGTCCGATGTCGATCAGGTTGGTCGGCTCGAAGATCGGGTCCGTGGGCTCGTCGTCGGCCGGAGCGGGGAAGTCGAGGACGTCCGCGGGCGGCTCAGGCGGCTCTTCCGGCTCGACCTCGACGAAGACGCCCACCCCGTCCGGATCGGAGTTCACCGGTTCCTCTATGGCTGTAGTAGGAGCCCTATCGTTCAGGGCTTCGATGGGCGGCATGACCTCCTCCGGACCCCACGACTCGGCCTCGGCGGCGAGCGGGACGCGGCCGGAGATGTCGCCGGTCACCTCCACGGTTGCGACCGGACGGCGGCGCAGCACGGAGATCAGCTCGCTGGCCTCGGGGATGCCCATCCGCTTGGCGGTGAAGAAGTAGGCGATCACCGCCAGCCCGGCGGCAGCCGCCAGGCCGATCACCTGCCACAGCAGCCCGCCCAGCGAGGCGAGCCAGTAATTCGCCCCGAAGGCGAGCGCGGCGGCCGGCACGGACGCGAGCAGCAGGCGTCCGAGATGACGCAGGGTCTCCTCCCACGGCAGCTC
>CAZLWS010000102.1:0-10631 GCA_964563205.1 uncultured Propionibacteriaceae bacterium | reverse complement strand
CCCCACATCTCGGCGTCGATGCCGGCGCTGCCGTAGGAGATCCGGAAGTAGCCGTCCTCGCCCCAGCCGGTGCCCCAGCTGTTCTTCGCGATCCAGCACTTTTTCGCGTCGTCGTAGCCCACGATCGCCACGCAGTGCCCGCCGATCACGTCGCCGGCGGTCGTGGCCTTATAGGTGTAGACGCCGCCGGCGTAGAAGTAGAAGAAGTCCTCGTAGATCGTGAAGCAGGCCACCATCGGGCCGACCGTCGACAGGTAGGTCTTCATGGCGCCGATCGAGGTCTTGCGGGTGAAGCCGTCGAACTTCGTCAGCCGCGACTTCCAGTCCGCTCCCCGCTTGCAGCCCGGCTGGTCGATGTAGGGGAAGTTGGCCTCGTCGGTGACCCCGGACTTCATCGCGTTCAGCGCCTGCTGCGGCCACCAGCCGCCGTCGGGGCAGGGGTAGGCGCCGTGGTCGGGGCCGAGGCAGTTGAAGACGAAGGACTCCGACAGGTTGACCGCCAGCCCCGGCTGCTTGGCCGCGATCCGCACCATCGCCTCCAGCACCGCGACCGCCCCGAAGGCCACGCACGAGCCGCAGCCGGCCTGGTCCTTGACCGCGGTCAGGTAGTTGGCGCCGGCGACATTGCGCCAGTCGTGCTTGGGCGGCGCGGCGGCCGCGGACAGCGCGGGGGCCATCGCCAGCCGGGCGACCGCGGTCTGCTCGCGTGCGATGAGCGTCGCCCGGCCGCCCGGCGGGACGGCGCCCAGCCGGGCGCGGGCCCGCAGCTCGGAAAGGCCGGAGTTGGTCGTGGGAGCCGGACGCCACGCGATCTCGGACATCAACGCCGCGCTGCGCAGCGCCTGCAGTTCGAGGGTCATCGAGTCACTCCTCCCCACCGGTGGACGGGGGCGTCCACAGCACGACCATCGCCCCTGCGGGGGCCTCAGCGCAAGGGCGAGGAGTGCGCAATCCACCAGCGGTTCCACCGAGCCGACCGGCTGTTTGCCTATCCTCGGCCGCCCCGCCTACCGTGACCGCATGGAGGACGCAGCCGACGCGGCGGACGGACGCCGGCGCGCCACGTCCGAGCCGATCGGGCAGCCGGTCGGCCTGCCGCGGGATCCGGGCGCCCTCCGCCGCCTGATGCGCCGCCACCCCTGGTGGGTGGACGGGGCGATCGCCGTCCTCTACCTGCTGGGGACGGCGGCGCTGGCGGTGCTCGGCGCGATCGTCCCCGCGTCGCTGGACGGGGTCCCCGAGCTCGAGACGCCTGGCTATCTGAGCTACCCGCAGGTGCTGCTGCTGGCGCTGGTGGTCGCCACCACCGTCGCGGCGTTGTTGCTGCGCCGCCGGCTCCCGCTCACCAGCCTGGTCGCGGTGGTGGCAGTCAGCAGCTTTCTGCCCGCGGACATGCTGCCGGTGGCAGCGGCGAGCATCGCGATCTGGGTGCTGCTCTACTCGGTGCCGGTGTACCGCTCGCCGTCCGCGGGGTGGATCGGCTACGGCGTCACCGTGGCCGCCACCCTGATGGCGCTGCCCCTGGCCCAGCAGGCCGACCCGGATCCGGTCGGCATGGCCACCTTCGCGGTCACCACCTGCCTGCTGATGCTCATCCCGCTGATGCTGGGCGTCAACGCCGGGAACCGCCGTCGCTACACCGACGCGATCATCGACCGCGCCCACCAGCTGGCCCGCGAACGGGATCAGCTGGCCCGCCTGGCCGTGGCCGAGGAGCGCTCCCGGATCGCCCGCGAGATGCACGACATCGTCGCCCACTCGGTCTCGGTGATGGTGACCCTCTCCGAGGGGGCCGCGCGGGCCGCTGAGGTCGCGCCCGCGGAAGCAGCCCGGGCCATGGAGCAGTCCGCCGAGACCGGACGCGCCGCGCTGGCCGAGATGCGCCGCCTTCTCGGGGCGCTGCGCGACCCCGAGCCCGAGGCGGGCGCCGAGCTTCAGCCGACCCCGGGGGCGGCGACTCTGCCAGAGCTGATCGAGGGCTTCCGGGCCGCCGGGCTGACCGTCGAGCTCACTTTCCGGGGGACGGCGCGCGGCGCCGACCAGGGACGCGAGCTCGCCGTCTACCGCACCGTGCAGGAAGCGCTGACCAACACCCTGCGTCACGCCGGGCCGGGCGCTGCCGCGACCGTCGAGGTGGACGAGCGCCCTGGCGCCACCCGGGTGCGGGTGACCGACGACGGCGGCGCCCCCGGACGGTCGCCGCTCGCCGGGGTCGGTTCCGGCCAGGGCCTGCTGGGGCTGGCCGAGCGGGTGCGGGTGTTCGGCGGCGAGCTGGACTTCGGCCCGGCCGGACGCGGCTGGCAGGTCACCGCGACGCTGCCCGCGTCCGCGGCCGACGGAAAGGCGACAGATGAGTGACCCCATCCGCGTCCTGCTGGTGGACGACCAGGACCTCATACGCACCGGCTTCCGGCTCATCCTGCTGCGCGAGCCGGACATCGTGGTCGCCGGCGAGGCCGGCGACGGCCAAGCCGCGCTGGATGCCCTCGACCGGCTCGGCGGCGCCTGTGACGTGGTGCTGATGGACGTCCGGATGCCTCGGCTGAACGGCATCGACGCCACCCGCCGGATCGTCGCCGCCCACCCGGCGGTGCGCGTCCTCGTCCTGACCACCTTCGACTCCGACGAGTACGCGCAGGCCGCCATCCAGGCCGGCGCCGGCGGCTTCCTGCTCAAGGACGCCCGCCCCACCGAACTCGTCGACGCGATCCGCCGGGTGGCCGGCGGCGACGCGGTGATGGCCCCGGCCACCATGCGCCGGATGTGGGAGCAGCTCAGCTCCGGCGCGCCCGCCGCCGCGCCGGAGCCGTCCGTGACCGGAACCGCCCTGCAGGTGCTGACCGACCGGGAACGCGAGGTGCTGGCGCTGATCGCCGAGGGCCGCAACAACGCCGAGATCAGCGAGCGGCTGTGCCTCTCCGAGTCGACCGTCAAGACCCACGTCGGCAGGGTGCTGTTCAAGCTCGACCTGCGCGACCGCGTCCACGCCGTCCTCTTCGCCAAGGAGCACGGGCTGTAGGGCGTAGTACCCAGGCGCCACGCGCCGGGGCGATGGCGCCTCAGGACGGCGCCGGCGGGTGACGCGCGGCGCCGCCGCGTCGAGAAGACTGGGATTCGAGGAGAACACCCCGACCCGAAGGAACAGTCATGATCAAGGCCCGCAACCTGAGCAAGCATTACGGCGCCACGAAGGCGCTCGACGATGTCAGCTTCGACATCGAGCCCGGCCGGGTCACCGGCTTCCTCGGCCCCAACGGCGCCGGCAAGTCGACCTCGATGCGGCTGATGGTCGGTCTCGACCGTCCGACCGTGGGCGAGGTGACCATCGCCGGCCGGCCGTTCGCTGAGCACCGTTCCCCGCTGGCCGTCGCCGGCGTGCTGCTGGACGCCAAGGGCGTCCACCCCGGAAGGACGGCGCGCAGCCACCTGCGCGGCCTCGCGGCCACGCACCGCATCGGCTCGCGCCGGGTCGATCAGGTGCTGGAGCTGACCGGCCTCACCCAGGTCGCCCACCGCCGGGTCGGCGGCTTCTCGCTGGGGATGGGGCAGCGGCTCGGCATCGCCGCCGCGCTGCTCGGCGATCCGCAGGTGCTGATCCTCGACGAGCCGGTCAACGGCCTCGACCCGGATGGCGTGCTGTGGGTGCGCAACCTGGTCCGCAGCCAGGCCGCGGAAGGCCGCACGGTGCTGCTCTCCAGCCACCTGATGAGCGAGATGGCCCAGACCGCCGACCACATCATCGTGCTGGGACGCGGCCGAGTGATCGCCGACGCCCCGGTCGCCGAACTGCTCGGCTCCAGCGCCCCGCGGGTGCGGGTGACCTCGCCCGAGGCCTCCCGCCTGGTGCAGGCGCTGCGGACAATCCAGCCCGCGCAGGGCGCCGAACTCGGCATCGAGGTCGAGACCGCGGGGACGCTGCTCGTCCGCGGCCTGGACGCCCGTCAGATCGGACGGCTGTGCGCCCAGCAGCAGATCGAGCTGCACCAGCTGACCACTGTCACCACCAGCCTGGAGGACGCCTACCTCGCGCTGACCCGCGACGAGCTCGAGTACCGGACGGCCGCGCCGGCGGCCGCCTGACGTCGCCGTCCGAACGAATCCACTCCCCAGTTGCGCACTGACACCCGAGAGCCGCCCGGATCGATCATCCTCAAAGCAGCTCCGTTCAGCTCTGTCCCGCCCACCGACTCCCACCAGAAGGACATCACCATGACCACCGCCGCCGCCCTCTCGCGATCCGCCTCCACCGGCGCGCCCGCCGTCCACACCTCCCGGCTGAGCTTTGCCGGCGCCGTGCGTTCGGAGTGGATCAAGGCGCTCTCGCTGCGCTCGATCCGCTGGAGCATCGCCCTCTCCGTCCTGCTGGGGGCCGTCATGACGTACGGGATGGGCCTCGCCCTGCGCGCGCTGACCGGCGAGGACCCGGCCGCCGGCCAGGACTTCCTCAAGGCGATCACCAGCTTCCCCGCTGGCTTCCTCTCTCTGGTCTTCGGGGTGCTCGGCGTCTTCGTCTTCTCCAGCGAGTACGCCTCCGGCATGATCCTCTCCACCCTCACGGCGGTGCCGCGCCGCGGGCTGGTGATGGCCGCCAAGGCCGTGGTGCTGACGATCATCGCTGCCACGGTCGCCGCCGTCGTGCTGGTCGCCGGCGCCGGGATCGGCGTCGCTCTGATCCCCGAGTCGGCCGCCGAGCTCTGGACCACCGCCACCCTCACCAGCCTGCTGGGCACCGGCTTCTTCCTGGTGTCGGTCGCGCTGTTCGCCTTCGCCGTCGCCGGGCTGCTGCGCAGCACCGCCGGCGCCATCACCACCGTGGTCGCGATCGTCTTCGTGCTGCCGGCCATGCTGCAGATCGTCGGCTCGGTCTCCGACTGGACCTGGGTCCAGGTGGTCTGGAACTACCTGCCGACCTCCCTCGGCAGCACGCTGGGCATGGGCTTCGTCCAGGGCGGCCTCCCGAGCGCCGACCCCGCCGTCCACAGCCCCGGCTATCTCGAAGCGATGGCCGCCCTGGCCGCGTGGGTGGTCCTGCCGACCGTCGCCGCTGCCGAGGCCTTCCTCAGCCGCGACGCGAAGTGACGGCGGCGTTCAACCCGTGATCTCGTGCTCGGCCAGGTGGTCGTGGCGGTTCAGCCAGACCAGGGCCGGCGGCCAGCCCGGGCCGGGTTCGAGTTCGATCAGGGTGTGACCGCTGTTGTCGATCACCAGCCAGGCCGAGAGCCGGCCGTCCGGGTCGGGCTGCCAGCCCAGCAGGGCGTGGATCAGGTACTGGCTGAACCAGGCGTGGGAGACCAGGCCGACGATGAGCTCGGTGCCGCCGTAGGCTGCCCGCAGCTCGGCCACCACCTCGCAGGCGCGCTCCCAGGCGTGCGCCGGGTGCTCGAAAGGACGTCGGTGCCAGCCGGTCTCGTCCGCCTCGTCCGGCAGCACCAGCTGCGGGCTGAGCGCGAGCAGCGCGCTCGCCGGACTGCCTGGACGCGGGGTGCCGACGATGTGCGGGCCCTCGTCGTCCGCCTCGTACACCCCGCCGACCTCGTGCAGCAGCGGATGGCCCTGCAGCGGCAGGTCGAGCGCCGCCGCCAGCGGGGCGGCGGTGGAGATCGCCCGCCGCATCAGCGAGGTGAGCAGCACGTCCGGCTTGGGCAGGCCGCGGTCGAGGTAGAAGCCGGCGAGCTTGCCGGCCTGGGTTCGGCCCAGCTCCGTCAGATCCGGATCCGGCGAGCGTCCCGACCAGCTTCCGGTCTCGGAGCGGATGCGATTGTTCTCGGATTCGCCATGGCGGATGAGCAGCAGTCGCATGCAGTCAGAATGGCACAGGCCGCGCCGGTTCGCCCCCTGACTCCGGGTTCGAGCCCGGGACCGCGATCACCTGCCGCGCGACGGGATTGTCGTTCTGGGGGTGGCCGTCCGGCCCCGGCCTGGTGCTGCGCGACGAGATTGCTGTTCTCAGCGCCGGCGCGGCCGTGGTAGCGACCATCGTGTCGCGCAACAGGATGGGAAGCTGCGGCACTCCCGGCAATACGACAATCCCGCAGCGCGGGGCGAGGCCGATGAGGTATTTTTTACATGTCTTTGGGAAATAAGGAGCGTGTGTGCTGACCGAGTCACCGGCCGTCGTGCCGGCGCGGAGGGCAGCTCCGCGGCTGGCTCTGCTCGCCCTTGGCGGGGCGTGCCTGATCACCGGGCTGAACGCCGCGCTGGTGCGGCTGGAGGTCTGGGCGCCGGTCGCCTCCCCTCGGGCCGGGGACGTGCACGGCCTGGTCATGGTGCTGGGCTTCCTGGGCACGCTGATCTCGCTGGAGCGCGCGCAGGCGCTGCGGCAGGCCTGGGGCTACCTCGCGCCGGCGCTGCTCGGACTGGGCGGGCTGGCGCTGCTCACTCCGCCGCCGCTGCTGCTGGGGCAGCTCCTGCAGGTCGAAGGGGCCGCCCTGCTGGTGGCCGTCTACGTCGCGCTGTGGCGGCGGGCGCCGCTGCCGCTGGTGGCGGTGCAGGTGCTCTCGGCGGTGCTGCTGCTGGCCGGCGCCGTGGTGGCGACGGTGCTCGACATCCCTTCGGCGATCAGCTGGCTGATCGGCTTCATCGTCCTCACCATCGCCTCGGAACGCGCCGAGCTCGCCCAACTCTGGATGGGCCCGCGGGCGGTGAGCACGCTGCTCGGGGTGTCCGTGGCTTACGCGCTGAGCGCCTGTGTGGCGCTCATGGCGCCGACGATCGGTGACCGGCTGCTGGGGCTGACCCTGCTGTTCACCGCCGGCTGGCTGCTGCTGCGAGACGTGGTGCGCCGCCAGTTGCGGCTGGACGGGCAGCGCCGCTACATCGCGATCGCGCTGCTGGCGGGCTATCTGCAGCTGGGGCTGGCCGGGGGAGTGCTGGCCGTCCGTGGGCTGGTGGCCGATCAGGCCGGCTATGACGTCGCGGTGCACGGGGTCTTCCTGGGCTTCGCGCTCTCCATGGTGATGGCGCATGCGCCGGTCATCCTGCCGGCGGTGCTGGGACGAGCGCTGCCGTACCGCCCGGTGCTCTATCTCCCCTTGGCTCTGCTTCATGCCGGTCTCGTCGTGCGGTTCGGGGCCGCGCTGGCCGGCTTCAACGAACTCTGGAAGGCAGGTGGCATCGTCACCGTGGTCTCGCTGGTGGTCTTTGTCGTGACGGCGTTCAGCCTGGTGGTGCGCGGATGACCCAGTTCCTGGCTCGGGGCACGTCGATCTGGCGCGACCTGCCGCTGGTGCTGTGGCTGGTCGCGGCCGTCGTGGTCGCTGGCGTCCACCGCTGGCTGCCGGACGCCAACTGGCTGATGCTGCACCTCGTCCTGCTCGGCGCGGCGAGCCACGCGATTCTGGTCTGGAGCTTCCACTTCGCCCAGACCGTGCTGCGGGCGCCCGCCACCGAGGCCGGGGCGCGGCAGCAGGTCGTCCGGCTCGGGCTGCTCGCGGGCGGCACGGCGCTGGTGCTGGTGGGCGTCCCCACTGCCTGGTGGCCGGTGACGCTGGCCGGGGCTTCTGTGGTCGCCGTTGCGGTGGGATGGCACGGACTGGCGTTGCGGAAGATGCTGCGCCGGGCTCTGCCGGCTCGGTTCCGGATCACCGTGAAGTACTACCTGGCTTCCGCCTCCTGTCTGCTGGTCGGCATCACCCTGGGCGTCATCACGGCCTGGGGCTGGGACGACGCCTGGCACGGCCGGCTGCTGGTCGCGCACGCTCTCACGAACGTGCTCGGCTGGATCGGCCTGACCGTCGCCGGCACCTTGCTGACGCTGTGGCCCACCATGCTGCGCACCCGCATGGACGACCGCGCCGAGCTGTGGACGCGCCGCGCGCTGCCGGTCTTCCTGGCTGCCGTGGCGGGCGCGGTCGTGGGGGCGCTGGTCGGAGTTCCCTGGCTGGCCACGCTGGGCCTGGTCGGCTATCTCGCCGCCCTCGCCTTGTGGGGACGCGGGCTGTGGGCGCCCGCCCGCAACCGTCCGCCGCGGGAGTTCGCGCCCTTGTCAGTGGGGGTTTCGCTGCTCTGGTTCGTGGTCGGACTGGTCTGGGCCGGCTGGCTGCTGGTCACTGCGCCGAGCTGGGCCGCCGTCCGCGAGCAGTTCAGCTGGCCGGCCGCCGCGCTGGGCGTCGGCGTCGTCCAGTTGGTGACGGGCGCGCTCTCCTACCTGCTGCCTTCGGTGATCGGCGGCGGTCCGAGCGTCGTCCGCGCCGGCCAGGCGTGGTTCAACAAGGCCGGCGGCTTCCGCCTGATCGCCATCAACGGCGGCGTGGCGCTCTGGCTGCTGCCCACCCCCAGCTGGGTGAAGGTGACCGGCTCCGCGCTGGCCCTGATCGGCGCGGCGATGTTCCTGCCGATCATGGCCGGCGGTCTGCGCGCCTCCCTGCGCGCCCGCCGCGAAGCTGAAGCCGGTCGCCTGGCCGCTGCCTCGCCCAACCAGAACCCCGCCGTCCCGTCCAGCCCCAGCTCCGCCGGAATGACGAAGGGCAGGGGCGGCGATGCAGTCCCTCGTCCGGCTCCGATGGAGACGCGCAGCGTGCTGACGGCCGGGCAGGTGATCGCCGGTCTCACCGCCCTTGCGACCGCGGTGGTGCTCGGCGTCGGCATCGACCCGGCAGCCGCCGGAGTCGGAACCCCCACCTCGCCGGGCGCCTCGTCGGTCACCCCCACCGGCAACGTGGTGCGCGTGCAGGTCAAGGCGGTGGGCATGCGATACGAGCCGGCCAGCGTCCAGCTCAACCGCGGCGACCAGCTGATCGTCGAACTGACGAACGCCGACACCACCACCCACGACCTGGTGATCGGCGACGCCCGCACCAGCCGACTGGCCCCGGGCGCCACCGAGGAACTGGACGCCGGCGTGATCGGCGAATCGATCCTGGGCTTCTGCTCGGTGGTGGGGCACCGCCAGATGGGCATGGTCTTCCACGTGATCGTGGACGACGCCCCCGCGTCCGAACCTGCGCCCGAGCCGTCCGGCCAGCACAGCCACGAACCCGAAGGGGAGGCGCCGGCTCTCTCGTCCGTCATAGACCCGGTGCTGCCGCCGCTCACCGACGAGAAGGTCCGCAAGCTGACCATGACCGTCCAGGAGGCGCCGCTGGAGGTCGCGCCCGGGGTGTGGCAGCGGCGCTGGACCTTCAACGGCGCCGCGCCCGGCCCGGTGCTGCACGGACGGGTGGGCGACGTCTTCGAGATCACCCTGGTGAACGACGGCTCGATCGGGCACTCGATCGACTTCCACGCCGGCTCGCTGGCCCCGGACCAGCCGATGCGCACCATCGAGCCGGGCGAATCGCTGACCTACCGGTTCACCGCCACCATGGCCGGCGTCTGGATGTACCACTGCTCGACCATGCCGATGAGCGCCCACATCGCCGCCGGCATGCACGGCGCTGTGATCATCGAGCCCGACGACCTTCCTCCCGTGGATCGGTCGTACGTGCTGGTGCAGTCCGAGGTCTACCTCGACACGATGGCCACCGACCCGGAGAGCGCCACCGAGGTAAACGCCGACAAGGTGAACGCCGAGCAGCCCGACTACGTGGTCTTCAACGGCATCGCCAACGCCTACGACCAGCAGCAGTTGACCGCGAAAGTGGGGGAGCGGGTCCGGTTCTGGGTGCTGGACGCCGGCCCCAACCGTCCCAGCAGCTTCCACATCGTCGGCTCCCAGTTCGACACCGTCTACGCCGAGGGTCACTACCTGCTCAAACGCGGCAAGGACGCCTTCGGCACCGAGAACGGCGGCTCCCAGGTGCTCGGCCTGCAACCAGCCCAGGGCGGCTTCGTCGAAGCCGTTTTCCCCGAACCCGGCCACTACCCGGTCGTCACCCACCTGATGGTGGACGCCGAACGCGGCGCCCACGGCTTCGTGGACGTCACCGAGTGAGCCGAGCCCAACCGTGGACTGACACCCAGAAGACCCAACCGTGGGCTGACACACAGAAAGGTGAGTGCCGCGCCTCCGCCTCCGCCCGCCGCGATTTGCGCGTCGTTTTCGCGGTTCTGACGGGGGTGAACTGAGACTGACGGGATGAGCGCGCCTCCACGGTGGTTACCAGCCCTCGGCGATGCCTGGTAACCGCGGTACCGGCGCGCGCAGTTCGACGTAGCGGTGGACCTGCGCTGATATCCACGTTTCCGGCGCTCGGAGACGCGCGGCCATGAACGACCGATGGGGGATGCGCTGAATCAGGTGGTTCGGGTGCGTGCGGCTTCAACGAGCGTCTGGGCTGACCTCAACGCCGCTGTTCTGTCGGCGGAGCTCAGGATCTGTGCGCCGTAGTGAGAGGCGGGCTTGAACCCGACAAGGGTGTGAAGCCGCTTGCCAAGCTGGGCATTGACACCTGACAACAGATCGGCTGCCGCTGCGTGATCCTGGCCGGCGTACCGTTCGCCGGTCGCTGACAGGCAGATCGCATCACCCGCCGCGATGCCCGCCAGGACCGCGAGGCCGACGCAGACGTTGATCGCTGCGCCATCCTCAAGCGCGATGAGGTCCGCCGCTTCCAGGTACTTCTCGGCGACGATGCGGCGGTTGCGGGCCTCACCGACTCCGCCCGGCTTGGTGCGGTGCTTCTTGGGGCTCATCAGGCGACCTCGCGGCCAGCGCGGCGGCCGAGGGCCTTTGCCATGTCCGTCCCGAAGAT
>CAZLWS010000101.1:0-10644 GCA_964563205.1 uncultured Propionibacteriaceae bacterium | reverse complement strand
GGCTGGGCGTTGGCCTCCAGCAGGTCGGCGAGGTGCTGGCGCTCGGCCAGATCGAAGCTGATCTCGGCCCGTCGGCCAACCGCGTCGGCCAGCTTCTCCGCCACCGGCGGCAGCAGGGTCTCCGCGGCGGCGTACAGGTGCCGGTTTGCGCGAGAACGCGCGATCACGACCGAAAGGTGGACGGCCATGTCGTCCAGGGCGAACTCGTCGGCCTGGAGTCCCTCCTCGGTGAGGGTCTCCGCCAGCAGCTGTCGCAGGCCGACCAGATCGCGTTCCGGGCGGATCGCGGCCAGGTCGGCGAAACCGGTCTGTGCCGAGATCACCGACGACCACAGGACGCGCCGGAAGAGTTGGCGTTTGTTGGCCTCCTCGCCCTGGATCCGCACCTCATTGCGGTGCCGCTCCAGGGTCAGGCCGTACTTCTTCAGGAACCGGCGGACGCGAACCAGGTCCAGTTCCAGGGTGGAGAGGCTCACGTGCAGCCGGTCGCACAGCGCGAACACGTCGCCGGAGTCGCCGTTGGACAGCAACGCCTCGATGACGATCATCGACCGGCCGCGCGACCCGCCCGGGTCGCCGGTCAGGGCGTCGCGCTCGTCGAGCCGGCTGCGCGCGTCCGGCGCCAGTTCGTAGCCGCGATGGGAAGCCACGATCACCGGCGCGCCAGCGCGCCGGTTGATGGTGCGGACGTACTCCCGGACGCTGCGCGCCGAGATGCCGACCCGCCGGCCGAGATCCTCACCAGAAATCGGCCGGCCGGCCTCTTCGAGCGCGGCGACCAGTTGGTTGCTGCGGTCAGCTGCTCTGGCCATGATGACTGCCTCTGACCGCGTGGGCGATCAGGCCAGCAGCTTGCGGGCCTGATCAATGACGGTCTTGCCGTCCATCATCCCGTACGCGCGCATGTCGATGACGTCAGTGGGCTTGCCGTGCTCGGCGGCGACCTTCTCCACGTCCTTGAGCTTGAAGCGGATCTGCGGGCCGAGCAGCACCACGTCGTACTCGGTGATCTTCGCCTCGAGCTCGCCGAACGGCAGCGCGTCCACGACGTCTCCGGGGTCGGCGAACTTGAGCATGTTCTGAACCAGCAGGCTGGTCGACATGCCCGCCGAACAGATCAGTAGAACCTTCATTTCCTTCTCCTCCAATGTGTGAGTGGGTAGAACCATCTTGCGGGCCGTGGGCAGCAGCTGGAAGGCCGGCCGCCGCCCACGGCTCAGCTCATCAGGCCTCGACCAGCTCGGCTTCCGCCGCGGCCGCCTTCTCCTGCTCGTAGAGCTTGTTGTCGTACATCTTCATGAACGGGAAGTACAGAACGATGGAGATGCCCAGGTTGATGAACGCGAGGATCGCCGCGCCCCAGCTGCCGCCGGTGCCGAGGAAGGCCCCGATGCCGACCGGCGAGATCCACGGGATGGCCGCCACGATGTGGCCGACCATTCCGACCGAGATCGCGAAGTAGGTCAGCGTGGTGGTGATCAACGGGATGACGAAGAACGGGATGACCAGGTACGGGTTGTAGACGATCGGCGCGCCGAAGATGATCGGCTCGTTGATGTTGAACAGCGACGGCACCGCTCCGGCCCGCGACAGGGTCTTCAGCTGGCTGGACTTGGCCCAGACGAGCATGCAGATCACCAGGCCCAGGGTGCTGCCGGCGCCGCCCAGGAAGACGAACATGTTCTTGAAGTCGCCGGCGAAGATGTTCGTGCCGCCCTCCATGTTCTCGGTCAGCGCCACCAGCAGGATCGGGTTGACGAAGGAGTTGATGACGATCGAGGTGCCGTGCACGCCGACGCTCCACAGCAGGTGCACCAGCAGCATGATGACGATCATGCCGCCGAGGCTGCCGGCGATCTCCTTCACGAAGGCGAAGGGCGTGGAGAGCGCCGCGTGGATGTCGGTGCCGAAGGCGGCCAGGATGCCGTTGAGGATGATCATCATGAAGGCGATGAAGATGGCCGGCAGCAGCGAGGCGAAGGCCCGCTCGACGCCGGCCGGCACGCCCGCCGGCATCTTGATGGTGATCTTGTACTCCACGCAGGCGCGGTAGAGCCGGACCGCCAGGAAGGTGACGACGATGCCGATGAAGATGCCGACGCCGCCGAAGCGGGTGACCCAGCCGCCCAGCGCGATGCCGTTCCACACCACGCTGGTCTCGGCCTCAGCCTGGACCAGGACGGCCGCGCCGTCCTCGAAGCGCACCTGGATGATGGTCATCAGGAAGGCGTAGAGGGCCAGGATCGAGCCGGTGAACCGGTCCATCTTCGGCACGATCTGCTGGTACTCGGAGGTGAGGTAGTACCCGAAGGCCAGCACGTAGAAGATCGCGATCGAACCCAGCGCCATGGTGTTGCCCACCGAGTACAGCGCGGCGTAGTTGAGGATGGTCGCCTTGAAGAAGTCGGCCAGCGGCGGGATGATCAGCGGCAGGTTGTTGATGAGCAGGAAGATCGAGCTCACGATCGTGAACGGCACGGTCGCCAGGCCGGCGTTCATGAGCGCGCGGATGATGCGCGTGTTGGCCAGCTTGCTGAGCGGGCCCATCAGGTGGTTTTCAAGCAAACCAAACAGCTTGTTCACAGTTCGTCCTTCTCCGTTGCGGCGTCGTCCAACCCGTTGTTGGCGATCACGCGCTGGTACCAGTGGAAACTCTTCTTGCGGTAGCGGGCGAGCTCCTTGACGTTCTCCTCGTCGCGGTCGACGAAGATGAAGCCGTACCGCTTCTTCATGCCCTCGTGGACGCTGACCAGGTCCATCGCCGACCAGGGGCTGTAGCCGATCAACTGCACGCCGGCCTCGATCGCCCGGTGGCACATCGTCAGGTGGTGGCGGTAGTAGTTGATCCGGTAGTCGTCCTCGATCGTGCCCTCAGGGGTGAGGGTGTCGTAGGCGCCGATGCCGTTCTCGGTGATGATGATCGGCGTCGCGTACCGGTCCTCGATCGCGAGCAGGGTGGTCAGCATCCCGTTGGGATCGATCGTCCAGGCGAACTCGGTCTTGTTCAGGAAGGGGTTGGTGAACCCCTTGTAGAACCCGGCGTCCATGATGTCCTCGGACTGCTGGTCGCTGATCCCGTCGGTCATGTTCGCCGCGTTCTCCGGGTACTCCACCGTCACCGAGGTGTAGTAGTTCATCGCGATGAAGTCGGGACGGTGGGCGGCCATCAGCTCGCGGTCGGCGTCGGTCACCTCGATCGACAGCCCCTTGCACTTGATGTAGTCGAGCAGCAGCGGGTTGTAGACGCCCTTGCAGGCGAAGTCGAGGTAGGCCCACTGCCGGATCGCGTTGAAGTACAGCGAGGCGCGGTAGTCCTTCGGCTTGGCGCTGGCCGGGTAGACGATCGAGATGTTCGGCACCGGGCCGATCTGGCCGCCCGGGACGAGCTCGTGGCACAGCGCGAAGGCGTGCTTCTCGGCGATCATCAGGTGGTGGAACTGCTGGTACTTGCGCTCCAGCGGGATCGCCCGGCCGAGGATCTTCTTGTCGACCAGCAGCATGATGTTCGGCTCGTTGAGGGTGAGCCAGCGCTGCACCCGGTCGCCGTAGCGCTCGAAGACGATCCGGGCGTACTCGGCGAAGGCGTCGATGGTCTCGCGGGAATCCCAGCCGCCGCGGTCCTCCAGCGCCTGCGGAAGGTCGAAGTGGTACAGCGTGATGATCGGCTCGATGCCGTGCTCGAGGCAGGTGTTGATGACGTCGTCGTAGTGCGCCAGCCCGGCCTCGTTCACCTCGCCCGTGCCGTTCGGCAGGATGCGCGTCCAGGCGATGGAGAACCGGAACACCTTGGCGCCCATCTCGGCGAGCAGGGCGATGTCCTCGCGGTAGCGGTGGTAGAAGTCGACGGCGACCTTGAAGTCGCAGATGTCATGCTTGTCGCGAGGACGGGTGTCCTGCACCGACAGGCCCTTGCCGTCGAGGTCCCAGGCGCCCTCGGTCTGGTGGGCCGAACAGGAAGCCCCCCACAGGAAGCCCTCGGGGAACTGCCGGGTCACTCGCCGGCCCCGTTCACGCGCTGGTAGAGGTTGACGAACTCCTCGGCCAGGTCGCGGACGAGGATCGCGCCGGTGAGGTGATCCTGGGCGTGGATGAGGATCACGTTGATCGGCACGGCCTGGCCGCGGGCCTCGGCGGTGATGAGGTCGGTCTGCTGGTTGTGCGCGTCGTGAAGCTGCTCGTCGGAGCTCTTCAGGTGCGCCAGCGCGGCTTCGTGGTCGCCTTCGCGGGCTGCGCGGATCGCGAGCATCGACTCGGACTTGGCATTGCCGGCGCTGCTGATGATCTTGAAGGCAGCTTCGTAATCGGCGGGATCTGGCATCGGTGGCTTCTCCTGTTGGACTCGGCTTCGTTGTTCGAGACTGCCAGTGAAACTAGTGATCCGCTGGAACCTTCTCCAACACAGTTGCTTCCGCCACGGCGGCAGAAGGCATCGGTTCGGCGGCGCCGCCCACTATGCTGGAGGGACAGGGAGCCTCGGGCCGGGAACAAACGGAGCCGGCCCGCGTTGTACCTGGCGACGTTATTGGTGATTACCACAGGGAGGACGCATGAGCACCACTGTCATCGAGAACCTGACCACCGCGGATCGCTGTGATCGTTGTGGAGCTCAGGCATACGTGCGCGTCACCCTCAACTCCGGCGGCGAGCTGCTCTTCTGCGGCCACCACGGCCGGGCGCACTCGGCCAAGCTCAGCCAGGTGGCGCTGAAGATCCACGACGAGACCGACAAGCTCTCCTGAAGCTTCTGGCTTTCGCAGCGGCCCCGGCTCCCGCCGGGGCCGTTGTCGTTCTGGCCGTACAGTGACCTCCATGCGCGAGGCACCCTACGGCAGCTGGCACTCCCCCATCACCGCGGCGGAGTTGACCGCCGCCACGGTCGGGCTCTCCCCAGGGCTGGTCGACGACGGCGTCCGGCACTGGACGCAGGCCCACCCCGAGCAGGGCGGCCGGGTGACGCTGTGGCGCGAGGACGCGTCCGGACGCGCGGAGGTCACCCCTGACGCCTGCCTGCGCTCCGGCGTCAACGAGTACGGCGGCGGCGAGTGGACGGTCGCCGGCGGCGTCGTCGCGTACTCCAATTGGCCGGAGGGCAGCCTCTGGGTGATCGAGCCGGGGCTGCCCGCCCGTCAGGTCGCGCCGGGCGGCGACTTCCGGTACGCCGCGCTGCACCTGGTCCCCGGCCGCCGGCTGCTGCTGGCGGTGCGGGAGGACCACTCGGTCGCTCCCGAGCCGCAGACCACGATCGTGGCGCTCGATCTCGACTCCGACAATGCCGAGGGCGGCCGGGTGCTGGTCGCCGGCGCCGACTTCTACGCCCACCCGGTGCTGTCGGCGGACGGCCGCCTGGCCTGGGTGGAATGGGACCACCCCGACCTGCCCTGGGACAGCACCCGCCTCAAGGTCGCGCCGCTGGCCGAACCCGGCGCGGCCGCCACCGTCGCCGGCGGCCCCGGCGTGTCCGCGCTCTACCCGGCGTGGAGCCCGGACGGCTCACTGCTCTTCCTCGCCGACCCCGAGGGGTTCTGGAACTTCCACCGCTGGGACGGCGCCCACGCCGAGGTGGTCTACCCCGCTCCCGCCGACTTCTGCGGCCCGCTGTGGGTGCTCACGCCGGCTCCGTATGCCGTGATCGACAATCACCGGATCGGGTGCACCGCGCTGGTGCACGGCTATGCCGCGCTGGGGGTGCTGCATCACGGCGACGGCCCGGCGCGGCTGGAGCTGATCGAATCCGACGCGGTCGCTGCGTCCGTCACCGGGGCCGGACCGCTGGCGCTGGCGGTGCTCGGCTATCCCGATCGTCCTGCCGCGCTGGTCGAGATCGACTGGGACGCCGGCTCGCTCACCACGGTCAAGTCCAGTTCGGACCGCGTCCTCGACCCGGCCCTGGTCTCCCGCGCCGAGGCGGTCAGCTGGCAGGGGCCGCAAGGCGAGGTGCACGCCTGGTACTACCCGCCGACCAACCCCGGCTTCGCGGCGCCGGAGGGCGAGCTCCCGCCGGTTCAGGTCTGGAGTCACGGCGGCCCCACCGCCTTCTCCGGCCCGGAGTACCGGATCGCCACCCAGTTCTGGACCTCCCGCGGGATCGGCGTCGTGGACGTCAACTACGGCGGGTCCTCCGGCTACGGCCGCGCCTACCGGGAGCGGCTGCGCGGCAACTGGGGCGTGGTGGACGTCCGCGACTGCTGCGACGCCGCGCTGACCCTTGTCGAACGCGGCCTGGCCGACCCGGCCCGGCTCTCAATCCGGGGCGGCTCGGCCGGCGGCTACACCACCCTGGCGGCGCTGGCGTTCACCGACGTGTTCAGCGCGGGCATCAGCCTGTACGGGATCGGCGACCTCGAGACGCTCGCCACGGACACCCACAAGTTCGAGGCGCGCTACCTCGACGGCCTGATCGCCCCCTACCCCGAAGGTCGGCAGCTCTACCTGGACCGCTCGCCGATCCGTCACCTGGAAGGCCTGTCCTGCCCGATGCTGATCCTGCAGGGCGGCCAGGACAAGGTCGTCCCGCCGAGCCAGGCGGAGGCGATGGTGGCCGCCGTGCGCGCCAAGGGGCTGCCGGTCGCCTACGTCCTCTTCCCGGACGAGGGCCACGGCTTCCGCCGCGCCGAGAACGTGATCGCCACCGCCCAGGCCGCGCTCGCCTTCCTGGGCACGGTGCACGGCTTCACCCCGGCCGACGACCTGCCCGAGCTCGACCTCCACTGACCGCGACCGGCGGGACGGCGGACGGCACCCGCGTCCCACCTTGTCAGAGGGCTACTCGGCGTCGCGGCGCCGGTGCTCGCGCGGGTGCCGCAGGGTGGGCGGCTCGTCCGGTTCCGGCGGCGGGATGATCGTGTACGGCACCTGCGGCTCGGACGCGGCCTGCGGCACCATGCCCGCGGTGACGCCGTTCACGATCCCCTGCGGCGCCCTGCGCAGCCTGGCCTGCACCTTGCCGGCGGCGCCGGTGAGCAACGAGTTGATCACGATGTACATCGCGGCCAGCACCAGCATCGTCGGAATCAGGTTGGCGAAGGCGGTGGAGAGGTTGACGCCGGAACGCAGCAGCTCGCCGTAGCTGATCATGTAGCCGAGCGCGGAGTCCTTCAGGATGACCACCAGCTGACTCAGCATGGAGGGCAGCATGGCGGTGATCGCCTGAGGCAGCAGGATCGTGGTCAACGTGGCCATCGGGGTCAGACCGATCGCCAGACCGGCCTCCCTCTGGCCGTTGGGCAGCGAGTTCACCCCGGAACGCACCAGCTCGGCGATCACGCAGGAGTTGTAGAAGGTGAGGCCCACCACCACGCCGAAGAAGGGCAGGATGGAACCGGTGATGCCCAGCCCGCGCAGCCCGAAGTAATAGGCGAAGAGCATCATCATCAGCACCGGAACCGAGCGGAAGAACTCGACGAAGGCACCGCAGAGCCAGCGCACCCAACGCACCTGCACCAGCCGTCCGATGCCCAGCAGCATCCCGAAGATCAGCGACAGCACCACCGAGACGACCGCGGCCACCAGGGTTCCCAGCAGACCGGGCAGCAGGTAGTCGACCCAGGCCGAGGCGGTCAGGAACGGCGCCCACTTCTCGGGGGCGAGCTGGTTGTTGCGCGGCCGGACCGGCGGCTCCGGCAGATCGAGCATCCGGACGATGACGAAGGCCGCGATCGCGAGCACGATGAGCCCGCCGACGACGGCCAGCACCCGGTACCGGGCCCGGGCCCTGGGGCCGGGAGCGTCGAAGAGGACGGCCTGAACGCTCATGCGAGCCCCCTGCGGAGTTGTTCGGAGGAGCGCACCGGAGGAGAAGAACTTCGTGAGGTGTTCATCGGACCACCACCAGCCGGTTGGAGAGCCAGGTGAAGACCAGACCCAGCGGCAGGGTCAGGATGACGAAGCCGGCGGCCATGATGAAGAAGACCGCGAACAGGTACTGCGGGCTGAACTCGAACATGTTCCGCATCATGAAGGCGGCCTCGGCGACCCCGATGGTGGCCGCGACCGTGGTGTTCTTGGTGAGCGCGATCATGGTGTTGCCCAGTGGCGCGATCGCGCCCCGGAAGGCCTGCGGCAGGATGACGTAGCTCAAGGTCGGCAGGAAGGAGAGCCCGATCGACCGGGCCGCCTCGGCCTGGCCGGCCGGAACCGTGTTGATGCCGGAGCGGATCGCCTCGGCGACGAAGGAGGCGTGGTAGAAGGAGAGCCCCACCACCGCCCACCAGAAGCTGTTGTTGACGATGATGTCCGGGTCGATCTGCATGCCGAGGATGTTGTTCAACCCGAGCATGCAGAGCGCCAGGACGAGGGTGAGCGGGGTGTTGCGGAAGACCGTCACGTAGGCGGCGCCAAAGCGCTGCATGATGGCCACCGGCGATACCCGGCAGACCGCGATCAGGGTGCCGATCAGCAGCGACCCCACGGCGCTGGCCAGAGCCAGCCGGATCGTCATGAAGAAGGCTGCCAGCACGTCATAGCGCTCGAAGAGCGCCTGCAGTCCGTCCATCCCACCCCCTCGAAGCTCAGTCGTTCCGGGGTGGTGGGCCCGTGATCACGAGCCCACCACCGTCCGGACGGTTACGGATCATGTGGATCCGCGGAACAGCGGTCAGGCGCAGGCGTCGGTGGCCGGCGGGTTGGCCGCGGACGGCTTGAAGCCGGACGGGCCGACGGTGGCGTCGAGGGCCTTCTGCCACTCGCCGGAGTCGACCATCTCCTTCAGCGCGTCGTTGATCTTGCCGCAGAACTCGGTGTCGCCCTTCTTGATGCCGACGCCGTAGCGCTCCTCGGAGAACGGCGCACCGACCACCTTGAGCTTGCCGGCGTACTGGGCCTGAGCGGCGAAGCCCGCCAGGATCACGTCATCGGTGGTCACCGCGTCGATCGTCCCCGAAGCCAGCGCCTCCACGCACTTGGAGTAGGTGTCGTACTCCTGCAACTGCACGTCGGGGTACTGGTCATGCACCTTCTGCGCCGAGGTCGAGCCGGTCACCGAGCACAGCTTCTTGCCGCCCAGGGTCTCCGGACCGGTGATGTCGGTATTGGTGGCGAGCACCAGCAGATCCTGACCCGCGATGAAGTACGGGCCGGCGAAGGAGATCTTCTCCTTGCGGGCGTCGGTGATCGAGTAGGTGGCGAAGACCATCTGCACCTGGTCGGATTCGATGAGCGTCTCGCGCTGGGCCGAGGGGCTCTCCTTGAACTCGATCTCGGTGTAGCCGAGCTTGCCGGCGACGTACTTGGCGACCTCGACGTCGAAGCCGGTGTTGGTGTCGCCCTCCTTCAGGCCGAGGCCGGGCTGGTCGAACTTGACTCCGATGACGATCTTGCCGCCACTCGGTGAACCGGTGCTCTCGCCACCCGGCGCGGGGCTGCTGGGCGTGGCACCTACACCGCAGGCGGTGAGGGCCGCGGCCATGGTCAGCGCGGATGCCGCTGCCAGTAATGCCTTGGCGTACTTCATGGGATTCTCCTGTCGTTGAAGTGCAATAGGGCAGTCAGTGAGTGAGGATCTTGCTCAGGAAGTCTTTCGCCCGCGCGCTCTGCGCATTGGTGAAGAACTCGTCGGGAGTGTTCTCCTCGACGATCTGGCCGTCCGCCATAAAGACCACCCGGTCGGCGGCCTTGCGGGCGAAGCCCATCTCGTGGGTGACGACCACCATGGTCATGCCCTGGCGGGCCAGGCTCACCATCACGTCCAGCACCTCGTTGACCATCTCGGGGTCGAGGGCCGAGGTCGGCTCGTCGAAGAGC
Source organism: uncultured Propionibacteriaceae bacterium (assembly GCA_964563205.1). GTDB lineage: Bacteria > Actinomycetota > Actinomycetes > Propionibacteriales > Propionibacteriaceae > Propionicimonas. Next base: position 906 of record CAZLWS010000101.1, on the reverse strand, counting down.
ATCACCTTGGGCTGCATCGCCAGCGCGCGGGCGATCGCCACCCGCTGCTGCTGACCGCCGGAGAGTTGCGCGGGGTACTTGTCGGCCTGGTTGTCGACCCCGACCCGGGTGAGCAGTTCCATCGCCTGGGCCCGGGCGTCAGCGGTGCTCTTCTTCCGCACCTTGGTGGGGCCGAGGGTGACGTTCTCGAGGATCGTCTTGTGGGCGAACAGGTTGAAGGACTGGAAGACCATGCCGACGTCGGCACGCAGTTCCGCCAGCGCCTTTCCCTCCTCGGGCAGCGGCACGCCGTCGATGGAGATGCTGCCGGAACCGATGGTCTCCAGCCGGTTGATCGCCCGGCACAGCGTCGATTTGCCCGACCCGGACGGGCCCAGGACCACCACCACCTCGCCCTTGCGGACGGTGAGGTTGATGTCCTTGAGCACGTGCAGTTCACCGAAGTGCTTGTTCACCCCGCTGAGCACGACCAGGGGTTCACCAAGCCCGGGCGCGGAGGCGTTGCCGTCTTCTGCCATGAGCCTGACCCTAGCCGCAATGACCGGTCGGCACTATGACAATTCGGTTTCGATCAGATCACAACACGCAGGGAATTGCCCCCAATTCCGGGGCATTCCCCGTTGTCGCGACGGCCAATGATCGGCCGATCCGCGGAAGGGCGTCCGGGGCCGGCGGCACCGGCGTGTCACGAGATCCCCGCCTACGCGGGGATGACGGAAGGGGCGGGCGGGGACCACGAAGGGCCGAGCGGGGACCACGAAGGGCCGAGCGGGGACCACGAAGGGCCGGGCGGGGACGACAAAGGGTCCCCCGATCGTGTCGGAGGACCCTTCGTCGTGGCGCCCTGACGGTCAGTCCAGATAGTCGCGCAGCACCTGCGACCGGGAGGGGTGGCGCAGCTTGCTC
>CAZLWS010000100.1:9551-10942 GCA_964563205.1 uncultured Propionibacteriaceae bacterium | reverse complement strand
ATCTGGCTGGAGGCTGATCCGACGCCCGGACGGCAGTACGGCGACGCTCGTCCGCTGCCGCCCGACCCGGCCCGGCGGCGGCGTCCGCTGCCGGATCCGGCCGAGCTGGCCGAGCTGGTGCTCAGCGGCTCCCGGCAGGGGATCGGACGGGCGATCACCCTGGTGGAATCCAGCAAACCGGCCCACCACGCGGTCGCGGCCGACCTGCTGCGCCGGCTGCGTCCGCATACCGGCAAGGCGGTGCGGGTGGGCATCTCGGGGGTGCCGGGGGCCGGCAAGTCCACCTTCATCGACGCGCTCGGCCGCCGGCTGATCGCCGAGGGCCACAAGGTGGCGGTGCTGGCTGTCGACCCGACCTCGGCCAAGACCGGCGGCTCGATCCTGGGCGACCGGACGCGGATGGGTGAGCTGGCCCAGTCCGACCAGGCGTTCATCCGTCCGTCACCTGCGGGCGGCCACCTTGGCGGCGTCGCCCGCACCACTCGGGAGTCGATGTTCGTCCTGGAGGCCGCCGGCTTCGACGTGGTGCTGGTGGAGACCGTCGGGGTGGGGCAGTCCGAGGTCGCGGTGGCAGGCATGGTCGACACCTTCCTGCTGCTCACCCTGGCCCGGGCCGGCGACCAGCTGCAGGGCATCAAGCGCGGCATCCTGGAGATGGCCGACGTGATCGCGGTGAACAAGGCCGATGGCGACCACGAGGGCGAGGCCCGGGTGGCCGCCCGTGAGCTGACCATCGCGATGAAGCTGATCTCCTCCGACCCGAACGCGCCCCGGCCGCCGGTGCTCACCTCGAGCTCGCTGACCGGCGAGGGCCTGGACGAGGTCTGGCAGGCGGTGCTCGACCACCGTGCCGGGCTGGAGGCCGCCGGTGAGCTGGAGGCCAGGCGAGCCCGGCAGCAGCGGGAATGGCTGTGGGCGCTGGTCCGCGGCGAACTGGAGGACGCGCTGCGCACCTCGCCCGCGGTGGGCGCGATGCGCGACTCCCTCGAAGCCGAGGTCGGCGGCGGCGACCTTTCCGCCCTGGAGGCCGCCGAGCAGATCCTGACCGCCTTCTACGCCGAATTGGCCCGGCGCGGAACCCACGGCCACGCCGGCTGAACCCCCGGGTCGCCTGACCCACGCCAGGATGAACAAGGCCGCCTCCAGGTTGGTGGATTCCGCGCAGACCGGGCCGTCGAGCGGCATCCAGAGGCAGAGCTGTTCTAAGTCCGGCCGTGCCGTTCCTGGTTGTTCGGGGTGGCGGCGGGCGTCCGGCGTCAATACCCTGTGGGCAGGCTGAGCGAGGGGGATGCCATGGTCGGCGGTCGCACACTGGCAGTGGGCGTCGCCCTGCTGCTCCTCGCGGGATGTGCGTCGGAGAAGCCGGTCGCGCCGACGCCGACCGTGACGGT
>CAZLWS010000100.1:6670-9451 GCA_964563205.1 uncultured Propionibacteriaceae bacterium | reverse complement strand
CGCTGAGCTACCAGTGGCTGCGCGACGGCAAGGCGATCAAGAACGCCACCTCGACCAGCTACAAGGCGGCAGCGGCCGACATCGGGCACAGCCTTCGGGTGCGCGTCACCGGTCGCCGGTCGGGCTTCGCCACCGCCACCGTCGACACCGCTCCGGTCGGGCCGGTGGCCCCCGGCAAGCTCTCAGCCAAGACCCCGACGATCGACGGCTCGGCACGAGTGGGCAGCAAGCTCATCGCCGACGTCGACCCGTGGGGACCAGGTGAGGTGAAGCTCGCCTGGCAGTGGTACCGCGGCGACGCCAAGATCGCCGGGGCCACCAAGACCAGCTACACCCTGACCACGGATGACGCCGGCAAGCTCATCAAGGTCCGCGTGGCAGGCAGCGCGCCCAACTTCGCGAACACGACCAAGTACTCCGAGCCGACCGGAAAGGTCGCCCTCGGGAAGCTCGGCCCGACCCCGACCCCGCTCTACTCCGGCATCGCCCAGGTGGGGGAGAAGGTCACCGCGTTGCCCCGCGAGTGGGGGCCCGGCAACGTCAAGCTCGCCTACCAGTGGTACCGCGAGCGCGCCGGCGGCGACGTGAAGATCGCCGGCGCGACCAAGGTCTCCTACGTGTTCACCGCGGCCGACCTGGGTGCGCGGCTGAAGGTGCGGGTGACCGGCTCGAAGGCCGGCTACGACAGCGTCTCGAAGTATTCCGCCTGGACAGCCGAGGTGGTCGCGGGGGCGCTGGACGCGGTCCGGCCGACGCTCAGCGGGGCGCCGGTGAGCAGCAAGACCCTCACCGCGAAGCCGGGGGAGTGGGGCCCGGACGGGGTCGAATTCAGCTACCGCTGGTACCGCGACGGCATGCTGATCACCCGTGAGTTCGGCGACACCCTGCTGCTGAGCGGCGCCGACGTCGGCCATAAGATCACCGTCAAGGTCCGCGGCGAACTGGAGGGCTACACCTCGACCACCCTGGAGTCGGCGCCGGTCGGCCCGGTCGCCGCCAAGGAGCGGTAGCCGACCCCGCCCATCCATCAAGGCCAGCCTTGAACGCTGCCCGTCGGTCCATGACTGGCCCTCGGTGATCAGCCGCTTGGATCAGAGGTCAGGGGTCTCGGCGGTGACTCCGGGCAGGTTCCCGAATCGGGCGGTGGCGTCGCGGGACAGGACGGTCCGGCCGGTCTGCGCGGCGTGAGCGGCGATGATCAGGTCATGGGCTTGCCGCGGGACGCCGGCTCGTCGGGTCTGCGCCAGCAGCCGGGCGTGGTGTGCCGCGGTCGCCTCGCCGTACTCCAGCACTTCAACCGCGGTGAGGATGGCCGTGAGCGCGCGGGAGCGATCGGCGGCGCGCTGCGCGGTGTCGGCGAGTTCGATGCCCACTCGATACTCAGCCACGGTGACCGCGGCGATCGCGAGATCGTCCTCGTCCAGGGCGGTGCGGTCGATCGTCCCCCGCTCGTAGTCGATCAGGACGTTGGTGTCGAGGATCAGGCGTCGGCCCATGGATCCCGCCCCGGCTCGGTGATCAGGTGGCCGAGCGTTTGGGCGATGTCCGCGGCGAACTGCTCGTCGGGCGCCGGAATGCCCTCCAGGGCCGATCTCAGATCGCGACCGCGGCGCAACGACGCCGGGCGGATCTCGGCGATCGGACGGTTACCGCGCGTCACCGTGACGCTCTCGCCGGCCTCGATCGCGTCCAGCAGATCGGAGAATCGGCGGGAGGCTTCGGTCGCGCTGATGGTACGCATGCTCCGATGTTATCTGATAATCAGATCGACTCCAAAGGGTGGATGCCCCCGACGTTGCGCTGGGCCGTATCCTGAACCCTCTACGAGCCGCTGGAAAGGTTGAGATGAGCATCGATCACGAGGTTCTGCAGGCCCTGCCGAAGGTCGCCCTGCACGACCATCTGGACGGCGGGCTGCGCGCGTCCACCGTGCTGGAACTGGCTGCGGAGATCGATCATGAGCTGCCCGCGGACGACGCCGGCGCCTTGGCCGACTGGTTCTTCGAGGCGGCCGACTCCGGGTCGCTGGTGCGCTACCTGGAGACCTTCGAGCACACCGTCGCGGTAATGCAGACGTACCCGCAATTGCAGCGGGTGGCGCGGGAGTTCGTCGAGGATCAGGCCGCGGACGGCGTGGTCTACGCCGAGGCCCGCTGGGCGCCCGAGCAGCACCTGCGCGGCGGGCTGACCATGGCGCAGGCGGTCGAGGCGGTGCGCGACGGCTTGGCCGAGGGGATGGCGGCCTGCGCGGCCGCGGGGCGTCCGATCGTGGTGCAGCAGTTGGTGACGTCGATGCGGCACGGCGACCCCACGCTGAGCGTGGCCGAACTGGCGGTCGCCTACCGGCGCGACTCGGTGGCCGGCTTCGACATCGCCGGCGCCGAGGACGGCTTCCCGCCCAGCCGGTTCGCGGCCGTCTTCGAGTACCTGCGGCGGCACAACGTCCAGTTCACCATTCACGCCGGCGAGGCCTTCGGCCCGGCGTCCATCTGGGAGGCGGTGCAGCTCTGCGGGGCGTCCCGGATCGGGCACGGCGTCCGGCTCGTCGAGGACATCACCGGCGGCCCGGGCGAGTGGGTGCTCGGCGAACTGGCCCAGTACGTGCTCGACCGGCGCATCCCCTTGGAGGTCTGCCCGTCCTCGAACCTGCAGACCGGCATCGCCGACAGCATCGCCGAGCATCCCTTCGGCCTGCTGGCCGAGCTGGGCTTCCGGGTGGCGGTCAGCTGTGACAACCGCTTGATGAGCCGGACGACGCTGAGCCGCGAGTTCGGCCTGCTG
>CAZLWS010000100.1:0-6570 GCA_964563205.1 uncultured Propionibacteriaceae bacterium | reverse complement strand
TGGTGAGGCGGGCTGCTTAGCGTCGGAGCATGACGCCCCTTCGCCGGCCCCAACGGGTCGCCGTCCTCGCGGACACCGACAGCCGGTGGAAGTGGGGGATGCTGACGGCCCGGCAGCTGCATCCCGTCGAGGGCGTCGACCCGTACCTGCTCGACCGGGGGCTCCGTCCGAGCGATCGGCAGCTTCGTGCGGCCGGGGTCGACCCGGAGGCCGTGGTGGCGCTCGGCATGCCCGACCTGGTGGAGGTGCTGCTCACCGCCCGGCCGGACGTGCTGGTGCTCGCCGTCGGCGGGGGCGGTGTGATCGCGGCCCTGACCGCATTGGCGACCGGCTGGCCGGCGCGGGTCCGGCGTCCGATCGTGGTGAGCGGGTACTTCGGAGTGGTCTACGAGAAGGTCGTCGAAGGGCTGCTCGGACGTGCTGGTGCCGACATCGTGCTGGCCAACAGCCCCCGCGACGCGGCGCGGTTCGCGGAGATCTATGCCGGGCTCGGCCTCGATCCGGCGGCCGTCGTCGAGACCGGGCTGCCCTTCCTGCGCACGTTCGAACGGCCCTCGGGGTCGCGGCGTTTCACTCTCACCTTCGCCTGTCAGCCCAGCGTGCCGGCCGCCTACGCCGAGCGTGACTATGTCATTCGCCGGCTGATCGGGCATGCTGAACAGCATCCGGAGCGCCGGGTGGTACTGAAGCTTCGCGGCGCGCCGGGGGAGCGGGTCACGCACGCCGAGCCGTACCCGTACCCGGCCATCCTGCGCCGGCGCCGGGCGCCCGCGAACCTGCAGGTCGCCCTGGGCGACATGGGCGAGACGCTGCGGGAGACCGATCTGCTGGTGACGGTCTCGTCCACCGCCGCCCTGGAGGCGATGCACACCGGCATCCGGACCGCCTTGCTCACCGACTTCGGCGTGCGCGAGGGCCTCGGCAACGCCTACTTCGTGGGCTCTGGCTGCCTGGCCTCCTTCGACGAGGTGGACGCCGGGAGCGCGCCGCTCGCCGACCCCGAGTGGGCCCGCGCCCACGGCGTGGCAGGAGCGGGCCCGGACGCCTTCGTCACCCGCGTCGCCGAACTGCTGGACGGCGAGCCGGCCCCGGTGCGTCCCTACTACGCCGACGGACGCAGCCCCGCCTACCTGCCGCGACTGCTGGCGACCTACGGCCTTGAGCCGGACGGGAGCACGCACTCGCCCACCGGCGCCGGTCAGGTCGGCCGCCTGGTCCGCGGCACGATCCGGAGGGCCGCGCGGAGCCTCTATCACTCGGGGGTCACCATGGTGGCCCCGGCATTGCGAAAGCTGGGATCACTGTGAACGCCAAGCCCACCCGCCCCTCGGACGGGGCTCCGCAGGTGGTCGCCGTCATACCCGCCCGCGGCGGCTCCAAGGGCGTCCCCGGAAAGAACCTCGCGATGGTCGGGGGGGTGCCGCTGGTGGTGCGCGCCGTGCACGCCTGCCAGGCGGCAAGCCGAGTCTCCGCGGTGGTGGTCTCCACCGACGACGAGCCGATCGCCGCCGCCGCCCGGCGCGCCGGCGCCGTGGTCGTCACCCGGCCGCAGGAGCTATCCGGCGACACCGCAGGCAGCGAGGAGGCGGTGATCCACGCCCTGGAGGTGCTCTACGGCAGCGCCATCGACACGGTGGACGTGGTGGCGCTGGTGCAGTGCACCAGCCCGTTCACCACCGGCGCCGAGATCGACAAGGTGGTCGAGGCGGTGCTCTCCGGTGCTGACACCGCCTTCGCCGCGGCGCGCTTCCACGGCTTCCTCTGGCGGCCCGAGCCGGACGGCGCGGTGGCGGTCAACCACCACCACAAGCGCCGTGCCCGCCGCCAGGAACGTCCGGTCGAGCTGCTGGAGACCGGGGCCGCCTACGCGATGCGGGCCGACGGGTTCCTCACCAAGGGACGCCGCTTCTTCGGCACGATCCGCGCCGTGGAGACCGCCGCCGAGCGGGTGCTGGAGATCGACGAGCCCGGCGACCTCGATCGTGCCCGCCTGCTCGCGACACTGCTCGACAGCCCGTCCGCGCAGCCCGGGCGCAACGACGTCGACGCGGTGGTGCTCGACTTCGACGGCACCCAGACCGACGACCGGGTGTGGGTGGCGTCCGACGGCGCCGAACTGGTGGCGGTGCACCGCGGCGACGGTATGGGCGTCGCCGCGCCGGGATCGAGCTGCTGATCCTGTCGGCCGAGACCAATCCGGTGGTGTCGGCCAGGGCGGCGAAGCTCGGCGTCCCGTACCTGCAGGGCATCACCGACAAGGGCCGGACGCTGGCCGCCTGGTGCGCTGAGAAGGGGATCGACCCGGCCCGCGTCCTCTACCTGGGCAACGACGTCAACGACCTGCCCGCCTTCGCGGAGGTGGGCTGGCCGGTGGCCGTCGCCTCCGCCCAGCCGCCGGTTCGGGCAGCGGCCCGCGCCGTCACCACCGTGCCGGGAGGGCACGGCGCCGTCCGCGAGATCGCCTCGTGGATCCTCGGAAAGGACCTCTCATGACCATCGACATCAACCCCCGGCTGCGCCGCCTCGGCGACCGCCTGGTCGGCCCCGGCCAGCCGGTCTACCTGATCGGCGAGATCGGCATCAACCACAACGGCGACCTGGCCAACGCGTTGCGGCTGATCGACCTCGCCGCCGACGCCGGCCTGGACGCCGTGAAGTTCCAGAAGCGGACGCCCGAAGTCTGCACCCCGCGTGACCAGTGGGACCTTGAGCGCGAAACCCCGTGGGGCCGGATGCGGTACATCGACTATCGCCACCGCGTCGAGTTCGGAACCGCGGAGTACCGGGCGATCGACGAGCACGCCCGCGCGAAGGGGATCGACTGGTTCGCCTCCCCCTGGGACGTCGAGAGCGTCGACTTCCTGGCGCAGTTCGACCTGCCCGCCCACAAGGTGGCCTCAGCCAGCCTCACCGACGATCAGCTGCTGCGGGCGCTGCGTGCTGCCGGCCGGACGATCATCCTCTCCACCGGCATGTCGACCCCGGAGCAGATCCGGCACGCCGTCGAGGTGCTGGGCAGCGGCAACACCGTCCTGCTGCACGCGACCAGCACCTACCCCGCGCCTCCGGAGGAGCTCAACCTGCGGATGATCGACACCCTGATGGCCGACTACCCGAACGTCCCGGTGGGCTACTCGGGCCACGAGACCGGGCTGCAGACGACGATCGCCGCGGTGGCCCGCGGCGCGGTGATGGTCGAGCGCCACATCACCCTCGACCGGGCGATGTGGGGCTCCGACCAGGCCGCCTCGGTGGAGCCGGCCGGGCTGGCCCGCCTGGTGCGCGACGTCCGGGTGATCGAGCAGGCGCTCGGCGACGGGGTGAAGCGGGTCTACCCGGGTGAGCTGGCCGCGATGCGCAAGCTGCGCCGGGTCGCCGGCGTGATGGCCGCCGCCCAGGAGGGCGCGGTCGCGTGACCGCTCTGGCCCTGGTCGAGAGCCCCGTCCAGCTGCTTCACGTCATCGAGTGGTGCCACGCGACCGACTCCGGAGACCGCACCAGCATCGCCGTCCTCGCCCCGCGCGATGCGACCAGCCGGCTGCAGCTGCGGACGATGCAGGGCTACGCCATGCAGGAGGGGATCGAAACCCGATGGCACGAGCCGCGCCAGGGCGCGATGGCGCTGTGGCGATCGATCTCCTCGCTGCGCCGCCGCGTGGCCGGAGCCCGCCGGCTGGTGGTCGGCGACCCGTTCTCCGGGCTGGTGCAGATTCTGTTGGCCGCCTACCACGGCGGCGACGTCGTGGTGGTGGACGACGGGACGTCGACCATGGAGTTCGCCGCACGGCTGGCCGAGGAAACACCGCTGGAGCGCTGGGATGCCCGCGACGGCCTGCAGGCCAGGCTCCGGCGTCCGTCCGCCACCCGGGCCCGGCGCCTGCTCACCCCGTCTCCCGGCCGGCAGGTGACCGTGTTCACCGTCATGCCGTTGGGCGGCGTGCCCGGGCTGGCGATCCACCCGAACCGGTACGACTGGACCAGGCGCCGGTTCGGACGTCCCGCGGTGACGCCGGGCGCCGACGTCATCGGCACTTCGCTGGTGGAATCCGGCGTGGTGGCGGAGGGCGCGTACCTGAAGCAGATCGCCGCGCTCGTCGAGGGTTCCGGACGGTACTACGCCCACCGCCGGGAGAGCGCCGGCAAGCTGGCCAGGATCGCCGAACTCACCGGCCTGCAGGTGGTCCGTCCCGAGGCGCCGCTGGAGATCGAGCTGTGCCGCGGACCGGTCGCCGAACAGGTGGTCAGCTTCCCCTCCTCGGTCGGCTACACCCTGCCGGTGGCGCTGGCGTCAGTGGGAACCCAGGTTCGGATGGTGCCGGTCCAGGCTTCCTGGCTGCGCCCGGAGGTGAGCGCGCGGGCGCGCCGCTTCCTCACCGCGATCGTGGCGAACCAGGCGGCGGTCAGCGGGGCACGAAGGTCGGCATCGCGCCGTTGAAGGCGAGGTCGTAGCCCAGCCCGTGGGCGACGATGTAGCTGATGCCGAGCAGCACCACCAGCACCACGAATCCGAAGATGAGGTAGGCCAGCGCCCGTCCCATCGGATGGGGCTTGGGGAGGACGCCCTCCTCGTGAACCTCGGCCTCACCGCCGGCGCTCCACGCCATGGTGCGGACGCCGAGCGCGAAGAGGGTCGGCAGCCCGGCGCCGAGGACGCCGCCGATCAGAAGGATCTTCCATGCCGCGTCCAGCGCGGCCCAGAGCTGGGTCACTGGGTCACCCCCTGCGAGACGGACGCGGGCTCGTCGGTCTGGGCGGGCGCGGCCTCGTCGGCCGACTCGGGATGCCAGTCGTCGTTGACGTTGTGGCGTCCGATCGGATCGCGCCGGGAGTGCAGCCACATGCCCAGCCAGGCGGCGACCATGATCACGAACACGACGACCGCGCCGGCCGTCCCGCCGATCAGGTGCCCGATCCACCACATCACCGCGCCGACGAGCCCGGCGGCCGGCAGCGTGGTCAGCCAGGCCATGCCCATCCGGCCGGCGACGCCCCAGCGCACCTCGGCGCCCTTGCGTCCTAGGCCGGAGCCGAGGATGGAGCCGGTGGCGACGTGGGTGGTGGAGAGCGGGAAGCCGAGCTGGCTGGACGTCAGGATGACCGCGGCGGACGAACTCTCGGCGGCCATGCCCTGCGGCGAGGAGATCTCGATCAGGCCCTTGCCCATGGTGCGGATGATCCGCCAGCCGCCCAGGTAGGTGCCGGCGGCGATGGCGAGGGCGCAGGTGACCTTCACCCAGAACGGGATCGAGTGGGTGTCAGTCCAGGTGCCGGTGGCCAGCAGGCCGAGGGTGATGACGCCCATAGTCTTCTGGGCGTCGTTGGTGCCGTGGGAGAGGGAGAGCAGCGACGCCGTCCCGATCTGGCCCCAGCGGAAGCCGGATTCCTGGTAGCGCTCGGCAACCCCTTCGGTGACTTTGAAGATGAGCTTCGTGCCTACTAGGGCGACGAGGATGGCGATCGCCGGGGAGATGAGGCCCGGCAGGATGACCTTGCCGACCACTCCGTCCAGCTTGTAGCCCTCGCCGATCCACTTCACGCCGCCGAAGCCGAGCCCGGCGATGGTGGCGCCGATCAGGCCGCCGAAGAGGGCGTGGGAGGAGCTGGAGGGCAGCCCCCACAGCCAGGTCAGGATGTTCCAGATGATGGCGCCCGCCAGGCCGGCCATGAGGATCAGCAGCAGCGACCCGCCGCCGTCTCCCATGACCTCGGGGATGGGCGTGCCGTCAGGATTCTGGATCCGGATCACGGCGTTGGTGACCGTGATGGCCACCTCGACCGAGAGAAAGGCGCCGATCAGGTTGAGGATCGCGCACAGCGTCACAGCCGCCTTGGGAGTGAGAGCCTTCGTCGCGATTGACGTAGCCATGGCGTTCGCGGTGTCGTGAAACCCATTGGTGAAATCGAATGCGAGGGCTGTCACGACCACGAGCGCCAAGAGTATGAACTCAGGGAACACGTCATTCATCGTACGGGTGAATGGCGTTCAACGAAAACCCGGCTTCCGGGTACACGCGCTAGCGTGTTTTCGGAGCGTGAATGCGGATTCCGGGGCCTGAACAGATCGGCCCGCGGGGGCGGACCCGGAGCGCGGTTCCAGTGCGCGGCGGCTCTCGGAATAGGATGCCGCCTATGGCAGCTTCCATCCTGACCGCTGTGGCCTGGCCCTACGCCAACGGCCCGCGGCACATCGGGCACGTGTCCGGCTTCGGCGTCCCCTCCGACGTGTTCTCCCGCTACATGCGGATGGCCGGCAACGACGTCCTGATGGTCTCCGGGACGGACGAGCACGGCACCGCCATCCAGGTGCAGGCCGAGAAGGAGGGCCTCACCCCGCAGCAGACCGCCGACAAGTACCACCGGGTCATCGCCGAAGACCTGCAGGGCCTGGGCTGCTGCTACGACCTGTACACCCGCACCACCACCCGCAACCATCGCACGGTGGTGCAGGAGCTGTTCCGGACGCTGCACCGCAACGGCTACCTGGTCGCCGAGCGGCAGATGGGCGCGATCTCTCCTTCGACCGGACGGACCCTGCCCGACCGCTACATCGAGGGCACCTGCCCGATCTGC
>CAZLWS010000099.1:0-10958 GCA_964563205.1 uncultured Propionibacteriaceae bacterium | reverse complement strand
TCGATCCTGGCGATCACCTTCACCAACAAGGCGGCCGCCGAGATGCGGCACCGGGTGGTCGAGCTGGTCGGCAACCGGGCGAAGCTGATGTGGGTCTCCACCTTCCACTCGGCCTGCGTGCGGATCCTGCGCTCCGACATCAACCGGTTCGGGCTGTCACGCACCTTCTCGATCTACGACGACACCGACTCCAAGCGGCTCATGCAGCTGGTGCTGCGGGACGCCGACCTCGACCCGAAGCGGTACCCCGTCCGGGCGGTGCTGAACTGGGTGTCGAACTGCAAGAACGAGCTGATCGACGAGGAGACCGCGCGCAGCCGCGCCCAGGAGGGCACCGCCGAGGCCACCTACGCCGACGCCTATGCCGAGTATCAGCGCCGGCTGCGGGCCGCGAACGCGCTCGACTTCGACGACATCATCATGACCACAGTCCACCTGCTGCAGTCCTTCCCCGACCTGCGCGAGCAGTACCGGCGGCGGTTCCGTCACGTCCTGGTGGACGAGTACCAGGACACCAACCACGCCCAGTACGTGCTGGTCCGAGAGCTGTGCGGCGTCCATCCGACGCCGGAAGGGCAGCCGGTCGTCGACCCGCCCGAGCTGATGGTGGTCGGCGACTCCGACCAGTCGATCTACGCCTTCCGAGGCGCCACCATCCGCAACATCCTCGACTTCGAGAAGGACTTCCCCGGGGCGACCACGATCGTCCTCGACCAGAACTACCGCTCGACGCAGAACATCCTGAACGCCGCCAACGCGGTGATCACCCGCAACCCGAACCGTCCGGAGAAGAAGCTGTGGTCGGCGCAGGGGGACGGCGACCTGCTGGTCGGCTACGTCGCCGACACCGAGCACGACGAGGCCCGCTACATCGCCGAGGAGATCGACCGGCTGACCGACGCCGGCCAGGTGAAGCCCTCGGGGGTGGCGGTGTTCTACCGGACGAACGCGCAATCCCGTGCCTTCGAGGACGTGTTCATCCGGGTCGGCATGCCCTACCGGGTGGTCGGCGGCGTCAGGTTCTACGAGCGCAAGGAGATCCGGGACGCGATCGCCTACCTGCGCGGCATCGCCAACCCGTCCGACGACGTGTCGATCCGGCGGGTGCTGAACGTGCCCAAGCGAGGGATCGGCGACCGGGCCGAGGCGGTGGTGGAGGCCTTCGCCTCGGCCAACCGGATCCCGTTCTACGAAGGGCTGCAGCGGGCCGCCGACGCGCCAGGGCTGGCGACCCGCTCGCTGAACCAGATCCAGAGTTTCGTCGCCCTGATCGAGCAGCACCGGCGGCAGGTGGCCGACGCCAAGCCGGCCGACCATGTGCTGGCGAGCATCCTGAAGGAATCCGGCTACCTGGCTGAACTGCAGAGCTCCAACGACCCCCAGGACGAGACCCGGCTGGAGAACCTGATCGAGTTCGTCAGCGTCGCGCAGGAGTTCGTCGCAGCGGCCCACGCGGTGGATCTGGAGCCTGCGGCGGCTGAGGCGAGCGGTGTGACCGAGCCCGAGTCCGAGGTTGCCGAACTGGCCGGCGAGCTGAGCGCCGGCGCGCCGGAGCCGGACGACTCGCTGCCGGCCTTCCTGGAGCGGATCGCGCTGGTCGCCGACTCCGACCAGCTGCCCGACGCGGACGGCGAGGGGGACGGGGTAGTCACCCTGATGACCCTGCACACCGCCAAGGGGCTGGAGTTCGACACCGTCTTCCTGACCGGCTTCGAGGACGCGATCTTCCCGCATCAGCGGGCGATGACCGACCCGGCCGAGCTGCAGGAGGAGCGGCGGCTCGCCTACGTGGGGATCACCCGGGCGCGCAAGCGGCTCTACCTGACGCGGGCCACCGTCCGCACCATGTGGGGGGCGCCGCAGTACAACCCCGCCAGCCGGTTCACCGAGGAGATCCCCGCCCACCTGCTCGACTGGCGCCGGCTCGGGGTCGCGCGGACGAGCTGGTCGTCCTCGTCCTCGGTCCGGACGACGACCGCCCGGCAGCAGATCAGCTTCGGCAATCGCGCGCCGATCAAGACGGTCGCCTCGGTGTCGGTGGGGGACCGGGTGCTGCACACCAGCTTCGGAATGGGGACGGTGCTCGCAACCCACGGCGCCGGCGACAACGCCAAGGCGGACGTGGACTTCGGCTCGGTGGGCGTCAAGCGCCTCTCCCTGCGCCACGCCCCCATGGAGAAGCTGTAGCCAGAAGCCTCACTGAGTCGCGCTGCTGCGCCGCTGCGCTGCAGGATTGTCATTCTGGAGCGAGACGCGATCGCTGTCGCAGTGCCGCGCTACGGGACAGTCGTTCTGAGCCCGTGGGGGCGTCTCAAAACCGCCACCTCGTAGCGCAACGGTCTGTTGAGCCGGGGGTGCCTTCGGCAATATGACAATCGCGTAGCGCGGCAACGTCAGCGGCGGTCTCGAGCCGTCCGCGGTCATCGGGTCAGCCGAGGAAGGGGCCAGCTCCTGGGCGTCAGGCCTGCGGGATGTCCGCCAGGTCGAGCTCGCGGTCGGCGGAGTTCTCGTCGACCTTGGCTTCCGGCGCGTCCTGCTTCTCGGACTTCTTGACGTATTCCAGCGGATCGCTGTTCACGCCGTCCTTGTAGAGCGAGAGGTGCAGATGGCAGGCGGTCGAGAGGCCGGTGCTGCCGACCTTGCCGATCAGGTCGCCCTTGGTGACCTGCTGGCCCTCCTTCACGGCGATCTCGCTCATGTGGAGGTAGGCGGTCTCGACGTGGATGCCGTTGATGTCGCCGTGGTCGATGCGGATGTTGTTGCCGGAGCCGCCGTTGTAGCCGCCGCCGGCAGCCTTGGTGACCTTGCCGGACTGGGCCGCGTAGATCGGCTGGCCGCAGCGCCCGCCGATGTCGGCGCCGCCGTGCAGCCGGTAGTAGTGCAGGATCGGGTGCAGCCGCTGGCCCCAGGGGGAGCCGACGCCGCCCTCGGTGGGCCAGAGGAAGTTGGCCAGGTTGCGCAGCCGGTCGGCCTCGTCCTCGACGGAGGCGGCGGTCTTCTCCAGCTGGGAGCTGCGCGCGGCGGCGGCCTCCTCGTAGCGCTCGGCCTCGACTTCGTCGCCGGTCTGGGTGAGGGCCTGGGTGCGCTGCTTGACGAGATCCTCGAAGGAGGGGGCGGCCCGCTTGGCGCTGCGGCCGGCGTCGCCCTCCCGAGCCTGCTCGATGCCCGAAGGGGCGGGCGAGGACTGGCTGGCGAAGGCCGCCACCGAGGGGTAGTTCGCCAGGCCGAAGGCGCCGAGGACGGTGAGGGCCAGACCGGAGGCGACCGCCAGGGCGATCCCGTCGCGGAGGCCGGTGGAGAGGCGCTTCGCCGGACGGGCGACAGGGTCGGCGGCAGGACGTCGTGGCTTGTCAGCCTGGATCCGCTCGCGTTCCACAGGGCCCCTGTCGAGAAGGTTGAAGAGGCGCCCGTGAGGGTCGGCCTCGATTCCGTTTGGAAGCTTAGCATTTGCCAGCAGGTTTCTCAGAATTGGTTGAAGATTTCTCAGGTTCTGGAGACTTCACAGGTTCTTCGAGGATGGCGAGACGGCGGACCTCTCGGTGGGCGACCTCAGAAGATGCGAGGTCGGCGGTTGAGGATTAGGGTCTACACGTCGCGAGTGCGCGGGTGGCGCAGCCGCCTCCGGCAACGGCAGATGACCAAGAAATGGAGGAGCCGTGGATCTCTTCGAGTACCAGGCCCGGGATCTCTTCGAAGCACACGGTGTGCCCGTCTTGCGCGGCATCGTCGCGACGACGCCGGAGCAGGCGCGGGCGGCGGCCGAGGAACTCGGGACGTCCGTGGTGGTCGTCAAGGCCCAGGTGAAGACCGGCGGACGCGGCAAGGCGGGCGGCGTGAAACTGGCCAGGTCGCCCGAGGAGGCCGAACAGCGCGCCGCCGAGATCCTCGGCATGGACATCAAGGGCCACACCGTGCGGGCCGTGATGATCGCCGAGGGCGCGGACATCGCCGAGGAGTACTACTTCTCGCTGCTGCTGGATCGGGCGCACCGCAACTACCTGGCGATGTGCAGCGTCGAGGGCGGCATGGACATCGAGACCCTCGCGGTGGAGCGTCCGGAGGCGCTGGCCCGGATCGCGGTCGATCCGCTGGTCGGGATCGACCAGGCGAAGGCGGACGAGATCGTCGCCGCCGCCGGCTTCGCCGAGGCGGATCGTGCCGAGGTCGCCCGCGTCCTGGTGCTGCTCGGCAACGTCTACCGCGAGGTGGACGCCACCCTGGTCGAGGTCAACCCGCTGGTGAAAACCGGCGACGGACGGATCGTCGCCCTGGACGGCAAGGTCACCCTGGACGGCAACGCCGAGATCCGGCACCCCGAGTGGACGGCCTACGCCGACGAGGCCAGCGACGATCCGCTGGAGGTCAAGGCCCGCGAAAAGGGTCTCAACTACGTGAAGCTGGACGGCTCGGTCGGCGTGATCGGCAACGGGGCCGGCCTGGTGATGAGCACCTTGGACGTGGTCGCGAAGGCCGGCACGGATCTGCCGGGCAGCCCGCTGCCGGCGAACTTCCTCGACATCGGCGGCGGCGCCTCGTCGGAGGTGATGGCCAACGGGCTGGAGATCATCCTCTCCGACGCCCAGGTGAAGTCGGTCTTCGTCAACGTCTTCGGCGGCATCACTGCCTGCAGCGAGGTGGCCCGCGGCATCATCGACGCTCTCGCGATCCTGGGCGAGAAGGCCACCAAGCCGATCGTGGTGCGGCTGGACGGCAACGCCGTCGAGATCGGACGCCACATGCTCACCGAGGCCGCGCACCCGCTGGTCACGCTTGAGGAAACCATGGACGCCGCGGCCCGCCGGGCCGCCGAACTGGCCGCCGCGGCCGAATAGGGGAGTACGCGCAATGTCGATCTGGCTGGATCAGAACTCCAAGGTGATCGTCCAGGGAATGACCGGTTCCGAGGGACGCAAGCACACCGCCCGGATGGTCGCCTACGGCACCCGCGTCGTCGGCGGCGTCACGCCCGGCAAGGGCGGCGAGTCGGTCGTCTTCGAAGAGCAGCCGGTGCCGGTGTTCAACTCGGTGGCCGAGGCCAAGGCGGCGACCGGCGCGAACACGTCCGTGGTCTTCGTCCCGGGCCGGTTCACCAAGGCCGCCGTCATCGAGGCGGTGGACGCCGGGCTCGACCTGGTCGTGGTGATCACCGAGGGGGTGCCGGTCAAGGACACCGCCGAGTTCTTCAGCTACGCCCAGTCCAAGGGCGGCACCCGGGTGATCGGCCCGAACTGCCCGGGGCTGATCAGCCCGGGGAAGTCGAACGTCGGCATCATCCCGCCGAACATCTCCGGCCCGGGCAGGATCGGCTTGGTGTCGAAGTCGGGCACGCTGACCTACCAGATGATGTTCGAACTGCGTGACATCGGCTTCTCGACCGCGGTCGGCATCGGCGGCGACCCGATCATCGGCACCACCCACATCGACGCCCTGGCGGCCTTCGAGGCCGACCCGGAGACCGCCGCCGTGGTGCTGATCGGCGAGATCGGCGGCGACGCCGAGGAGCGGGCGGCCGACTACATCTCCAAGCACATGACCAAGCCCGTGGTGGGCTACGTCGCCGGCTTCACCGCCCCCGAGGGCAAGACCATGGGCCACGCCGGCGCCATCGTCACCGGCTCGGCCGGCACCGCCCAAGCCAAAAAGGAGGCCCTGGAGGCCGCCGGCGTCCGCGTCGGCACCACCCCCAGCGAGACCGCCCGCCTGATGCGCGAGATCATTCAGGCGCTGTAGGTCTCTCTCAGGGCATCTGGGTGACGCGCTCGCCGGTGCGGGCGAGGATGGCCTTCCACTGGGCGTCGGAGAAGTCGAAGTCCGCGCTGGGGTTGGCCAGCAGGTAGGCCACTCGATCGGCGATCCGGACAACGCCGACCCGGTAGGCCGTCGACTTGGCGCCGCCGGTCTGCTGGGTGACCAGGTACGACTTGCCGGAGTAGGCGATGGCGGCGGCGCCCTCGCCCTTGGCGGAGGGGCCCTTCTCTACGGTCGCGGTGGGGACGGTGTCGGCGCAGGCGGCGAGATTTCCGGTCACCTGATCGGCGAAGGTCTTGGCCGCCTTCGCGGTCGGGAACGTGTAGACCACCTGATCGACGCCGAACGCGGTGGACGGCGCGGCGGGGTCGTCCGCCAGCAGCAGGGTGCGCTGGGCGCTGGAGTCGATGCCCTCGACCTTCTTCAGGTCGACCAGCTCACACTGGCTGCCGACGATCCGCAGGGTCGACTCCGGCTCGCTGGCGGCCCACCTTCCGGCGCCCGGGGTGATCCTGGGCAGGTCGGCCGCCACCAGCCAGCCGGGGTGCTCCCCGGCCGCCGGCACCGTGGCCTCGGGCTTCGGGGTGGACGGGCAGGCGCCCTGCCCGCCGCTGCACAGCCGTGCCAGCGGGCCGGCCGCGACGGCGGCGACGTCCTCGGGCAACACGGGCTCGGCCGAGACGACCTCGATCATGGACAGGCTGCGTCCGGTCTGGCTGACCAGCACGGTGTGGTTCTCGGTGGTTGCTCCCTGCACCTGGATCTGGGTGACGAAGGCGTTGTCGGCCAGTCCGGTGACGTTGTAGGCGGCCACGATCAGGGCGTCGGTGTCGTCGCAGCTGCCGGACTGCTGCAGTCGCAGCTGGTAGGCCCGCGCCGCCGAGGTCCGATCCGGGTAGCTGTCCACCACGTGGCTGACGTACTCGACGTCGGAGGCCGGCGAGGTCAGCACTCGGCGCTCGGTGCGGTCGGGATCCGGCATAGACGCTCCGTCGACCGGCAGGCACACCGGGTTGCCGTCACCGCCGCCGGGCGTCTCCGCGGCGGTCTCCCAGGCGCCGGCGCCCAGCCGGGCGAGGTCGGTCGCGCCGAGCAGCGGGTCAAGGCTGACCGACGGACTGGTCGAGGGAGTGGGTGCGGAGATGACGGCCGGCGACTTGGGAGCCAGCCAGGTGACCCCGCCGTACACCAGGCCGGCGACCGCGACGACGCCGCCGAGCACGATGAGGGCCCGCTTGCCGGACCGGCGGGCGGGCGTGGCCTCCGGGGCCGGATCCTCGGTGCGCAGCGGGGCGGGTTCGGCCGAGATCGTCGCCGGCTCGGGCCGGGTGCGGCGGACGAAGAAGTCCTCGGGAGGGCTGGCCACACTGGCCGCGGAGCGGCGCGGCGTGTAGGTCGCCTCCTGCGGAGAGCTGCTCGCCGAGAAGCGGCGGCCGGCTGACGCCGACGCGCTGGCGGACGACGGAAGCACCGGACGCGGCGGAGCCGGCGTCCACACCCGGTCCGCAGCCGGAGCGGACGGCTCGGACGGGCTGACCGGGCTGCTCGGGGACTCGGCGGGGACCACCAGCCGGCGCAGCACCTGGGTGTCAGCGTCGGCCGGCTCCCAGTCGTCCGGAAGCTGAGCCCGCAAGGCGCGGCGGCCGATGAGGGGCGGTGAGACGTCGTCGTCGCCGGGCGGAACGTCGACATCGTCGTCAGGCAGCGGCGCCAAAGCGCGCCTGGGACGCGCGGATCCGCTGTCGGTCACGAGGATTCCTTCGACGAGGGCTTGTTCGGACGCCAGTCTATCCCGTGGCTGAAGAGACCCCGGAACCCGCTTGCGGACCGCCTCAATTCCGCCCGCCTCCGCGTGTCAGCGCGACCGTCGGTGGCGGGTGGGCGAGCATGGAGGCCAGATGGCACGATCGCGCACCGGCCCCGAGACGATTCGACTCCGGGTCACCTCGCCGCCGTCCGCCCAGGAGCGGACGGTGCGTTTGGCGTCCGTCCCGGTCGTCCCGTGGGCGGCCGCCGCCGCGATCGGCGGAGCGGGCGCCGCGGTACTGGGCTGGCTGCTCATTGTCGGAGTCGCGGGAGTGGCCTGGTTCACCGCCAGCGCGATCCCGCTGCCGGAGGTGCTCGCCTTCTGCTCGGGCATCTGGCTGCTCGCCCACGGCGGCGTCGCCGAGATCGCCGGCTCCACGCTCAGCTTGATGCCGCTCGGCCTCACCCTGGTCGGCGCCGCGTTGGCCCGGGTGGTCGGCCGGTTCGCCGCCGGGCAGGCCTGGCTGGCCCGGCCGGGCGCGCAGCGGATGGCCGACCGGCTGACGCTCGCCGCCCAGGTCGCCGGGTTGGTCGCCGGCGGCTACCTGGCGGTAGCGGTCGCGCTCGGGCTGAGCGTCGGCGGCTGGCAGGGGCTGGCCGCGCCGGCCGGTGGAGCGCTGGCGATCGCGGCTGTCGCCGGGTTCTTCGGCGCGCTGCGGGGGCTCGGGCTGCGGCTGCGGCACCTGCTGCCCGGCTGGCTGGACGACGCCCTGCGCGGCGGGCTGGCCGGGTTCCTCGCGCTGATCGGCATCGGGGCCGCGGTGGTGTCGCTGGCGTTGCTGCTGGGCGCCGAGCGAGTCGCCGCGATCGAGCACGCACTGAAGCTGGACGGCGCCGGCGCCTTCGTGTGGGCGATGATCGCGGTGGCCTACCTGCCGACCCTGCTGATGTGGGCGCTGGCCTGGGCGCTCGGCGGCGGCATCACCGTGGGAACGGGCTCGCTGGTGACCATCTCGGGCGCCAAGCTGGGCATGCTGCCGGCCATTCCGCTGCTCGGCGGGCTGCCGCCGACCGGCCTCACCCCCGACGCCGCCATCGCCTGGCTGGGGTCCGGGGTCGTGGCGGGCCTGCTCGCCGGCGCGGTGGCAGCCAACCGTCCGTTGGCCGGAACCCGAACCGTCCCCATTCCCGTCCGGCGACAAGGTGTTGCCGGTGAACCGAACTCGGCGAATCCGCCACACCTTGTGGGGGTGGGGAGGCTGCTGGCCGCCGGACGCGCAGCCTTGGTCGGCCTGCTCGCCGGGGTGGTCACGACCGGGCTGCTGCTGGGCGCGGCCGCGGCGAGCGTCGGCTCGCTGGGCGCGCTGCGGCTGGTCGACCTCGGCCCGCGGCTCCTGGAGCTCACCCTGATCGCCGGGCCGATGATCCTGCTCTCCGCCGTGCTCGGCGGGCTGGGCCGCTGGCTGGCGGGCATGCTGCGAAGCCGCCGGGCCTCGCTAAGCTGACCCCATGCCGTTGCGCCTGGTTGTCCTGGTCTCGGGCTCGGGCACCCTGTTGCAGGCCCTCCTGGACGCGCAGGCCGCCGGCGCCCTGGCCGCCGAGGTGGTGGCGGCAGGCTCCGACCGTCCGGACGCCTACGGGCTGGTGCGTGCGGAACAGGCCGGCGTGCCGACTTTCGTCCATCCGCTGGCCAAGGGCGCCGACCGGGCCGCCTGGAACGCCGGGCTGGCCGAGCTGGTGGCGCGGTTCGACCCCGACCTGGTGGTGAGCGCCGGCTTCATGAAGCTGGTCGGGCCGGCCTTCCTCTCCCGGTTCGCGATGGTCAACACCCACCCGGCGCTGCTGCCCTCCTTCCCCGGCATGCACGGGGTCGCCGACGCCCTCGCCCACGGGGTGAAGGTGACCGGCGCCACGCTGTTCGCCGTCGACGAGGGAGTCGACACCGGACGGATCCTCGCCCAGGAGGCCGTCCGCGTCCTTCCGGACGACACCGAGGAGACCCTGCACGAGCGGATCAAGGTGGTCGAACGCCGGATCCTGGTGGATTTCGTGAACGAGTACGCGGGGACTAACAAGGAGAACCATGACTGATCGACAGCCCATCCGCCGCGCTCTGGTGTCGGTGTACGACAAGGCCGGGCTGACCGGGCTGGGTCAGGCGCTGGCGGCGGCGGGGGTGGAGATCGTCTCCACCGGCTCGACCGCCAAGACGCTGGCGGAGGCGGGCGTTCCGGTGACCCCGGTCGAGCAGGTGACCGGTTTCCCGGAATGCCTGGACGGACGGGTGAAGACCCTGCACCCCGCGATCCACGCCGGACTGCTGGCCGATCGCCGGCTGGATTCCCACAACCAGGCCCTGCTCGACCTGGACATCGCACCCTTCGACCTGGTGGTGAGCAACCTGTACCCGTTCGAGGCGACCGTCGCCTCCGGCGCCACCCCGGACGAGTGCGTCGAGCAGATCGACATCGGCGGGCCGTCCATGGTGCGCGCGGCGGCCAAGAACCACCCCTCGGTCGCGATCGTCACCTCGCCTGATCAGTACGGCCGGGTGCTGGCGGCGCTGGAAGCCGGCGGCTTCACCCTCGACGAGCGCAAGGCGCTGGCGGCGGCGGCCTTCGTCCACACCGCCACCTACGACGTGGCGGTGGCCTCGTGGATGGGCTCAGTGCTCACCGACTCCTCCGACGGCGACGGCTTCCCACGCTGGATCGGCGCCACCTGGAACAAGGCCGGCGCGCTGCGTTACGGCGAGAACTCCCACCAGCGTGCCGCGCTGTACGTCAACGGTCACCGGCCGGGCGGGCTCGCGGTCGCCGAGCAGCTGCACGGCAAGGAGATGAGCTACAACAACTACACCGACGCCGACGCCGCCTACCGCGCGGCGTACGACTTCGAGGCACCGGCGGTGGCGATCATCAAGCACGCCAACCCGTGCGGCATCGCGGTCGGCGCCGACATCGCCGAGGCCCACCGGCGGGCGCACGCCTGTGACCCGGTGTCGGCCTTCGGCGGGGTGATCGCGGCCAACCGTCCGATCACCGTGGAAACCGCCCGTCAGATCGCCGAGGTGTTCACCGAGGTCGTCGTGGCGCCCGGCTACGACCCCGAGGCCGTCGAGGTGCTGCAGGGCAAGAAGAACATCCGGCTGCTGGTGGCCGGTTCGTACCCGGCCCGCGGGGTCGAGTTGAAGCCGATCAGCGGCGGACTGCTGCTGCAGGCCCCCGACCGCATCGATGCCTCCGGCGACTCCCCGGAGAACTGGGAACTGGTCGCCGGCGAGCCCGCGGACGCCGCCACGCTGGCCGACCTCGAGTTCGCCTGGCGGGCCTGCCGGGCGGTGAAGTCGAACGCGATCCTGCTGGCCGCCGACGGCGCCTCGGTGGGGGTCGGCATGGGCCAGGTGAACCGGGTGGATTCCTGCCGGCTCGCGGTGGAGCGGGCGGGGGAGCGGGCCGCCGGGT
>CAZLWS010000098.1:0-11008 GCA_964563205.1 uncultured Propionibacteriaceae bacterium | reverse complement strand
AGGCAGCGGATGTGGGCGCCGTCGGAGTCGGCGTCGGCCATGAAGATGATCTTGCTGTAGCGAGCCGAATCCAGGTCGAAGGTGCGGCCTGAGCCGGCGCCCACCACCTGGATGATCGAGGCGCACTCGGCGTTCTTCAGCATGTCCCCCACCGACGCCTTCTGGACGTTCAGGATCTTGCCGCGGATCGGCAGCAGCGCCTGGAACTCCGAGTTCCGGGCCAGCTTGGCGGTGCCGAGCGCGGAGTCGCCCTCCACGATGAAGAGTTCGGTGCGATCCAGGTCGGTGCTGCGGCAGTCGGCCAGCTTGGGCGGCAGGGTGGACGACTCCAGCGCGTTCTTGCGGCGCTGCGCGTCCCGGTGGGCGCGGGCCTGCACCCGGGTGCGGGAGGCGCCGACCACCTTCTCCATGACGGCCCGGGCCTGCGGACGCTGCGCCGCCCGGTTGCTGGTGAGGAACTCCCCCAGCTCCTTCTCGACGATGCGGGTGACCAGCCGGGTGACCGGCGGCGTGCCCAGCACTTCCTTGGTCTGGCCCTCGAACTGCGGCTCGGCCAGCCGGACGGTGACCACGGCGGTCAGCCCCTCCAGCACGTCGTCCTTGATGATCTCCTCCCCGGCCTTGAGCAGCCGGGTGCCGTCCAGCGACTTGGCGAAAGCCCGCAGCGCCCCGCGCTCGAAGCCGATCACGTGAGTGCCGCCCTTGCCGGTGGCGATGATGTTCACGAAGGAGCTCACCCGCGACTCGTAGCCGGCGCCCCAGCGCACCGCGATGTCGACCTCGAGGTCGCGCTCTACATCTGTAGGGGTCATCGAGCCGGCGTCGTCCAGCATCGGGACGGTCTCGGTGAACCGGTCGCTGCCCTGCAGGCGGATCACGTCGGTGACCGGCGGGTCGGTCGCCAGGAAGTCGCAGAACTCCGAGATGCCGCCGTCATGCTTGAACACCTCGGTGACCGGCTCGGCGCCGCGGGCGTCGGTGACCACCAGCTCCAGCCCCGGCACCAGGAAGCTGGTCTGCCGGGCCCGGTCGAGCAGGTGCTTCAGCGACAACCCAGCCCCGGGCAGGAAGATCTGCCGATCCGGCCAGTACCGCACCCGGGTGCCGGTCACGCCGCGCTTGGCCCGGCCGGCCTTGCGCAGCCCGCCGCCGGGGGTGAAGGCGGCGTCCGGTCCGTCCCCGGCGTAGACCCCGGGCACCCCGCGCCGAAAGCTCATCGCATAGGTGGCGCCGCCTCGGTCGACCTCGACGTCGAGCCGCGAGGAAAGCGCGTTCACCACCGAGGCGCCCACCCCGTGCAGGCCGCCGGTGGCGTTGTAGGAGCCGGCGCCGAACTTGCCGCCGGCGTGCAGCTTGGTGAAGACCACCTCGACCCCGGTCAGCCCGGTCTTGGGCTCGATGTCCACCGGGATGCCGCGGGCCTGGTCGGCGACGAAGATGCTGCCGTCCGCCTCCAGCCGCACGTCGATGGACGACCCGAAGCCGGCCAGCGCCTCGTCCACAGCGTTGTCGATGATCTCCCACAGGCAGTGCATCAGCCCGCGGGTGTCCGTGGAGCCGATGTACATGGCGGGACGCTTGCGGACGGCCTCCAGCCCTTCCAGCACCAGCAGGTGCCTGGCTTCGTAGTCGCGTCCCTCGGCGGCGTTCTTCGTGGTCACCCGCTGAGGCTATCCCGCCCGGCCGACAGTTCGCGTCAGGCGGCGGCCCGGCGGGGAGGGTGTCGAGAGAAGACCGAAGGGCCGGCCCGTCCCGGGACCGGCCCTTCGGCTGGCTGATGCCGCAGCGGCTCAGCCGCTACTGGGTGAGCCCCAGGCTCGCCTCCATCGACCCGTACCGGTTGTGGTAGCGGTCGTAGTTGGATTCGATCTCCTCGTCGGAGAGCACCTCGATCTCGCCGATGCTCATCGCGACCGCCACCGTATGAGCGACGTCCTCGACCATGATTGCGGCCTGCAAGGCCTTGTTGATGGTCGGGCCGATGGTGAACACCCCGTGCTGCCGCATCAGGATCGCCGGTGAGCGACCGATCTTAGCGACCACCTCACGGCCGATGGCGTCGCCGCCGATCGGCGCGTAGTCGCCGCACGGCACCGGCCCGCCGAACTCGTCCGCGATCGCGGTAAGACAGCACGGAATCGGCTTGCCCACCGCCGCGAACGCGGTCGCGTAGCGGGAGTGGGTGTGCACCACCGAGTAGATGTCCGGGCGGTTGGCGTAGATGCCCAGATGCGACTGGGTGTCCGAGGACGGGCCGCGATGCCCCTCCACGATCCGGCCGTCCAGCGAGACCACCACCATGTCGTCGGGGGTCATCTCGGAGTACAGCACCCCGGACGGCTTGATCACAATGACCCCGTGCTCGTCGTCGCGAGCCGACAGGTTGCCGCCCGTCCAGGCCACCAGCCCGGCCCTGGCCAGCGCGAGGTTGCCCTCGCAGACTTGTTCCTTGAGTTCTTCCAGCATGACTTCCTCCTGGGTTCCGATCAGTTGCCGACGAGCTCGTAGCCGGCGTCCCGCAGCCAGCCCTCGACGATCAGTCTGGCTTCGACGCAGCGCTCGACCGACTCGGGCGCGTCGTCATTCCACATCTCCAGCATCATCCGGCCGCTCCACCCCTGCTGCGCGAGCTCGGCGAAGGCCTTGGGGAAGTCGGCGATGCCCTGCCCCATCGGCACCCGGCGCGGCTCCCCGACCCGGACGTCCTTCAGGTGGATGGCCAGCATGTGGCCCTCCCCGGCGCGCAACTCCTCCAGTTCGTCCTGCTGCTGCTCGGCGATGTTGCCCACGTCGGGGTACAGCTGCAGCCACGGCGAGTTGATCTCGCGGACGATGTTCATCCCCCGGGTGATCGAGGTGACGTCGTTGCCGTCCACGTTCTCGATGCCCAGCAGGACGTTCGCCCGCGCCGCCTTCGGGACGGCCCGCCGCAGCGAGTCGACGTACCGGGCCCGCTGACCCGGGTCGGCCTCCTCGTAGTAGGCGTAGTAGCCGGCCACCTGCAGCACCGGGGCGCCCAGGTCGCGGCACAGCTGGATGCCCTGCTCGAAGATCCGGTCGGCCTCGGCCCGCACCGCGGGGTCCGCAGAGCCGGGGCCGACCGCGCGATGCACCGAGAGGCAGATCCCGCCGATCTGGACGCCCTGCCGGGCGGCCGCCTCCCGCACCTCCCGGCGGGTTTCGGCGGACCAGTTCAGGCGGGCCTTGCGGGCCTCGGTCTCGTCGACGGAGATGTCGACGAAACTGAAGCCCGCCTCCCGGGCGTCGGCGAAGAGGGCGTCCCAGTCACCGGTCCAGCGCAGCGCCTTCTCGTAAATGCCGAGGGAGACCGAGCTCACGGCCAGACCTCGCTCAGCTTGTCCTGCAGCTCGGTCGCGGCGGCCAGCGGGTCGGCGGCCTTCACGATCGACCGTCCGGCGATCACGACGCCCACCGGGGCGCCGGCGAAGGCCGGCAGGTCCTCGACGGTGACCCCGCCGGTGATCGTGACCGTGAACCCCATCTCGGCGAGCTCGTGGACGCGGTTGAGATCGTCCGACCCCCAGCTGAGGTCGCCGGCCATCTCCCGGTCGCGGGAGCGCTTCACGATGACGTGCTGGGCGCCCAGCTCGCGCCACTTGCGCGCGATCTCCGGGTCGTACCAGTCGGCCAGCTCCACCTGGACCT
The DNA here is from genome assembly GCA_964563205.1 of uncultured Propionibacteriaceae bacterium. GTDB lineage: Bacteria > Actinomycetota > Actinomycetes > Propionibacteriales > Propionibacteriaceae > Propionicimonas. Next base: position 7,342 of record CAZLWS010000098.1, on the reverse strand, counting down.
CGCCGCCGTACTCGTTCGCCACCTTCACCACCTGGCCGACGGTGGTCAGCGAGGCGCCCGCCACCACGCTCACCCAGGAGGCCCCGGCCTCGAAGCAGTTCTTCGCGATCAGGGTGCCGGCCTCGGCGATCCGGACGTCGGCCAGGATCGTCTTGTCGGGGTACAGCGCGCGGATCTCGCGGACCGCGCGCAGCCCCTCGGCGATGATCAGGATGGTCCCGCACTCGATCACGTCGATCTGCGAGATCGCCTGGTTCAGCGACCGCAGCGCGTCGACGAGATCGGTGGTGTCCAGGGCGACTTGGAGGCGAGGCTTGGGCAATGCCCCCATCTCAGGCGTCCTTGCGCATGGTGAAGAAGGTCTGGGCGTTGTACATGAGCAGCTGCTCGACGTACGCGCGCTCGAAGCCCTCGTCGATCATGCGCGGGCCGTCCACGGCCGGGTTGTAGTCGACGCCGGTGGTGGACCCGTAGGCCTTCTGGTACGAGCGCTTGCCGGAGTCGGTGCCCAGCAGCAGACGCTGGCCGTAGCCGGCCTTGCCCAGCTCGCGGAACTCGCGGATCCGGTTCTCCTCCGGCTGGTACTTCAGCCGCGCGGTGCCGTCCAGCTCCAGGTAGACGCCGGTCTTCAGGATCTGGGTCAGGTACCAGATGTCGGCGTTGCGCTGGATGTGGCCGATCGCGATCTGGTCGGCCGGGACGCCGAGCGAGATCATCAGCTCGGCCTGCTCCAGGCCGCAGGTGCCGGCGGAGGTGTGGGTGTTGATCGGCGCGCCGGTCTCGATGGCCGCGATGCACGAGGCCTCGATGCACTTGCGCTCGAAGGCGGTGATCTTGCCGTAGGCGGTGGCGACCTTGATGACGCCCGCCTTGTAGGGGGTGCGAGAGACGATCGGGCCGGAGTAGTCGTGGTCGTCGATGCCCTCGACGATGTCGGCGATGATCAGGTCGGCGATCTGGTTCACGGTGTAGCGGCTCACCCAGTGGGACTGGGTCTCCAGGTACACCTTCTGCTGATGGAAGCCGGTGCAGAGGATGACCTGCAGGCCGTCGACCTGCTCCTCCACCTTGGCCAGACGGGTAACGTCGCGGCCGCAGTTGGCCGGGCACATGTCGACGACGGTGCCGCCGTAGGAGCTCCAGTTCTTGGACGCCTCGGCGAAGTAGGTGGCTTCTTCGACGGCCTTCTCGACGGAGTCGAGCTGGTGATCCGGATCGATGTAGACCTCGCCGGCGCCGACCCGGATCAGGTGGTCGTGGGAGTTCACGACGCCGAGCGTCTCGGGAGCGACGTCGCCGCGGAGGGTACGAGCAAATGCCATGGTGTTTCTCCTTTGATATCGGCCGTCGGCTTCGTGGACGGCTCACTCACGGTCACTATCGACCCTAGGGAGGTTCGGCCGCTAACAGAAAGCCCTCCGTGAACATATGTTCACGCCGACGTCCGGATCGGCGAGAGCCCCGCTGGCAATAAGGCCAAATCCGCCCACGAAGAGACGTCCGGAGAATCTAGGATGCACATATGGTCACATCGCGAGACTCCGACCGGCCGGTCGAAGCGCCCCTGCACCGGTCGCGCACCTCCGCCGACCGGGAGCACGCCGCCCTGCTGCTGGACGTCTCCCGGCGCTACTACGTCGAGGATCAGAGCCAGGCCGAGATCGCCGCCGAAGTCCAGTTCTCCCGCGCCACGGTCTCCCGGCTGCTGTCGGAGGCCCGGCGGCGGGGCATCGTCCAGATCCGGATCAGCCATCCGCTGGAGCGGGTGCTCGGCATCGAGCGGGCGCTGGTGCGGGCGTTCGGGCTCAAGCACGCCCGGGTGGCCGACCCGGAGGACGTGCTCTCCGCTCAGTCGGAGGTAGCCCGCTGCGCCGCCGACCTGATCATCGAGTGCAGCGCCGAGAACGTGGTGCTCAGCGTCTCCAACGGGATGGCCGTGACCGCCACCGTCGACGCGATGCCGCAACTGGCCTGGCCCAGATCCCGCGTCGTCCAGATGATCGGCAGCGTCGGCTACTCCGAGAAGCTGCTCGACTCCCCCGAGACCTGCCGCCGGATGGCCCGCAAGCTCGGCGGCTCCTTTCACCCCCTGCCGGCCCCGCTGGTGATCGCCAACCCGGACGCCACCCAGGCGCTGCGCACCGACAACCAGATCGCCACCACCCTTGAGCTGGGCGCCCGCGCGGACGTGGCGCTGGTGGGGGTCGGCGCGGTGACCGACGGGCATTCCGGGCTGATCCTGCAGCCCTACGAGGATCCCGAGCTGATTCGCGCGGTGTACGAGGCCGGCGGCGTCGCCCACATCTGCGGCCACCACATCACCGCGACCGGCCAGCACGTGCGGACCGAGATCTGCGACCGGACGGTCGCGGTCGGCCTGGAGCGGCTGCGGAAGATCCCGCTGGTGGTCGGCGTGGCCTGGGGACAGGGGAAGGTGGCGGCGCTCGTGGCGGCGCTGCGCGGCGGCTATCTCTCCGCCCTGGTGACCGACCGGGCCACCGCCGTCGCGCTGCTGGAGTCCGTGGACGCCTAGCAGCCCGCTGAACATCTGTTCATGTTGCGCCTGCATCACGGTGCCCGCGCATCCTGACACAGCCCGCCGGGAACCGGCCGGTGCACATCTGTTCGCGGGAGGCTGGATAGCCCACTTCTGTACGACCTAGTGTCGTAGACGAGTCGGAAGAACCGGCTCAGAGCATCGAAGGAAAGGACGGCAGCAGACCGCTGTTCCAACTCGTGGACCGTCACCGGCGCCGGCATCGCAGCCCCGCCGACGGCGATCCACAGGGCTCGTCGGGGGGTGATCCGCCCGAGGGCCGGCCACCCCGAGCGACCATCGCCGGTCGCGTCACTACGGGCGGCATTGACGCCGCCAGCAAAGGATTGAGTTATATGACCAGATACGACCTCACCACCTTCGGCGAAGCCCAGATCCGGCTGACGGTCGAGAAGGGCAACCGCCTCGCGACCTGCCAGCAGCTCCGGCTCACCCCGGCGGGCTCCGAGGCCAACGTCGCCGGCCTGCTGGCGCAGCTCGGGCGGAAAGCCGCCTTCGCATCCTCGGTGCCCAAGGGCGACCTGGCCACTCGCTTCATGAACGAGTACCGGGGGGTGGGCGTCGACCTCTCCCACGTGGTGCGGACCGACGACGGCCGCATGGCGCTCTACTTCATGGAGCCCGGTGAGTACCCGCTGCCGGCCAAGGTCACCTACGACCGAATGCACACCAAGTTCCGTGAGATCACCCCGGAGACGTTCGACTGGGACAGCCTGCTCGACACCCAGGTCCTGTTCGTCACCGGCATCACCGCCGCGTTGACCGAGACCACCGCCGACACCGTCACCTTCGCCGTCGAGGAGGCCGCCCGGCGCGGCGTCAAGGTCGCCCTCGACGTCAACTACCGCAGCCTGCTGTGGACGCAGGAACGCGCCCGCTCCGTGCTGGAGCCGCTGCTCGACAAGGTCTCCATCCTGTTCTGCAGCCGCCTGGACGGCATCAAGGTGCTGGGCATGTCCGGCGACGGCCCCACGGTCAACGCCGAGCTCCAGCAGAAGTACGGCCTGGATCACGTGGTCTCCACCGACCAGATCGCCGGGGTGTACTACAGCGGCGCCGAGGGCCAGCAGCACTTCAAGGTCGAGCCGGTCCCGGTGGTCGACCGGCCCGGCGCGGGCGACTCCTTCGTCGCCGGCACCCTGCACGGCTACCTCGACGGCGACGTGCTCGCCGGCATCACCTACGGTCTGCGCACCTCCAAGCTGGCGCTCACCCACCACGGTGACCTCACCCACGTCTCCCCGGCCGAGCTCGAGCTGCCCACCAGCACCGACATCGTCCGGTGACCCCTCACCTGTGAAGGACCAATCATGACTACTTCGAACGCATCGACCATGACGGCGATGCAACAGATCGACTCCCGTCCCCTCACCAAGAACCAGAAGAGCCTGATCTCGCTCGCCGTGGTGGGCAACATCTCCGAGTTCTTCGACATGTTCCTCATCGGCTTCGCGGTCAACGTGCTGCTGAAGGACGAGAACTGGCACCTGCACGGCTGGGAGGCCGGCGTCATCCTGGCCATGTCCGGCCTGGGCACCATGATCGGCGCCATCGGCTGGGGCCGTCTGGGCGACGCCCTGGGCCGCAAGCGCTCCTTCTTCTGGTGCGTCCTGCTCTTCTCGGTCTTCACCGTGGCCTCGGTCGCCACCCCCGACGGCTGGTGGCTGCTGCTGGGCGTCCTGCGCATTCTGGTCGGCGTCGGCGTCGGCGGCCTGAACATCGTGTCGATCCCCTACGTGCAGGAGTTCGTGCCCGCCAAGCAGCGCGGCCTGCTCTCCGGCCTGACCGCGGTGTTCATCCCGCTGGGCCTCTTCCTCGGCTCGGTCGCCTCCAAGCTCACCGGCGACAACTGGCGCCTGCTGATCGCGATCGGCGGCATTCCGGTGCTCCTGCTGATCTGGCTGCGGCTGGTCCCGGAGTCGCCGCGCTTCCTGCAGGCCAAGGGCCGCACCCAGGAGGCCCGCGAGGCCATCGCATGGGCGCTGGAAATGCCCGTCGACGAGGTCGGCACACTGCCCGAGGCCGGCCCGAAGCAGCAGTCCGCTTCGTACCAGTTGATCTTCTCCAAGTACATGAAGAGCTTGATCATCGTGTCGCTGGGCTCGTTCAGCTTCATCTTCGGCGCCTCGGTCATCCAGTCCTGGGGCCAGTCGATCCTGGGCGGCGCCTACAAGTTCGACACCGGCATGGTGGCCAACCTGTTCATGCTGGTCTCCCTGGCAGACCTGCTCGGCCGGCTCTCCTCGGCCTGGCTGGCCGACAAGATCGGCCGCAAGAAGGTCATGCTGATCTACGGCAGCATGGGCGCGGTGGGCCTGCTGATCTCGGCCGGCTCGACCATGCTGGCCGGCGAAGGCGGCAACGCCGGCTGGATCTTCTTCCTCGGCATCGTCATCGCGATGGCCTTCGGAGACGGCGCCTTCGGCGTGCTGAACCCGTTCGGCGCCGAGCAGTTCCCGAACGAAGCCCGGGCCACCGGCCTCGGCCTCGGCTACGGCATCGGCTCCAGCGCGAAGATCTTCGGCCCGCTGCTGCTGGGCATGATGTTCGGCGACGCGGTGACCCCGGACATCATCCCGCCGGCGTTCCTGTTCTTCGCGATCCTGCTGATCATCGGCGGCATCACCTATCAGTTCGCGAACGAGACCAAGGGCAAGTCGCTCGACTCGATCTAGCCCACCCCCGAACGACGAGGGGCCCGGTTCCACCGGGCCCCTCGCTCGCTTCTGGAGCTTCGGGCTCACCGGTCGGTGGCGTGCAGCAGCCCTTCCAGGCAGGCCATGAACTTCGCGTGCGTGCCGCCTTCGGCGATCAGGCTGGCGGTCGACTGGCGGGAGGAGAGGAAGCCGGTCAGCGTGTTGAAGACGTCGTGGAAGACCTTGCGCTCCTCTGGCTCGAAGGCAAACAGCATGACCAGCTGCACGGTGCTGTCGCCCCACGGGATCGGCCGAGGGCTGACGTACACCGCGATGCCGGTGCGATAGGCCGACATCTGCAGCCCGTGCGGAATCGCGAACTGATCGCGGAAGGCGGTGGACGACAGCCGCTCGCGCTCCAGGACGTCGCTGGTGAACCAGTCGGGGGCGTAGCCGCCGCGGATCAGTACCCCGGAAAGGGCCTCGATGACCTCCTCCTTGGTGTTCCAGGCGGCGTCGGAGAAGTAGTGGTCCGGCCGGATCAGCTCGGCCAGCACCGACCACACCTGCCTGCGGCGGCGCTGTTCGGCGGACGCGGCGACGGCGTCGGCGATGGCGCGCCGGTCGGCTTCGGTGGGCACCGGCGAGACCCGGACGGTCCGCACTCCGGCGATCGGCGACAGATGCACGCAGGTCACCACCACGTCGCTGCCGATCGCGTCGGCGCGCAACTCGTCGGAGGTCAGCGGCGGGCCGACGATGCCGTTGGAGCCGACCGCCTCCTCGACCGCGCTGAGCAGGCCGGTGAGCAGCGGCGCGTACCGCGGCACCACGACCTGCACGGTGACCCTGCCCTCGTCCAGGTCGGGCCGCAGATGGTGGGCCAGGTAGAAGGCCAGGAAGCCCACCTCGGATTCGCCGATCTCGATCGACAGCGAGGCGCCGAGCTTGCGGGAGAACTGCACGGCGAGCTCGTGCAGCAGCGGCTGGCTCTCCTTGAACGGCCGGCTGAGCGGGTTGTGCACGAAGGCGCCGGTGCGGGCGCGCAGCCGCAGCGCGTTGACGTGCAGCACCAGGGAGTCGACCATCTCCCGGCCGGCCCGGTCCATCTGGAACTCGTCGGCCACTTCGGCCAGGGCGCGTTCGACCGCCCGGCGCACCTCTTCGGGCACCACCCGGGACGGGTCCGGGGTGAGCGGCTGGGCGTTGGCCTCCAGCAGGTCGGCGAGGTGCTGGCGCTCGGCCAGATCGATGGCGATGGCGGCTCGCTGGCCGAGCGCGTCGGCCAGCTTCTCCGCCACCGGGGGCAGCAGGGTGGCCTGGGCGGCCGAAAGGTGGCGGTTCGCGCGAGACCGCGCGATCACCACTGACAGATGGACGGCCATGTCGTCCAGGGCGAACTCATTTGCTTGGAGCCCCTCCTCGGTGAGGGTCTCGGCCAGCAGCCGGCGCAGCCCGACGAGGTCGCGTTCGGGGCGGATCGCCGCGAGGTCGGCGAAGCCCGTCTGCGCCGAAAACACCGACGACCACAGGACGCGCCGGAAGAGCTGTCGCTTGTTGGCCTCCTCGCCCCGGATCCGCACCTCGTTGCGGTGGCGCTCCAGGGTGAGTCCGTACTTCTTGAGGAACCGGCGGACGCGCACCAGATCCAGCTCGAGAGTGGAAAGGCTGACGTGCAGCCGGTCGCACAGCGCGAACACGTCGCCAGAGTCGCCGTTGGACAGCAACGCCTCGATGACGATCATCGACCGGCCGCGCGACCCGCCCGGGTCGCCGGTCAGGGCGTCGCGCTCGTCGAGCCGGCTGCGGGCGTCCGGCGCCAGCTCGTAGCCACGGTGGGAAGCCACGATCACCGGCGCGCCCGCGCGCCGGTTGATCGTGCGGACGTGCTCGCGGACGCTGCGCGCCGAGATTCCGACGCGCCGGCCGAGATCCTCGCCGGAGATCGGCCGGCCGGCCTCCTCGAGCGCGGCGACCAACTGGCTGCTGCGGTCAGCTGCTCTGGCCACGGGAATGCCTCTGACCGCCTGGCTCGTCAGGCCAGCAGCTTACGGGCCTGCTCCATGGCGGACTTGCCGTCCATCATCCCGTAAACGCGCATGTCGATGACGTCAGTGGGCTTGCCGTGCTCGGCGGCGACCTTCTCCAC
>CAZLWS010000097.1:6581-11094 GCA_964563205.1 uncultured Propionibacteriaceae bacterium | reverse complement strand
CGTCAACGAGCAGGGCGAACCCAGCTCGGTAAAGACGCCAGTTTCCAGGTAACCGTTGCCCCCTGGGCGTTCTGGGCGTAGGTTGACCACTAGACACGACCAGCGGAGGTCGTAGCGCCCGCACCCCCGGAGGCGATCATGAAGCCGGTGCTAGGAAACTGTGCTTGGAGCGGGAATCGCGCCGCCATCGGATCACAGCGATCTGGCCACGCCGGCATAGCTGGTCGACAGCCAACGGAAGAGAGTAAGTCATGTTTACGAAGAGACTGAGTATGGTCTTGGTCGGAGTCGCGTTGACTGCATTGCCGCAGCAATCCGCATTTGCTGGACCCAGCAAGCCCCTCACGACCTGCAGTAGTGTTGGAGTTCTGGACGTCGGGTTGCTAGGCAGCGACGCACTCTCTTCCTGCGATCTGACGGGTCGCCTTGTTGTGGTCGCAGATTTCTCATTGACTGTCCCGGAAGCCGGTGAAGGCGTGGGGCAAGCAGCCGTGCGCACGGCTGATAGCGACCGCGCGTTGCCCACTACTGTGCTGCTCTACCACAGCAAGTCAGGAGGCGTGGCTGTGAGCGTTGACGGCTCACAGCCAGTGGGTGCGCCAAGCGCCATCAAAGAGATGGCTGACGAACGGGCTAAACTCCGCACGCCCGCCCAGGCTGGTTCGCTCGTGCCGATGGCAAAACCAACTTGGTGCGGTTCGGTCTCGCAGTATGATCCCACTGGCCAAAAATGGACCAACGGTATTTACCAGTGGAAGCACAACTCTTCAGGTCGCCCGAGCAGTATGACTGAAGTGCAAAGAGCCGCTGCTTTCGATGCAGCGGAGGGCTATATCGAGGCGGACGACAATGCTTGTGGCGGGTCAAACACAAGCCTGTCGGTGGGTGAGGTCGGCTCGACCACCAAGACCGTTGGCGTGAAGGATGGGGTGAACACGATGGGGTGGAAAGCTCTCTCATCTGGAACTCTGGCGTTAACGACATGGTGGTTCGTTGAATCGAGCACGCAAGAGGCCGACATGGCATACTCGACATCGGTGAGTTGGTCTGCAAGCACGGGAACGGTTCCGTCAGCCAAGCACGACCTGATTTCCGTAGCCGTGCACGAGCTTGGTCACGCAGTCGGCTTGGGCCACGTCTCGTCGACACCGAAGCAGGTGATGTACCCATACTTCAACAAAGGCGAGAATCGACGAGTCAAGCGCTCGGGTGACTTGTATGGTCTGGCACTCATTTACTAGGTCTGGCGCACTGCTGGTCCTCGGTGTTGCCTTGGGCGCGGCAGGCTGCGTTTCGACTCCTGACTCGCCCGACGGACCCATCGCCCAGCTGGTGTTCGCGAGCGACTACCGGGGCGTGGAGAGCAGCACCACGACCTTGTCGGGGCGCTATCGACTGGACTTGGAGTGTTCGGGCGCCACTGAGTTGCAGGTGCAGATTCGTGTGGACGAGCGCGCTGTGCAGGAGTTGACCATGCCGTGCGAACACCAAGCCACCCAAACCGTCGATGTCAGTCCGGCAGTGACCGGTGATGTCGACTTGGCGGTCGAGGCCCCGGGAGTCGAAGGCAAAGTCAGCCTGTACAAGGCCTGATTCGCGAGGTTCCTGATGGCTGACGTGAAGATGCGTTGTGGGTGGGCGTGAATGCTCCCTCGGCGGCGAGGGTCGTCGGCTCTGGTCGTGCTGGGTTTAGCCCGGATCCACCGATGGCCGCCGTCGCGAGCGGCACCAGACGGGTGTGACTGGTGAGGATGTGCCAGATCGCGGGTACTAGTACACGGTGGCGTACCGGCGCAGCCCGGTGGTCTTGGCGCCGTCGGCACGCCCTGAATCCCGACTTCGTTCCGGGCACTCAGGTGCCCGCCCGCCTACGCGAGCGCCTCTGCGACTCGTTCTGGCACTGTGACGATCTGTCCAAGTGGGCACTAACGCTGTGGAACCCAGGTCGTGCTCGCCGCGATTTTGACCCACCCTGCGGGGCGGGGTAATCTTGGACGTCGTTGTGCTGTGGTCTGCCCTGGGGCACATCCACCCGCGCGTTACTTGGAAGACAACTCATGGAAGCAGGTCTACGACCCGTGTCTACGTACAGCCCGAAGTCCGGGGAGGTCACCCGGAACTGGCACGTGATCGATGCCGACGACGTCGTGCTCGGCCGCCTGGCCGTGACCGCCGCGACCCTGCTGCGCGGCAAGCACAAGGCCCAGTTCGCCCCGCACGTCGACACCGGTGACTTCGTCATCGTCGTCAACGCCTCCAAGGTGGCCCTCACCGGCAACAAGCGCACCGACAAGCTGGCCTACCGCCACTCCGGCCGTCCGGGCGGCCTGAAGTCGATCTCCTACGGCGATCTGCTGGCCTCCGATCCGCGCCGGGCCGTGGAGAAGGCGGTCTGGGGCATGCTCCCGAAGAACAAGCTCAGCCGTCAGCTCATCAAGAAGCTCAAGGTGTACGCCGGTCCCGAGCACCCGCACACCGCGCAGAAGCCGCAGCCCTACCAGATCACCCAGATCGCTCAGTGACAGGAATGACCGTGACCGACGTCGTCGAAGAGACCGAGACCACCGACGAGTTCGCCTCCTTCACCGAGGGTGACCGCGAGATCGCTTACCGCTCCGAGGCCGTGCCGAGCACCGCGCTGCCGGGCGGCCGTCCCGCCGTCGTGGCGCCGGGCGCCGCGACCGGCCGCCGCAAGGAGGCGATCGCCCGCGTGCGGATCGTCCCCGGCAACGGCCAGTTCTCCATCAACGGCCGCACCCTTGAGGATTACTTCCCGAACAAGCTGCACCAGCAGACGGTCAACGAGCCCTTCGTGACCGCCGCCGTGCTCGGCTCCTACGACGTCATCGCGACCATCGTCGGCGGCGGCGTGACCGGCCAGGCCGGCGCCCTGCGGCTCGGCATCGCCCGCGCCCTCAACGGCGTGGACGCCGAGGCCAGCCGTCCGGCCCTGAAGAAGGCCGGTCTGCTGACCCGCGACGCCCGCATCAAGGAGCGCAAGAAGGCCGGCCTGAAGAAGGCCCGCAAGGCGCCGCAGTACAGCAAGCGCTGATTCCCTTCCCCGGAACCAGGCTTTCAACCGATGCCCCGGCTCTTCGGCACTGACGGAGTGCGCGGCACCGCCAACGTCGACCTCACCCCTGAGCTCGCGTTGCAGGTGTCCAGCGCCGCCGCCCACGTGCTGGCAGAGGCCGGGGCTTTCGGCTCCCGTCGCCCGCGCGCCCTGGTCGGGCGCGACCCGCGAGCGTCCGGCGAATTCCTCGGCGCAGCGGTGATCGCCGGGCTGGCTGCCTCCGGCGTGGACGTCGTCCGGGTCGGCGTGGTGCCGACCCCCGGCGTCGCCTATCTGGTCAACGAGCTGGACGCCGACCTGGGCGTGATGCTCTCGGCCAGCCACAATCCGGCCGCTGACAACGGCATCAAGTTCTTCGCCAAGGGCGGGGTGAAGCTCGACGACGACCTCGAGGACGACATCGAGCAGCGGATCGGCCAGCCCTGGCAGCGTCCGGTCGGCGCGGGCGTGGGACGGGTCACCTCCGACTACGGAGCCGCCGAAGCCTACGTCGCCCACCTGGTGTCGAGCCTGGGCGCCGACGGCAGCCTGGAGGGCGTCAAGGTCGTCATCGACGCCGCCAACGGCGCCGCCTACCAGACCGCGCCGGCCGCCTTCGCCGCCCAGGGCGCCGAGGTGGTGCTCATCAACGCCGAACCGGACGGGCTGAACATCAACCTCGCCGCCGGCTCGACCCACCCCGAGTCGCTGCAGGCCGCGGTCGTGGCCCACGGCGCCGACCTGGGGGTGGCGCTGGACGGCGACGCGGACCGCTGCCTGGCGGTGGACGCCGCCGGCACGCTGGTGGACGGCGACCAGATCATGGCCATCCTGGCGATCGCCATGAAGGCCGACCGCACCCTGCACAGCGACACGGTGGTCGCCACCGTGATGAGCAACCTGGGCTTCATGCAGGCCATGAAGCGGGCCGGGATCTCAGTGGACGTGACGAAGGTGGGCGACCGCTACGTGCTGGAGGCGATGAACGCCAACGGCTTCACCCTGGGCGGCGAGCAGTCCGGCCACGTCATCATGAGCGAGTACGCCACCACCGGCGACGGGGTGCTGACCGCGCTCCATCTGGCGGCCCAGCTGGCCCGCACCGGAAAGACGATGGCCGAGCTGGCGTCCGTCATGACCCGGTTCCCGCAGGTGCTGCTGAACGTCCCGGGGGTGAACAAGTCGCGCGCCGGCATCGACCCCGAGGTCAACGCCGCGGTGACCGCCGCCGCCCGCGAGCTGGGCGACTCCGGTCGGGTGCTGCTGCGTCCCTCCGGCACCGAGAACCTGGTCCGCGTGATGGTCGAAGCCGCCACCACCGAGCAGGCGAACGAGCTCGCCGAGCGCCTCGCGGGCGTCGTAAAGGCCCGCCTCAGCCTGTAGCGCCTTCCCCGTCCACCTCGGCCATGATGGCGCGGACGGCGTCGCGTCCGGCGCGGTTGGCGCCGACGGTCGACTGGG
>CAZLWS010000097.1:0-6481 GCA_964563205.1 uncultured Propionibacteriaceae bacterium | reverse complement strand
ATGATGGCGCGGACGGCGTCGCGTCCGGCGCGGTTGGCGCCGACGGTCGACTGGGAGGGGCCGTAGCCGATCAGGAACAGCCGGGGCTCGTCCAGCGACCGGCCGCGTTCGACGCGGATGCCGCCGGCCGGGGTGCGAAGCCCCAGCGGCTCGAGGTGATCGAGGGCCGGATGGAAGCCGGTCGCCCACAGGATGGCGTCCGCCTCGACCAGCGTGCCGTCCGGCATCCGCACCCCGCCGGGCTCGATGGCGGTGAACATCGGATGCCGCACCAGGACGCCGCGGTCGCGGGCTTCGACCGCCCAGGGCGCCCAGTGCATGCCGGTGGCCGACACGATCGACACCGGGCCGAGCCCTTGGCGGGCGCGCGCGGTGACCTTCTCGATGGCGGCGATCCGGCGTCCCTCGTCGAACTCACCCTGCTCCCAGACCGGTTCGCGACGGGTCACCCAGTAGGTGTCGGCAACCTGTGAGATCTCGTTGAGCAGCTGGATCGCCGAGACCCCGGCGCCGACGATCACCACGCGCTGGCCGGTGAACTCGTCCGCGCTGACGTAGTCATGGACGTGCACCTGCCGCCCGTGGAAGCTTCCTGTGCCCGGGTAGTCGGGCAGATTGGGGTTGGTCCAGGTGCCGGTCGCGTTGATGACCCAGCGGGCCGCCCAGCTGCCGGCGTCCGATGTGACGAGCAGCCGGCCGTGCGGGTCCTCGTCCGCCCGGCGCACGGCTCGCACGGTGACCGGACGCCGCACCCGCAGCTCGTTGGCGGCCTCGAAGGCCGCGAAGTAGGGCGGCAGGGCGTCGACGCTCGGCGTCCTGGGATCGACGGGCGGCTGGTGCATCCCCGGCAGGTCGTAGATGCCGTTGACCGTCCCCATCAGCAGCGAGCGCCAGCGGTGCTGCCAGGCCCCGCCCGGCCCCGGGTTCGCGTCCAGCATCACGAAGCTGTCGGCGCCCGCTGGTTCCTCCAAGGTCCGGAAGCCGCGGCGCCGCAGGTGATGGCCTGCAGAAAGCCCAGCCTGCCCGGCCCCGATCACGACCACATCGACGTCCATCACTCCGGCCGCGCGCGTCATGGCTTCAGCATCCCAGCCCGTGCCTCCTGGGGCATCTGGTGTTGCACTTGTTCGCCATCTTGTCCGAGAAGCCGAACAGGTGCGACAACAGATCGCAGAAGGTGCAACGAAAGTGGGGGCTGCCAGACTCTTCAGGGTATGACCGTCACGCAGCGGAGGGGAGTCGTCGTGAAAGCGACCGTTGAGCCCTCGTTCGATGAGTACGTCCGGGAGCGCTCGGACGGGCTGCTGCGGCTGGCCTGGCTGATCACCCGGAACTGGGAGGACGCGCGGGACGCCGTGCAGGACGGGCTCGCCGCGCTCTACCCACGCTGGGATCGACTGCCGGACGGCGACCGCCGGCACGCCTACGTCTCCCGGACCGTGGTGAACGCCTGCCTGGCGGTGATCCGTCGCCGCCGTGCTCAGCCGGTGGCCGATCCGTCCGTCCTGGCCGAGGCCCCGGTCTCCACGGACGCGAGCACGGCGATCGCCGCGGCCGACGAGGCCTGGCGGCTGTGCGCCGAACTGCCGGAGACCCAGCGCGCTGCCGTGGTGCTGCGCTTCTACAACGACTACAGCTTCGGCCAGATCGCCGAGGCGCTCGGATGCCCGGAATCGACCGCGCGCTCCCACGTCCACCGGGCGATGGCGACGCTGCGATCCCGGCTCGGAAAGGGTGAGAACGATGAATGACCTGGAACAGGCCTTCCGCGACGCGCTGCGGCGCGCCGACACGACCGAGATCCCGGTGCCGCCGATCGACCCGGCTGAGTTCACCGGCCGGAACTCGCGAACCCCGTGGCGGACGATCCTGGCAGCCGCTGCCGCGGTCGTCGTGGTCGCCGGAGTCGGGATCGTCTGGGTGCTGGCCGGACGCGGCATTCCCGCGGGGCCGATCGCGCCGGCTCCGGAACCGGCGGGGGCGACCGTCGAGGTGCAGATCTTCTCGGGCCGAGAGAACCCGGTCGTGGAGCTCTCCGGTTCGGTCACGGACAAGCTGTACGCACTGCTCGACGAACACGCCGGCGCAGCGGAGCATGTCGACCCGCATCAGTCGGTGCTCGGCTTCCAAGGCTTCGCGGTGACTCCGGTGGACACGGACCGTCCGAGCCTGTGGGCGCTGCCCACGCAGGTCCGGTTCGGGCCGATTCAGGACTACCAGGGCTTCGACGACGCCGACCAGGTCTTCTTCCGGCTCATCCTCGACGCGATCCGCCCCTCGCTCCCCGACGATGTGCTCCAGGTGATCGATGCGACGACCCAGACCCCGGCGCCTCCGACCCAGCCTTCCACAGTCCTGAACACCGCCACCTGGTTGCTGGTCGAGAACGTCACCCCCGAGTCGACCGACCTGATCATCGGCGTGAACCGGCTGGGCTGCCCCATGGGCGGCACGGTGGTCCCCGTGGTGACCGAGTACGGCGAGGATCGGATCGTCATCCGCATCGATGTCGAGGGATGGAACGACGAGCCCGCCGCCTGCCCGGGAACCGACGAGACGCTGTTCTCCGTCCACCTCGACGAACCCGTCGGGCAGCGCCAGTTGGTGGACGCCTCCTGCCTGGAGGGGGGCGCGGCCCAGGGCACTGCCTACTGCGAAGGCGGCGCCGTCCGCTGGACCCCGTAGCGTGCCTCGCTCAGCCTGATGTCGCGGGTGTGCGGCTTCTCGGACGAGAGGCCGAACAACTGCATCAAGGGACGAGGGTTTCAGCTCGTTGCGCAGCGCGGAGAAGCGGACGTACAGCCGGCTGCGACGGCAGGTGAGCCGGGGTGGCGATGGTGAGTCTCCGTCAGAGCGGGCCCAGGACGCGGTGCGGATCGGCGTCGAGGGCGAGTGAATCGAGCACCGACAGCAGCGCTCGCTCCTCGTAGCGGAAGTGGCTCTCCATGATCGCGGCGATCCCTTCCAGGTGCACCGCCAAGGCTTCCGGCGCGGCTGCCTTCGACACCGCGGACTGCAATCCCGCGATCAGGTACGCGATCATCGAGTGATCCTGCTGCAGGCGGCGCAGGGTGTCGCGCAACTCGGGGTGGGCGGCCGCGATCGCCGGGAACAGTTCGCGGTCCTCGCCCTCATGGTGTCCGGTCAACGCCGTGCAGAACCCATGACAGAACAGCAGTAGATCGCGACTCAACGCAGGCGCGGACCGGCTGGCAGCCACCGCCTGCTGGGTGACGGCGAGCGCCTTCCGCAGCCGCTCATGGACGGCTCGCAACTCGTTGCTCCAGGCGATGAGCCTGGTCTTCTCGCCCTCAGTCACGTGAGGGCGAAGGGTTCGACGCGTTCATCGTCGTCTCCTTCTGATCCCACGCCTCCATGTCTGGCACTGCCTGCCACCGACACGCGACGCTCCCGCGAACCTATCACCAGCGCCCCGCTGTGGTCGTCCCGCGGCGCCGAACGTGACGATTTTTCGGCTTCCCGGAGGAGTAGCCGAAGGATCGCTACGTTCGACGGTCGGCAGCCGGCTTCAGTCCAGGCGGCGGCCTAGGACCAGGACGTCCTGCGGGGCGTAGCCGAGGTGGTCGTAGAAGGACAGGACGGCGGCGTTGTCGGTGCGCACCATGAACTGGATCTTCGGGACGCCACGCGCCACCAGCCAGGCTTCGCAGGCCTCCATCAGGCGGCGGCCCAGGCCGGAACCCTGCGCGGACGGAGAAACGGCCAGGTAGTAGACCCAGCCGCGGTGGCCGTCGTGGCCGACCATGGCGGTCCCCACCAGGTCACCGATCGCCCACAGCCCGAGCACCGCGGACGACGGCCCGCCCACGGCACGGGCGAAGTCGGCGTGCGCGTCGTTCCAGGGACGCACCAGTCCGGCCTCGGCCCAGAGGGCGACGGCGGCCTCGGCGTCAGCACGCTCGAGCGCGACGACGTCCATCAGATCCGCCGGATCCGGACCCAGCTGACCTTGTGGTCGGCAGCCTTGCGCAGGATCACCGTGGCGCGGCCGCGGGTGGGTTTGATGTTGGCGACCAGGTTGGGGCCGTTGATGGCGTCCCAGATGTCGCTGGCCTGGGCCAGCGCCTCGGTCTCGCCGATCTCGGAGAACCGGACGAAGTACGACTTCGGATCGCGGAAGGCGGTCTGGCGCAGCGCCAGGAAGCGGTGCAGGTACCAGCTCTTCACATCGGCGTCGTGGGCGTCGACGTACACCGAGAAGTCGAAGAAGTCGCTGACCGCCAGCCCCATGGTGCCGTTGGCGCGGCGGCGGGCCGGCTGCAGCACGTTCAGCCCCTCGACGATCAGGATGTCGGGCTGCCGCACCACCACCTCCTCGCCCTCGACGATGTCGTAGACCAGGTGCGAGTACACCGGGGCGCGCACCTCGGGCGCCCCCGACTTCACGTCCATCACGAACTGCACCAGCCGGCGCCGGTCGTAGGACTCCGGGAACCCCTTGCGCTCCTGCAGCCCCAGCTCGGCGAGCCGCTCGTTCGGGAACAGGAAGCCGTCGGTGGTCACCAGGTCGACCTTCGGGTTCCCAGGCCCGCGGCTCAGCAGCTCCTTCAGCAGCCGGGAGGTGGTCGACTTGCCCACCGCCACCGAGCCCGCCACCCCGATGACGAACGGCGTCCGCGCCCCTGAGAGCCCCAGGAAGCGGTGGCTGTCGCGGTACAGCGCGGCGGTGCGATCCGAGTACAGCTGGATCAGCTCGGTCAGCGGCAGGTAGATCTCGCCCACCTCGTCGACGTCCATCGGCTCGTTCACGCCGCGCAGCCGGGCCAGCGTCTCAGCCTCCAGGTCGGGACGGGCGGCCGCCAGCGCCGCCCAGTGCCGTCGCTCCAGCGTCAGATAGGGGCCGAACGGGTCGTCCTCGGGGGCCGGCAGCTCTGGCGCGGGTTTGTGCACGGGCCTAGTGTGCCGTGTCGGGCCAGTAGAGTGCCGCATATGTGCGGGATCATCGGGTACGTCGGCCCTCGGCCGGCCAAGGACGTCGTCACCTCCGGCTTGAAGCGGATGGAGTATCGCGGTTACGACTCGGCGGGGGTGGCGCTGATCAGTGAGGGCGCGATCGCGTTCCGGAAGAAGGCGGGCAAGATCGCCAATCTGATCGAGGCGCTGGAAGCCGACCCGCTGCCCGTCACCGGTGTCGGAATCGGCCACACCCGCTGGGCCACCCACGGCGGCCCGACCGACGCCAACGCCCACCCGCACCTTTCCGCGAACGGACGGGTGGCGCTGATCCACAACGGCATCATCGAGAACTTCGCCGCGCTCCGGCAGGAGCTCGAGGCCCGGGGCATCGCCTTCAGCTCCGAGACCGACACCGAGGTGGCCGCGCAACTGCTGGGCGTCGAGGTCGAGGCGGGCGCCGGCCTCGCCGACGCGATGCGGGCGATCTGCCGCCGGCTGGAGGGCGCCTTCACACTGGTCGCGATCGACACCGCCGACCCGGACACCCTGGTCGCCGCCCGCCGCAACTCGCCGCTGGTGCTGGGCGTCGGCGAGGGCGAGAACTTCGTCGCCTCCGACGTGGCGGCCTTCATCGAATTCACCCGCAACGCCGTCGAGCTCGGCCAGGATCAGGTCGTCGAGGTGACCCGCGACGGCTTCACGGTCACCGACTTCGACGGCGAACCGGCTGACTTCCGTCCGTTCGAGGTCACCTGGGATCTCTCCGCCGCCGAGAAGGCCGGTTACGACTGGTTCATGCGCAAGGAGATCTACGAGCAGCCGCAGGCAGTGGCCGACACCCTGCTCGGCCGCTACACCGAGGACGGCGCCCTCAAGCTGGACGAACTCCACATCTCCGAATCCGAGCTGCGCACCGTCGACAAGATCATCATCGTGGCTTGTGGGACGGCCTACTACGCCGGCCTGGTCGCCAAGTACGCCATCGAGCACTGGACGCGGGTCGCCTGCGAAGTCGAGATCGCCTCCGAGTTCCGGTACCGCGACCCCATCATCACCGGCTCGACGCTGGTGGTCACGATCAGCCAGTCCGGCGAGACCGCCGACACCCTGATGGCGATCCGGCACGCCCGCGAGCAGCACGCCAAGGTGATCGCGATCTGCAACACCAACGGCGCGACGATTCCGCGCGAGTCGGATGCGGTGATCTACACCCACGCCGGCCCCGAGATCGGCGTAGCCTCCACCAAAGGCTTCCTCACCCAGGTGGCGGCCTGCTACCTGCTCGGCCTCTACCTCGCGCAGGTGCGCGGCACCATGTTCGGCGACGAGATCGCCCGCTGGATGGACGAGCTCGCCGGCACTCCCGAGCTGATCCAGCAGGTGCTGGACGGCCTGGACCCGATCAAGGCGCTGGCCAACGAGTTCGTCGACAAGCGCTCGGTGCTCTTCCTGGGCCGTCACGTCGGCTACCCGATCGCCCTGGAGGGGGCGCTGAAGCTGAAGGAACTGGCCTACCTGCACGCCGAGGGCTTCCCGGCCGGCGAGCTCAAGCACGGCCCGATCG
>CAZLWS010000096.1:10337-11662 GCA_964563205.1 uncultured Propionibacteriaceae bacterium | reverse complement strand
CCACGCCGGCACGTCCGCTACCAGACACGCGCCACCCCATAGGCGAAGCACGCCCGTTTCAGGCTCGTCGACCTCGACTTGGCTCCGGGGAAGCCGCTGTGTCGCCTCGCGCAGGCGGCGAGAGCCAGCAGCACTGCAGTCACAGCTGCAACGGGCAGCGACCTCACGGCACGTGCCTCTCGATGTAGGCCATCAGCTCGTCGAGTTGCTGGCGGTTGGCGTCCAGGAAGTTCTGCTCGCGCTCGCGCTGGACGGCGACGAACCGGCTGACGTAGTCGGTGGCCGCACGGCAGTCGTAGTCGGCGAGCGCGATCCGGATCTCCGGCTCCGAGCCGATCAGCGACTGCTGGTCGATCCGGTCGGGTTCCTGGTCGCTCAGTTCGGCGGCGACGCCATCCGCACCCGTTCGGGCGGCGATCTGCATGGCTTCGATCGGTCCGTCCCAGGGGCCGGGCTTCGTCGTCCTGGCGCGGGCCTCCTCGACCGGCACTCCGGCTGTCGACATGCACGCCCGCCATTCGGTGTTGAGTTCGACGATCCGGGCGTCTGCCTCGATGTCGGCCTTGTCGCCCATCGAGCCACGGAAGGCCGCCAGCTCCGACACGATGTCGAACCGGTTGGTGATGAAGTCTTCCCGGTACGACTCGGTCGGGTCGGGATATGTGCGGTGCGCCCGCGGTCGGCAGTCGTTCATGGCTGCCTGGTACTTTTGCTGCTCGGCCGCGGTCAGCGCAGCGAGGTAGTTGGAGTTCTGCGAGTCGTCGACCTCCGCCTCATAGTCCCACCCCAGATCTCCGGCGCTCCGCAACCCGTATCCGATCTCAGCGACCAACCCGCGATCGGCATCCAGCGTCGGAATCCGGAGGCGGTTCTGCCGGAGCCGTTCCTCATAGGCAGCGGCCTCGCTACCGGGCTCCGGGCCCCAGGAGCGCAGCCGTGGGAAGTAGTCCCAACCCTGCTTGGCCATGCAGGCGGTCAGGTAGGCCTCGCGGTCGTCCCACCACGTCCGCACCTCCGGCGATCGGTCCAAGCTGTCCTCATACTCCTGCGCCCTGCGGATCGCGTCCCAGTAGGGACTCAGCGGCAGATCGTCCGGGGCGATGGTCGACGGCATGGCCCACCGCGTCGTGGGCTCGGACGTCGGGGCTGGGGCGGGAGCAGGCATCGGGGCAGAAGTCGCAGGGGGCACGGGGTCGGCGGGAACCCCGACGACCTGCCGTCCGATCACGCCCGGCACCACGATCACCATCACTGTCGCGGCCGCCGCAGCGGACAGGCCGAGCGCCCAGCGCGCGCGACGCAGTGTCGCCGGCCGCGCGGCTGGC
>CAZLWS010000096.1:0-10237 GCA_964563205.1 uncultured Propionibacteriaceae bacterium | reverse complement strand
GCTGGCCGGATGACGAGTTCGGAGTCGTTATCCGCTCGTTCCATCGCCGCCGCGACGTCGACCTCCAGACGCGGACGGCGCAGCCCCGCCTCCCGCAGACCCTCCCGGAACCGCTGCTCGTAGTCGGCCAACTGCTCGTGATCGTCCCTCATCGCCCTCCCTCCACCTGTGCGCGCAGCGCAAGGACAGCGCGATGCACGTGCGAGCGAGCGGTCGACTCCCGGCATCCCAGCGCAGCGGCGATCTCGGCGAAGCTCAGGTCCTGGTAGAACCGCAGCACCACTGCCGCACGCTGGTCAGGCGACAACGTGCCGCACAATCGCCAGACCTCGTCGGCCGCCTCCACCGTCTGGGCCGGGTCGGCGCCAACCGGCGCGGTTCTCAGCCGCTCTGGCTCCGCCACCAGCAGCGAGTGTGGACGCCGCCGGATCACTCCCAGGCAGGAGTTCACCACCGTCCGGTACACGTAAGCCTCGAACTCGTCGCCGATCGGCAGCAAGGCCCACCGCGCATACAGCCCGGCCAGCGCTTCCTGCACCGCGTCTCGGGCGTCCTCAGGATCCCGGGTCACCAGCCAGGCGAGATCCAGGAACCGGTCAGCGCGGGAGCGCACGAACTCCACGAACGAGTCGTCGTCCGCGATCGCCACGGCGGTCCCTCCAGGCTCGACTGCCTCCACACCCAAGGACAAGTCAACTCCGAACGGTTTCGTTGCGGGCGGACTCGCCGGATGTGTCGAGGCACACTGCCACCCACGGACCTGCGTCTGCGAGAGATGGTGAGGGAGCCCGTCCAGTTCTCGGCGACGCCGGCCAGGATGACGCCGAGCGCAAGGACGCCCGCTCGAGGATTCTCTCACCCAATATATCTCTGAGATATATTGAGACATGCAGTTCGTCATCCTCGGGCTCCTGCTCACAGAGTCGCTCTCGCTCTACGACGTCCACAAGCGGTTCTCCGGCTCCGTCTCGCTGTTCTACAGCGCGAGCTTCGGCGCGCTGCGTCGCGCACTCGGGCAGCTGGTCGATGCCGGCCACGCAACGGTGGCGGACGCGGCCGACGTCCGCCGCGGGAAGAAGCTCTACCGGATCACACTCGAGGGAAGGGACGCCTGGCTCCGGTGGATGCTGCAGCCGATCATCGGCGCGGAGGTTGAGACGACCATGCTCGCGAAGGTGTACCTGCTAGGCCGGCTCGAGCGGGCAACCGATCGACAGGTCGCTCTCGCGGGCATCCGCGAGCGGCTCGACGCCGACCATCACGGGCTGAGTGAGCTCGCCGTCACCCTCGATGCGACGCTTGTCGCCGACGAGCACCGCGACCTCTACCGATGGCAGCGCGCCACCCTCGACTACGGGCTGCGCTCACACGAGCTTGCCCTCTCTTGGATCAGGGATCTGGAGGCCTCGGCATGAGCGAGCAACTCCCGTTCGTCCACCGTCGCACCCGCCTGCTGTTCGGGCTCGCCGCGGCGATCGCACTCGTGGTCACAGGCATTTTCGCCTTCGTCGGCGACGGAGTGGACGTGCCCGCCGCCACAGGCTCGCGTCGGGTGATCGTCGACCTCGGGCACACCGCGGTGTGGGCACTCCTGACGGCGGCCTTCGGAGCGGCGGCCGCAGACGGTCGCTGGTCACGCACGGCCAATGGGCTGGCGATGGGAGCGGGAGTCGGGTATGCCGTCTTCCTCATCGCCGTGTTCTGGTGGCCGTGATTCCACCTTCGTTCGAAGGGGCGCAGGCTAGACCGTTCGGCGCCGACCAGTCCCGCAATACGAGACCCAAGCCACCTCGAGCAGTCACCAGGTCGTCGTCCACGATCCTGAGAGGTTTGGATGACGCGACGCGGCGAGACGCTACCTCAGGTCGAGAATTCGGGATCGCATGGCGGCGTACTCGTCCTGGGTGATCCGGCGTTGCGCGAGAAGCCCATCCAGTTCGATGAGCTGCGCTTCTATCGACACCGGACTGATCGCCGGACGGCCTCCCTGGCTCAGTTCTTCGGCCTCGCCTCTCAGGCGCTTCCGATGCAGCAGGACCGCGGCCACGAGGGCGATGGCCGCCAGCACCGCGAAGAACACCAGGCTGAGCAGGATCCACTCCCACCCCATCGGCAGGAACGGCACGAAGTCACCCATGCTTCAAAGATGGCACGGTTGCCGGCAGCGCCCTACGCCTGGGCTTCGGCCATGTCGTAGCCGTGGCGGTGCTTGAGCCCGTCCAGGGCGATCAGGCGCCAGCCCTCGGACGGGGAGCCTTCGGCGATGATGACGGAGGTGTTGTCGAGGTGGCCGTGGCCGAGGGCCTCGTTGAAGCCTGTCACGCGGCCGCCCGCCCAGGAGCGCAGCGCGGCGCCGTGGCTGACCACCATTGCGGACGCGGCTCCGCTGGCGACGATCTCGTCGATCGCCGCGTCGAAGCGGGCCATGAACTCGAAGGCGTCCTCACCACCGGGGATGCGGGCCGCAAGGTCGCCGCGACCCCAGGCGATCATGGTCCCGATGTAGCGGGTGGCGTCCGGGGACATCTCGTCGTCACCAGCCGGTATCTCCCGCAACTGCGGCAGCACCCGGACTTCCAGCCCGCGGGCGGCGGCCACCGGGGCGGCGGTCTGCTGGGTGCGCACCAGGCTGGACGCGAAGACCGCGTCGATCGAGTGCTCCAGCAGCCGCTCCACCAACGACTCGGCCTGCTCCCGTCCCAGGTCGTCGAGGTCGGCGCCGGGCTCGGCGGTGTCCAGCAGGAACCCGACGTTCGAAGGGGTGCGGCCGTGACGGACGAGGATCAAACGCATGCCTCGACCCTACCCCCGAACGACCTCGACCCCGGACGGCGGTCGCCGATCGCGGCCAGCCCTATGCCGCAGCGACCACCGCGGTGGCGGCGGAGGTCTTGGACGCCGAGCTGTAGCCGGGCGCGGAGCCCATCACGCTCACCCGCAGCTTCGCACCACGGTCGGCCTCCACCGGGACGTAGCTGGGCGCCATCGCCCCAGGGATCGCGATGGTCTTCTTGCCGACCACCCGGAACCACTGGTAGCTGAAGGACGTGTCGGCCGGGACCCAGGCGCCTGGGCTGGTGAACAACTCGACCCCCACCTTCGGCGTTCCGGTGACCGTCGGCGTCCCGAGCGTGAGCTTGCCTGCCTTCACCTTCTTGGTCGCCTTGGAGACTTGGGCGACGGAGGTCCCGCGACGGTTGGTCGCGGTGACTCGGACGGTGATCGCCTTGCCCAGCTGCGCGGAGGTCAGCTGGAAGGTCTTGTCCTCGGCGCCCGCGATCGGCGCCCCGCCGGCCAGCCACTCGTAGGCATAGGCCAGGCCCGGCGGGGTCCACGAAGTGGCGGCGGTCAGGGTCTTGCCGACGGCCAGGGTCCCGGTGATCTTCGGCTTGGCCGACTTGATCTTGGCGGTCGTCACCTTGACGGTGCCGCTGGGCGACTGAGCGTCGCCGGTCACCAGGCCCAGGTACTCATCGTCGTCGCCCTTGATCTCGAGCTCCCACGTGTAGACGCCGTCAGGCACCAGTTCGTCAGGGGTGTCACCGGGCAGCTGGCTGCCGCCGCCGTCCAGCTTGCCGCCATTCCAGGAGACTCGCACCGATCCGTCCGCGCCACCGGTCACCGGCAGTTCGGCGACCTGCGCGCCGCTGGCGTCGAAGATGTTCAGCACCCCGTCGACCAGCGGGCGGCTGGCGTCCGCCGCAAGCGTCCACCGCGAGTTGATCTCCCAGCTGGCGGGAGCTACCACGCCCAGCAGCCGGGCCGGGGTCTTCCCGGAGAGATCCGCCTCGTCCCAGTCGGAGAGGTCGACGACCTTGAGCTCGGTGCCGGTGGAGTAGATGAACCGGCCGACGCCGTCGAAGGTAGGCGCCACCGCGGTGTCGGCGTCCTCGAAAGGCTTGGTCCCGGCATCGCCCCGGGTGTAGTCGCGATCCAGGCGCCACAGGGCGTACAACCCCGCCGTGGTGTCGTACACCGCCGCCACGCCGTCGCCCATCGCCACCGGGACAGTGTTGTCCGCGCTGATCGGCGAACTGCCCACCGTGACCCAGTTCCGCAGCTTCCAGCTGTAGACGTAGCTGCTCCGGAAGCTGCCGAAGGAGGTCCCGACGACCACCAGGTCTCCCCAGATGAACACCTTGGAGATCCGCCAGCCGGAACTCGCCCCGGGGATCGTCGCAGTGAGCCCCTGGAGGCCGCGCAGCCCGGTCAGCTCCCGCACCAGGATGGACGTGCGCGCGGAGTTCTGCTCGACCGCGAGGCTGCCGAAGAGCGCCACGATCTGGTTGCCCTTCTTGCTCGGCTTGGCTGCCACCTTGCCGTTAGGCCCCAGCACCACGGTCTTCTTCGACTGAGTCACCAGGGTGTACGGGCCGCTGGCGTCGGTGAGCGCCGAGACCTTGGACGCCGTGCCGGTCTGCGCTTCCTCGTCGCTCAGGGTCAGCTTGCTTCCGGCCAGCTGGGCACTGCGGCTGCCGCTCACCTGGACGCCCTTGGTGGCGCCGGGGAGCTTGACCTCGTCGTCAGGCGGCGCGACGCTGCCGTCCGCCGCGCGAGTCCAGCCCTGGTAGGCGGTCCGCCCGTCCAGGCCGGCCAGCACGGCGTGAGTCAGGTCGAGGGCGACCGGCGACATCCGTCCGATGAAGTAGCGGAACCGATGGGTCAGCTTGCCCTTGGCGTCCGCGGCGTAGACGTCTCCGGCGGGGGCGCGTTCGGCGCGCACCAGCGGGGCGTCGGGGTCGCCGACGCCCGTGAACGCCAGCGTGTGGCTCTTCACCTTGGCCACCGAGATGAGCTTCTTGCCGTTCCACAGCTTCAGCGCGCCGTTGACGGTGATCGCCAGCGAAGGCGTGGTCAAGGTGGACGGCGCGAACCGGGAGGCCGTGATCGTGGCCCCCTTCTTCACCTTTCCGACCTTCTTGCACACGGCCTTCTTCACGGCGTCCGTGGCGGTGTTCCACTCACTGGTGCACCAGGTCAGCGAGGTGCCGCTGAGCCGCAGGTACTCGATGACGGCCAGGCCGTCCGCGCCGTCGGTCTTCCAGGCCAGGTTCACGTAGGGGACGTAGCCGGAGATGCGGAAGGGAAGCGGCCCGAAGCCCCCGGACGGCGCCACCGGGTCGACGTCGAGGTAGGCAGTGCGGCCGCCGGCCTTCTTCGACCAGGCCCGGGTGCGCAGCAGCCCGGCGGCCTGCAGCACCCAGCCCGCGTTGACGAAGGTGTTCTTCTTGGGCGCGGCACGGTCCTCGATGCTGATCCGGAGGTCCGGCGACACCTTGTCCAGGTCGGCCAGCCAGTACCCGTCGCGACCGACCACGGCTTGGGCGTCGGTGGCCGCCTCGGGCTTGTCGGCGCCCTGTGGCCAGTTGGTGATCGCCGCCGGCGAGCCCAGCGCGGCGAGGTCGACGACCGTCACCACGTAGTCGTTGGGGGCGGTGGAGTGGATCCACACCGCCTGGCCGCCGGCCGCGTAGTTCGCGGCGGCGGTAGGGGTGAAGCCCCAGCTCTCCTCCCACGGCTGCCAGGTCGCGCCGCCGTCGCTGGAGTACTGGGTGAAGCCGATCGGTCCGGATTCCTGCGCACGCGCGATCAGGACGGCGCCAGAGGCCGCCAGCACCTCGGTGCGGCGCGGGCCCTTGGCGACCTCCACGGTGTCCGGGTCGGCGGCCGCCGCCTGGGGAGCGCTGCCCAGCAGGCTGCTCCCGATCAACACGAGGCCTGTGAACGCCCCCGCGATCCGGCGCGCGTGCCGCCGCCGACCGCTCGCTGCCCCGTCCGACCTGCTCCTCATCCCGACCCCCAGTTGGCGCGAAACTCCCCTGGGCAGCCCCCACAACCCGTGCTGGCATCGTATGGCAGCGAGACCGTCGGCGGGTAGGGGTCCAGCGGCGAAGTCACTGGATCGGCTCCCAAGCCCGCCCCCAACTGCTAGCGTCGGAAGCGAGCGAAACGCTGAACCGAACCTCACCGAGGAGAACATCGTGAGCAAGTCCCCCGTCAAGATTGCGGTGACCGGCGCCGCCGGCCAGATCTGCTACAGCCTGCTGTTCCGCATCGCCAGCGGGGCGGTGCTCGGGCCTGATCAGCCGGTGGAACTGCGGCTGCTGGAGATCACCCCCGCCCTGAAGGCCCTGGAGGGGGTCGTCATGGAGCTGGACGACTGTGCCTTTCCGCTGCTGAGCAAGGTCGAGATCGGCGACGACGCCCGGCAGGTGTTCGACGGCGTGAACCTGGCGATGCTGGTGGGCGCCCGGCCGCGCACCGCCGGCATGGAGCGCGGCGACCTGCTGAGCGCCAACGGCGCCATCTTCACCGCCCAGGGCAAGGCCCTCAACGAGGTCGCCGCCGACGACATCAAGGTGCTGGTCACCGGCAACCCGGCCAACACCAACGCCCTGATCGCGCTGAGCAACGCCCCTGACATTCCCAAGGAGCGGTTCAACGCCCTGACCCGGCTCGACCACAATCGCGCCATCTCACAGGTCGCCCGTAAGCTCGGTGCGCCGGTCACCGCGGTGAAGCACATGACGATCTGGGGCAACCACTCCGCCACTCAGTACCCCGACCTGTTCCACGCCGACGTCGACGGCCGCAACGCCGCCGAGGCGGTCGCCGACCAGGCCTGGATCGAGAACGACTTCATCCCGACCGTCGCCAAGCGCGGCGCGGCCATCATCGCCGCCCGGGGCGCCTCTTCGGCGGCCTCCGCGGCCAACGCCACCGTCGAGCACATGCACGACTGGGTGCTGGGCTCCGCCGAGGGCGACTGGGTGTCGATGGCGGTTCCCTCGGACGGCTCCTACGGCGTCCCGGAAGGCATCGTCTCCTCCTTCCCGTGCACTGTCGCCAATGGCGAGTACCAGATCGTGCAGGGCTTGGAGATCGACGACTTCTCCCGCTCCCGGATCGACGCCACGGTCGCCGAGCTGCTGGAGGAACGCGACGAAGTGATCGCGCTCGGGCTGATCTGACGCCCGAGCATCGATGTCCTTCACCGGCCGGCCGGCCACCCCCGCCACCCTCGCCGTGCGCGAGGCGCGTGACTTCCTCTTCGACCACGCTGTCGACTATGCCGGTGCCGTCGCCGGCTTCCGCTGGCCGGAGCTGACCGAGTTCAACTTCGCCACCGAATGGTTCGACGTGGTCGCCGGCGAACATCCGGACCGCGCCGCGGTCACCATCGTCTCTGCCGACCTGACCGCGCAGAGCTGGAGCTACGCCGAGCTCTCCCGGCGCTCCGACCAGGTCGCGCGCTGGCTGCGCGGGCTGGGCGTCGGCGAGGGCGACCGGGTGATCGTGATGCTCAACAACACCATCGAGCTGTGGGAGCTGCTGCTCGCGCTGCTCAAGATCCGGGCGATCGCGATCCCCACCTCGACGCTGCTGTCGGCGGCCGATCTGGCCTACCGCGTGGAGCACGGCCAGGCCCGGGCGGTCGCCGCGCCGGGGGCGTTGCGAGCGCGGCTGGAGGAGGTGCCCCGTTCGGTGGTGCGAATCGGGATCGGGGACGACGTCCCGCTGGGCTGGGCGCCGATGGCCGACTCCCACAACGCCCCGGCCGAGTACCGTCCGAGCCGCCCCACCCCGGCGGACGCGCTCAGCCTGCTGTACTTCACCTCCGGCACCACCGCCCGTCCGAAGCTGGTGGGGCACACCCACGTCTCCTACCCCGTCGGCCACCTGTCGACCATGTGGTGGCTCGGGGTGCGGCCGGGCGACGTCCATCTGAACATCTCCTCCCCCGGCTGGGGAAAGCACGCCTGGAGCAACTTCTTCTCTCCGTTCCTCGCCCAGGCCACGGTCTTCGTCTTCAACTACGAGCGGTTCGACGCCGCCGCCCTGATGCAGGTGATGGAGACCCACGAGGTGACCACCTTCTGCGCCCCGCCCACCGTCTGGCGGATGCTGATCCAGGCCGACCTCTCCCAGCTGTCGCGTCCGCCGCGCGAACTGGTCGGCGCCGGCGAGCCGCTGAACCCCGAAGTCATCACCCAGGTGCGCCAGGCCTGGGGCGGAACGATCCGGGACGGCTTCGGCCAGACCGAGATGACCTGCGCGATCGGCAATTCCCCGGGCCAGCTGGTCAAGGACGGCTCCATGGGACGCCCGATGCCGGGCTACCCGGTGGTCCTGCTCGACCCGGTGACCGGGGAGCGCAGCCCCGACGAGGGCGAGATCTGCCTCGACCTGTCCGTCCCCATCCTGGGGCTGATGGCCGGCTACCACGACGACCCGGAACTCACCGCCGAGGCCTGCCGGGACGGCTTTTATCACACCGGCGACATCGCCTCTACAGATGCAGAGGGCTATCTGACCTACGTCGGCCGGGCGGACGACGTGTTCAAGGCCTCCGACTACAAGATCTCCCCGTTCGAGTTGGAGTCGATCCTGCTGGAGCACCCCTACGTCACCGAGGTGGCCATCGTCCCCAGCCCCGACCCGGTGCGCGCCGCCGTGCCGAAGGCCTTCGTCTGCCTGGTGCAGGATTTCGCCGCCGAGCAGGAGGCAGCGGCCCGGGCCATCTTCGCCCACGCCCGGCAGCGACTCTCCGCGTTCCAGCGGGTGCGCATCCTGGAGTTCGTCCAGGATCTCCCCAAGACCATCTCGGGCAAGATCCGCCGCGTCGAGCTCCGCGAGCAGGAGGCCGCGCGGGTGGCCGCCCAGACCACCGACGGCCAGTTCCTGGAGCGCGACTACCGCTGAGGCTGTGGCTCAGCCGCGGCTGGGTGGCACCAGGAAGGCGAGGGCGATGATGCCGATGCCCACGCCCAGCAGGACGATGGCGTCGAGGGCCTTGCCGCGGACGGCGAGCAGGCCGACGCGGCGGTTGGGCAGCAGCCGGAGCAGGCCGCCGAGGGTGATCGAGGCGCCGATCAGGGTGGCGCCCATCCGCCAGTGGCTCGCCGCGACGATCGCCAGGCCGGTCAGCACGCCCGCCAGGACGATGGCCAGCGGCCATTGGCCGAGCACCTGCTGAAGGAGGTTCTTCGGCGGACGGGCGTCCGGGCTGTCGGTCATGACTGGGTGCCGCCGGAGATCCCCGCCTTCGCGGGGATGACGGTGGTGAGGTGGCCGGGGATGAGGGTGGTGAGGTGGCCGGGGATGAGGGTGGTGAGGTGGCCGGGGATCGGGCGCTTCACGGCAAGGCCTCGGCGCGTTCGACGACATTGCGCAGCAGCATGGCGCGGGTCATCGGGCCCACACCGCCGGGGTTGGGGGCCACCCAGGCGGCCTTCTCGGCCACGTCCGGCGCGACGTCGCCGACCAGCTTGCCGTCCACCCGGCTGACGCCGACGTCGAGCACGACCGCGCCCTCGGCGATCAGGTCGGCGGTGATCAGGTGCGGCACGCCGGCGGCGGCCACCACGATGTCGGCGCGACGGGTGTGGGCGGCCAGGTCGCGGGTGCCGGTGTGGCAGAGCGTGACGGTGGAGTTCTCGCTGCGGCGAGTCAGAATCAGCCCAAGCGGACGCCCGACCGTGATCCCCCGGCCCACCACGCAGACCTCGGCTCCGGCGAGCGGGATGTCATGGCGTCGCAGCAGCTCGACCACCCCGCGCGGGGTGCACGGCAGCGGGGCGGGCTCGTTGAGCACCAGCTTGCCGAGGTTCACCGGGTGCAGCCCGTCGGCGTCCTTCTCCGGGTCGACCAGGGACAGCACGGCGTTCTCGTCCAAATGACGCGGCAACGGAAGCTGCACGATGTAGCCGGTGCAGGCCGGGTCGGCGTTCAGCTCGGCGATCGCGGCGGTGACCGTCTCGGCGGAGGCGTCCGCGGGCAGCTCCACCCGGATCGACTCGATGCCCACCTCGGCGCAGTCACGGTGCTTCATCCGCACGTAGGACTGGCTGCCGGGGTCCTCCCCGACCAGGACGGTCCCCAGCCCCGGACGCACCCCGCGCGCGGCCAGCGCGGCGACCCGGGCGGTGAGCTCCTCCTTGATCGCGGCGGCGGCTGCCCGTCCGTCCAGAATCTGCGCGGTCATGGCGAAACCCCTAGTGAGTCAGTGGAAGAAGTGGCGGGTGCCGGTGGTGTACATGGTGACCCCGGCGGCCTGGGCGGCGGCGATGGTGTCGGCGTCGCGCACCGAGCCACCCGGCTGGACGATCGCCTTCACGCCGGCCGCGATCAGGATCTCGGGTCCGTCAGCGAACGGGAAGAAGGCGTCGGAGGCGGCCACCGACCCGGCGGCCCGCTCCCCCGCCCGCTCCACCGCGAGCCGGCAGGAATCCACCCG
>CAZLWS010000095.1:2921-11692 GCA_964563205.1 uncultured Propionibacteriaceae bacterium | reverse complement strand
CAACCCCGAAGCCTGGCACTGGTTCCACCGGGTGATCGGCAAGGAGCGCTGCCCGATCATGGATACCTGGTGGCAGACCGAGACCGGCATGTTCCAGATCTGCCCGACCCCGGGGGCGCCGCTCAAGCCGGGCTCCGGCGGCAAGCCCTTCTTCGGCCAAGAGGCCGAGATCCTGGACGAGGACGGCAACCCGGTTCCGGACGGCGAGGAGGGCTTCCTCGTCCTGAAGAACCCCTGGCCCGCCATGATGCGCACCCTCTACAAGGACCCCGACCGGTACGTGAACACCTACTGGTCGAAGTACCCCGGACGCTACCTGGCCGGGGATTCGGCCAAGCGGGACGCCGACGGCTACTTCTGGGTGATCGGACGCACCGACGACGTGATCAAGGTCTCCGGCCACCGGCTCGGCACCGCCGAGGTCGAGTCTGCGCTGGTGTCGCACCCGGCGGTCGCCGAGGCCGCCGCAGTCGGCCTGCCGCACGAGGTGAAGGGCAACGCCATCCACGCCTTCGTGGTGCTGCGGATGGGCTACGAGGGCTCCCAGCAGCTGGCCGAGGAGCTGCGCAAGCACGTCTCCGTCCACCTCTCGCCGATCGCCAAGCCCGACTGGATCGACTTCGCCGACAAGCTGCCCAAGACCCGCTCCGGCAAGATCATGCGCCGGGTGCTGAAGGCGCGCGCGCTCGGCCAGGACGAGGGCGACGTCACCACCTTGGAGGAGTGAGCCCTACGAGCCGCTGGCGCACGGGCCGAAGGGCCCGACTACCCTGAGGGGTGTGAGCAGCCTTCCCGCGCCCTTTCTCGTCATGCCCGCGCCTCGTTCCGTCATTCCCGCACCCCTTTCCGTCATTCCCGCGAAGGCGGGAATCTCCAGATGAGCACGGCATTGGCCGCCATCGAGCACCAGCGGCGGGAGTTGGCCTCTGCGGTCAAGCGGCTGCGGGTCGCCGTCATGACAGATCACGCCCGCTCCGGCGAGTTCGCCGACGCCCTCGTCGGGCTGGTCGGCAACCGGCTGCAGGCTTGGTCGTTCGCGCAGGCGGCGGCTGACGCGCCGGAGTCGGTGGTGCTG
Organism: uncultured Propionibacteriaceae bacterium; assembly: GCA_964563205.1. Classification (GTDB taxonomy): domain Bacteria; phylum Actinomycetota; class Actinomycetes; order Propionibacteriales; family Propionibacteriaceae; genus Propionicimonas. Next base: position 10,617 of record CAZLWS010000095.1, on the reverse strand, counting down.
TCGGCCCGCATCCTGGCGGAGCGCGGGCCGATGGGTCCGTACGCCTCGGCCGATGACGCCGTCCGCTACTTCACCGCGGCGGCGCAGCTGGCCGCGGTGCAGGCCGGGCTGGGTCAGGCCGACGCAGCCGGCCGCACGGTGGATTCGCTGGACGCCTGGCGGGGTCAGCTCGGACGGCTGCCGCTGCTGGAGAGCCTCGACTCCGAGACGGTGGTGTGGACGCTGATCGCTCGCGGCCGGTCGCTGCTCGCGGTTGACGTCGCCGGCGCCAACGCCCACGCCGAGGCAGCCCTGCTCCAGCTCTACGCCGCTCGGCTCGACGTCGACCCCGAGTTCGCCTACCTGGCGGCAGCCGCCCACCTGCTGGCGGCCGACGCCCGATGGGCGGCGGGGGAGGCCGAGTCTGCCGTCGCTCACCATCGGCTGGCGCTGAGGCGGTGCCGGGCGGTCGGCGTGCGAAGCGGGGAGCAGGCGCGTCCGGCCGTCGCCGAGGCCGCGCTGGCTCCGCTGGCGGACCTTTACGAACCCTTCGCCCAGCGGCTGGAGGCTGCCGGCGACCAGGCGGGCGGGATCGCCTTGCGCCGCGCCTGGATCGCCGCGCTCGAAGGCCTGGACCAGGCCGAGAACTCCCCGGTGCTCGCCGCTCGAACGGCTCTCGGCCAGGCGCTGGTCCGGGCCGGCCGCCACGCCGAGGCGAAGGCTTTCGCGGACGAAAGCTCCGGCGCCGGGATCGTCCTGCCTGGCCCCGGGGAGCCGCTGGAGTGGCAGCCGCTGGGCTGGGAGCAGGCGTACAGCGCCCGGCCGCTCACGGTCACGGCGCTGGTGCGGCTGCGGCGCGACGAGCGGGAGGCGGTCGCCGACGGCCTGCTGGCGCGAGCCGAGGCCGAGCGGGCTGAAGCCGAGCTGCGAGCGGAGGCCGAACAGGTCGCCGCCAGCCGCGCGGCCGAGCGCGCTGAAGCCGAGCGCCAGGCCGCCGAGCGGGCAGCAGCCGAGGCAGCCCAAGCAGCCGAGGCCGCGCGCCGCGAGACGGAAGCCCTCGCGGCGCGACGCGCGGCCGAGGAGGCCGCCGCGCGGGCCGCGGCCGAGCAGCGCCGGGACGAACTCGCTGCCGAGCGGGAGCGAGCGGTCGACCCGGAGACGGTGCGGGCAGCGGTTTCAGCGCTTCCCGCGGCCAGGCTGGCGGTGGCTCAGGCAGCCACCGAGCCGGCGCTGGCCGCCGCCCACGAACGGCTGGCGGAGCTGCTGCGCCCGCTCGCGACCGCCGACCCGCATCAGTACCGGGAGGAGATCACCGCCACGCTGGACACCCTGGTGAGCCTGCGCTGGCAGCTGGGCGACCCGGAGGGCTCACGGGAGGCGGCCCGGGAACGCAAGACCTGGTGAACCCGCCTCCGAGATGTCAGGAGGCGGCGAGGCTCTCCACCCACGCCTGCCAGGCCGGAGCGTCCCGTTCGGCGACTTCCGCAGCGTCCAGACCGTAGAACGACAGCCACATGCTCACCGCGGTGATGGCGCCGTGCGGCTCGACCGCGAAGAAGGCGGTGCCGGGCGCCGGTGCGTCGATGGCGCAGGCCATCGCCCGGTTGGCGCGCAGCGTGACTCGCCCGGTCAGCGGCGGCGCGGTGGCCTGCACGGCGTCGCCGTCGACCAGCAGCCGGCAGCCGGCCTCCCAGATGCCGTCCGCGGGGCCGGCGGCGTCGCCGGACAGCATCGCCATCGCCTGCACCCGCGCGGCCGGCTGCCCGGAGAACCGCCGCAGATGCAGCGACAGCACGTGCAGGAAGACCCGCCAGCCGTTCTCGGTCGCGTCGTACTGGGCGTCCCATTCCTCGCCGAAGCCGAACCCGCTGTTGACCAGCCGCACCACGCAGGTTCCGCCGGAGCGGGCCTCGACCAGGAACTCGAAGGCCATCGAGCCGGGCGCCGGCTCGGCATGCTCGCCGTAGGCGAACCGGTGCGGCGGCTCCCACGCCTGCACCCTGCCTTCGACCACCATGCCGGGGCCGAAGTCCTGGGTGATGGCGCCGCCGGGCTCACCGGTGACGGTGGTGGGCACGAACCAGGCGGAGATGCCCGGTCCGGTCGCGATGGCCTCCCACACCTGTTCGGGTGTGCCGTCGACCTCGACTTCGAGCCGAATTGCGCGGTCTTGATCCTCGGACATGTTCAGTCTCCTTTCGGACGCGGGTGGGCGAAGACGACCAGCCGGTGCCAGCGCCCGCCCGCGGCAGCCTCGTCGTGATACTTGGCGGCCAGCGAGGTGACCGCCTGGGTCAGCTCTTCGGCGAAGGCCGCACGGTCCGCCGCGGAGCGGAACCGGAGGTCTGCGTCCAGCGCCAGGCTGGGCAGACTGCGGCGCGCGGCCGATGCCTTGTTGAGCAGGTCGCCGACCTCGCGGATCGCCCGTCCGGCCAGCGCCACCAGGTAGCGCGCGGAAAGCCGGTCGGCGGCCGGGACGGTCTCGGGGGTCGCCGCCGCCCGGCCCAGCGCCGCGGGCGACACCAGGTACGAGGCCGCGGAGGGACGCATGATCCGCTCCACCATGCCACGGCGTGGGCGTTCCTCGACCAGCTCGACGAGCCCGTGGGACTCGAGCTCGCGCAGGTGGTAGTTGACCCGCTGCCGCGGCATCCCGCGGCGCTTCGCGAGGGTGGCCGCCGACCCGGGCTCCTCCCGCAGCGAGGCGAGCAGGCTGCTGCGAGTCGGGTCGAGCGCGACGATCGCCGTCTTGGGCGAGCTGATGACGCTGACGCTTTCCATGCGTCCATCATCATATAGACAGTTTTTCTTGTCAATACTGGTCGGGACTTTGCAGTTGAGAGTCCATTGGGTGCTGCGTGGTCGCTGACGGGTGGTCAGCGACGAGCCAGCGGGCTGAGCGCTGCCACGGCGATCAGGATGGGCAGCGCGAGCAGCGCCAGGCCGCTGAAGCCGGCCCAGCTGAGCGCCCCGCCGGCGCCGACCGCGCCCAGGGCGCCGGCCAGGCTCATCCAGAAGTCGGTGCGTCCCTGACGCCGGGTGCGCAGGGCTTCCGCGGAGGCCTCGGTCAGCAGGGTCGAGCCGGCGACGGTGGCCGCGCTCCAGCCGAGGCCGAGCAGCACCAGGGCGACGGTGACCGCGGCGGTGTCGTGCTGGGCCAGGGCGATGACCGCCACGCAGGAGGCCAGGATTCCGTAGCCCAGCAGGATGGTGGGCAGGCGGCCCCAGCGGTCGGCCAGCAGCCCGAAGACCGGCGAGAGGGCGAACATGCCGGCGATGTGCAGGCTGATCGTGAGACCGACCACGGTGAGCGTGGCCCCGTGGTGCAACAGGTGGATCGGGGTCATCGCCATGATCGAGACCATGACGGCGTGCGCGCCGATGATCGCCACGGTCGCGAACAGCGCCGCGCGCGGCCGGTCGGCGTGGGTGATGCGGTCGGCGTCCGGGTCGCGAGCGGCGATCACCTGCTGGGCGAGCAGCAGCGGATCCGGACGCAGCGCCGTCAGCAGCAAGATCACCCCGAGCAGCTGGGCGCCGATGGTGAACAGGTACGGACCGGTGAACGTCGGCATCCCGACCAGAGCGCCCAGCGCTTCGCCCGGGCCGACGAGGTTCGGGCCGAGCACCGCCCCGATGGTCGTCGCCCACACCACCAGCGAAAGGTCGCGGCCGCGCGAGGCGTCGGTGGCCAGATCGGTCGCGGCGAACCGGGACTGCAAGTTCGCCGCCTGGCCGGCGCCGATCAGCGCGAAACCGGTCAGCAGCAGGGGAAACGCGCGGATCGCGACGGCCGTGATGACGAGGCCCACCCCGATCAGGGCGACCAGCATTCCGGTGACCAGGGCGGGACGCCGGCCCCGGCCGCGGGCGAGCGCCGCCAGCGGCACCGCGGTGAGCGCCGTGCCGAGCGTGATGGCCGCGGTCGCGAGCCCGGAGAGGGCGTCGCTGCCGGAGAGGTCCGCGGCCAGGATGGCGCCCAGCGACACGGTCGCCCCGAAGGCGATGCCGCCCAGGATCTGCCCGGCCGAGAGCACCCCGATGGTGCGCCGCTGCACCGCGGCGATGCGCCCGACGTCCAGGTGCAGGCTCATTCCTTGGGGCGGGCGGCGTCGATGGTCGCCTTGGCCCCTTCCAGCCACTGGGTGCAGATCGCGGCGAGCTGCTCGCCCTTCTCCCACAGCGCCATGGACTCGCTGAGCGGGACGTCGCCGGATTCCAGCCGGCGGACGATCTCGATCAGCTGATCGCGGGCCTGCTCGTAGCTGGGCTTCTCTTCGGTCACGGAGCCTCCTGCACTTCGGTGACGTCGACGCGGATCCGGCCGTCGACGAGCTGGACGGTGAGCGCCTCGCCGGGCGCGGTCTGGGCGGTCGAGGTGACCGTGTCCGCGCCCCGGGAGACGATGGCGTAGCCGCGCTGCAGGGTGGCCTGCGGCGACATCGCCCGGACGCGGCTGATCAGGTGCTCGACCTGGCGGGCGTCGTCCCGCAGGATCGCCGTGGCCGCACGGTGCAGGCGTCCGCGCAACTGGACGAGGCGCTCGTCGTGGGCGGTGAGCGAGGCCGCCGGATCGCGCAGCACCGGACGAGAGCAGAGCTCGGCCAGCCGGCGCTGCTCGTGCCCGATGCGGCTCACGACCGCTTGCCGGGAGCGCGCCCGGGACTGAGCGATCCCCGCCAGTTCGGCGGCCACGTCCGGAACCACCCGCTTGGCGGCGTCCGTCGGGGTGGAGGCGCGCACGTCGGCGACCAGGTCGAGGATCGGGTTGTCCGTCTCGTGGCCGATCGCGCTGATCACGGGCGTCCGCATCGCGAACACCGCCCGCACCAGCGCCTCGTCGCTGAACGGCAGCAGATCCTCCAGCGACCCGCCGCCGCGGGCCACGATGATCACGTCCACCTCGGGATGCTGTTCCAGGACGCGCAAGGCGTCGGTGAGCTGCTCGACCGCCGACGGGCCTTGCATCGCCGCGTGGCGCACCTCGAACCGGGCGGCCGGCCAGCGACGGGCGGCGTTCTCCAGCACGTCCCGCTCGGCGGCGCTGTCGGCGCCGGTCACCAGCCCGATCCGGCGCGGCAGGAAGGGGAGCCGGCGCTTCCGCTCGGGGGCGAACAGCCCCTCGGCCTGCAGCATCCGCTTGCGCTGTTCGATCGCGGCCAGCAGCCGTCCCTCGCCGGAGGGGCGCAGCTCGCGGCACTCGAAGGTGAGCTGCCCCGAACTCGCCCACACCGTCGGCTTCACCCAGGCGGCGACGATCGTCCCCTCGGTGAGCGGGCCGGCCTGGTCGAGCACGGTCGCCGAGGTGGAGAGCCGCACCGACACCTCGGCCAGCTTGTCCCGCAGGGTGAGGAACTGGGTGGCCCCGGCCCGCCGCTTGATCTCGATCAGCTGGCCCTCCACCCACACCGGGTTGAGCCGCTCCACCCAGTCCTTGGTGGCGCCCACGATCACCCGCAGCGGCTGCGGGGATTCGGGAGAACTGGTCAGGGCCATGAGGCTCAGCCTAGAGGGGCGGTCGGACAATCTAGGATGGGGGACGTGAGTTCCTCTGACAAGCGGGTTGTGGTGGCCGCGCCGCGCGGCTACTGCGCGGGCGTCGATCGAGCGGTGGTGACCGTCGAGAAGGCTCTCGACCTGTACGGGCCGCCGGTCTACGTCCGCAAGCAGATCGTCCACAACAAGCACGTGGTGGAGACGCTGGAAGCCCGCGGGGCGATCTTCGTGGAGGAGTTGGACGAGGTGCCGACCGGCGCCACCGTGGTCTTCTCCGCCCACGGCGTGTCGCCCGCTGTGCACACCGAAGCGGCCGAACGCGGGCTCAAGACCATCGACGCGACCTGCCCGCTGGTCACCAAGGTGCACAACGAGGCCCGCCGGTTCGCCGCTCATGGCTTGCCGATCCTGCTGATCGGCCACGCCGGCCACGAAGAGGTCGAGGGCACCACCGGCGAGGCCCCCGACAACATCACCCTCGTGCAGCACCCGGACGACGTGGACTCCGTTGAACTCGACACCTCGGAGCGGGTCGCCTGGCTCAGCCAGACCACCCTGAGCGTGGACGAGACCTGGGCGACCGTCACCCGGCTGCGGGAGAAGTTCCCCAACCTGGTCGATCCGCCGTCGGACGACATCTGCTACGCCACCCAGAACCGGCAGTCGGCCGTCAAGCAGATCGCCGCCGCTGCCGACCTGGTGATCGTGGTGGGCTCGCGCAACTCGTCCAACTCCGTCCGCCTGGTCGAGGTGGCGCTGGAGGCCGGCGCGAAGGCCGCCTACCGGGTGGACAACGCCGCTGAGATCGACACCGCCTGGCTGGACGGCGCCGCCAGCGTGGGCGTCACCTCCGGCGCCTCTGTCCCCGACGAATTGGTGCAGGGCGTGCTGACCCTGCTCGAGGAGCACGGCTACCCGGCCGCCGTCGAAGAGCGCCTCACCGAGGAGAACCTGGTCTTCGCCCTGCCCCCCGAACTCCGCAAGGACCTGCGGCGGGCGGCCGCCGGCGACTGACGGATCAGCCTGAGACCAGGAACCGGTAGGACGGGCTGCCCGGGTCGATCACCTCGACCTGCATGGGGCTGGCGTCCATCCGGGCCAGCAACTGCGGACGCGAGGCCGGATCGCCGAGTTCGATGCCGACCAGGGCCGGCCCGGTCTCGCGGTTGGACCGCTTGACGTACTCGAACAGGGTGATGTCGTCGTCCGGGCCGAGCACCTCGTCCAGGAAGCGGCGCAAGGCCCCCGGCTCCTGCGGGAAGTTCACCAGGAAATAGTGCTTGCGGCCCTCGTAGACCAGCGCCCGCTCCACGATCTCGGCGTACCGCGAGACGTCGTTGTTGCCGCCGGACACCACCGCCACCACGACCTGCCCCGGCTCGGGACGGAAGATGCCCAGGCTGGCGGAGGCCAGCGCGCCGGCCGGCTCCGCGATCACCCCTTCGACCTGGTACAGCTGCAGCATCTCCGAGCAGATCCGGCCCTCGGGGACGGTGAACATCGCCGGCCGGTGCCGGGCCGCGATGGCATAGGTGAGGTCGCCGGCGCGACGGACGGCGGCGCCGTCCACGAAGGTGTCGAGCTGGCGCAGCTCGCGCGGGCCGCCGGCGTCGAGGGCGGCGGCCAGGGTGGCCGCGCCGGCCGGCTCGACCCCGACCACCTTGGTGGCGGGATGACGCTCGGCGAGCCAGCTGAGGCAGCCGGCCAGCATGCCGCCGCCGCCGACCGGCAGGATCAGGGCATCAGGCGCCCGGCCGCCCAGCTGCTCGACGATCTCGGCCGCGAGGGTGCCCTGCCCGGCGATGGTGCGCGGGTCGTCGAAAGCCGGGACGATCACTGCGCCGGTCTGCTCGGCGTAGGCGTTCGCGGCAGCCGCCGCCTCGTCGTAGGTGTCACCGGTGACGACCAGCTCCGCCGCGCCCTCGCCGAGCGCGACCATCCGCTCCCGCTTCTGCCTCGGCGTGGTGGACGGGATGAAGATCTTCCCTTCGATGCCCAGCCGGGCGCAGGCGAAGGCGACCCCCTGGCCGTGATTGCCGGCGCTGGCGGCGACCACGCCGGCCGCGCGCTGGGCCTCGTCCAGCTGGGCGATTAGGTTGTAGGCGCCCCGGATCTTGTAGGAGCGGACCTGCTGCAGATCCTCGCGCTTCAGGTAGACGTTCGCGCCGGTGGCCCGGCTCAGTCGCTCGTTGAACTGCAGCGGGGTCTGGGCGACCACGGC
>CAZLWS010000095.1:0-2821 GCA_964563205.1 uncultured Propionibacteriaceae bacterium | reverse complement strand
GGGCTCCCGGCCGGGCAGCAGGTCGAGCTCGGGGCGCCGTCCGATCATGGCGGGGACGCCGGCAGCGTCCTCCACCAACTCCGGCGCGGTGAGCGGACGGACGGTGGCCTCGCTCGCCTTGATCGGCGGCAACTCCTTGTCGGCGACGACCTGCAGGTCGCGGAACTTGCGGGCGGTCGCGAAGACCCGGCTCTCGATCGAGCCGACGGCCTGGTTGTAGGCGGTCACCGTGGTGGTGAGCGCGCGTCCGACCTTGTCGAAATGCTTGCCGAGCAGCCCGAGCCGGTCGTACAGCTCCCGGCCCAGGTCGTACGCCTGGTGGGCGGAGTCAGCCAGCGCGACCTGCCGCCACGAGTAGGCCACCGTGCGCAGCATGGCGATCAGGGTGGTCGGGGTGGCCAGCACCACCGAGCGGCGGTGGGCGTACTCGTGCAGGTCGGGCAGCAGGGTGTGCGCCTCGGCGGCCAGCGCCTCGCTGGGCAGGAAGAGCACCACGAACTCCGGGGTGGCGCCCTCGGCCTTGAAGTAGTCCTTGGCCGACAGTTGGTCGATGTGGGTCTTCACGTTGCGGGCGAACAGCTTCAGGCAGTGCTCGCGCTGGGCCTCGTCAGCGGCGTCATGGGCGTCCAGGAAGGCGCTCAACGGCACCTTGGAATCAACGTAGACGAACTTGCCCTCGCCGAGCATCACCTTCAGGTCGGGCCGGATCGTCGACCCGGCCGAGGTCTGCGCGGTCTGCTGCTCGACGAAGTCGCAGTGGTCGACCATGCCGGCCAGCTCGACCACTCGCCGCAGCTGCAGCTCGCCCCAGGCGCCGCGTACCTGCGGCTTGCGCAGCGCGGTCACCAGGCTGCTGGTCTCGCGGCGCAGCTGCTCCCCGGTGAGCTGGACGGCCGCCACCTGCTGCTGCAGCGTGGACGCCAGCTCCACCCGGCCCTGCTCCACCTCGATGAGCCGGCTGTTGAACCGCTCCAAGCTCTCCTTGACCGGTGCGAGCAGCGCATCGGTCGCCTTCTGCCGCTGGTCGGCGGTCTCGTCGGCACGGCGGGTCTGCTGCTCGAGGATCTCGGCTGACAGGGCCTTGAACTGCGCGGTCAGCTGCTCACGGTCGGCGGCGATCTCAGCAGCCCGCTCGACGGCGGCGTCCCGCTGGGCGGCCGCGGCGCTGGCAGCGGCCCGGGCGTCGGCCAGCCGGGCGTCGGCGGCGGCCTGCTCGGCGCGGGCCTCCGCGGCCTCCTGCCGGGCGCGGGCCGCGTCGGCAGCCTCGCGGGAGAGCTCAGCCCTGGCCTGGGCTGCCTCCGCCTTGGCGCCGGCAAGCTCCGACCGGGTCTGCGCGGCCTGCGCCGCGGCGGTCGCCACGCCGGTGTCGTCCGCCGCCTGCTGCCGCGTCCGCAGCACGAGCCAGGCGGCGAGGACGCCCACCGCCAGCCCCAGCACGATGCCGGTGATCAACAACCCGATCTGTTCCATGTCCCCATCGTCGCGCGGCCCTCTGACAGTTTTGCGAAGCGACTCTCCCGCCAGCCGGTTTTCGCTTCGGGCAGACTGTGCTCATGGCCTCTGCTGAGCACATCGCCGACCTCGCCGGCTTCGTCACCGCGTCACCCTCCTCGTACCACGCCGCGGCCGAGGCGGCGCGCCGGCTTTCTGCGGCCGGCTACGTCGAACAGCGTGAGAGCGAGCCCTGGGACGCGGCTCCCGGCGGCCACTACACAGTGCGGGACGGGGCGATCGTGGCCTGGTTCGTCCCCGCCGAGCTCACCGGCCCAGCCGGGTTCCGGATCGTGGGCGCCCACACCGACTCGCCCGGCTTCAAGCTCAAGCCCGACCCGTCCGCTTACGCCTTCGGCTGGTCGCAGGCGGCCATGGAGATCTACGGCGGGCCGCTGCCCAACTCCTGGCTGGATCGCGAGTTCGGCCTCGCCGGCCGGGTGATCGACCGGGACGGCGTCACCCACCTGATCAAGACTCCGGCCTGGCTGCGCATCCCGCAGGTCGCCCCGCACCTGGACCGCAGCGTCCACGAGAAGCTCAGCCTCGACCGGCAGGTCCACCTCAAACCGGTGGCGGGCTTGGGCTCGGTCGACATCCTCTCCGCGCTGGCCGGGTCGCTGGGGCTGCACCGCGACGCCATCGACGGCCACGACCTGTTCGCCTACGTCACCCAGCCGCCAGAGGTGATCGGCGTGGCGGGGGAGTTCCTGGCATCGGCTCGGCTCGACAACCTCTCCAGCGTCCACGCCGGCCTGGTCGCCCTGCTGGCAGCCGAACCGGCCGATCAGATCGCGGTGCTCGCCTGCTTCGACCACGAGGAGATCGGGTCGCAGTCCCGCTCCGGCGCGGCCGGGCCGCTGCTGGAGGCCGTCCTCACCCGGATCGGGCATTCGCTCGGCTGGGGGCCGGACGAGCAGCAGCGCGCCCTCGCGGCGTCCTTCGTCATCTCGGCGGACGCCGGCCACGGCATCCACCCGAACTACCCGCAGCTGCACGATCCCGACCACCGTCCGCTGCTGAATTCAGGGCCGCTGCTCAAGGTGAACGCCAACCAGCGCTATACCAGCGAAGGCCCGTCGTCCGCGCTGTGGCTTCGGGTCTGCCGGGCGGCCGGCGTCCCCACCCAGCCGTTCGTGTCGAACAACGCGGTGCCCTGCGGCTCGACGATCGGCCCGATCACCGCCGCCCGCCTCGGCATCACCTCGGTGGACGTGGGCATCCCGCTGCTGAGCATGCACTCCGCCCGCGAGCTGTGCGGGGTGGCCGACCCGGGTTACCTGGCCAGCGCGCTGACGGCCTTCTACAGCGGAGCGGAGCGGTAGCCGCC
>CAZLWS010000094.1:0-11785 GCA_964563205.1 uncultured Propionibacteriaceae bacterium | reverse complement strand
AATGACCACCTGACGAGCGGTAACGTCCCTGAAACACTTGTTACGTATCCTGATCGACAAGAAACGATCGATTCATCAGGGGCGCGCGTGACCAGTCTTCCCATCAACCCTCCCGCCCGGCTGCTGATGGGGCCGGGCCCGATCAGCGCCGACCCCCGCGTGCTGCGGGCCATGTCGGCGCAGCTGGTCGGCCAGTACGACCCCGCGATGACCGGCTACATGGGCGAGACCCAGGAGCTCTATCGCCGACTCTGGGCCACCGGCAACGACGCCACCCTGCTGGTGGACGGCACCTCGCGGGCCGGCATCGAGGCCGCCATCGTGTCCCTGGTCAAGCCCGGTGAGCGGGTGCTGGTGCCGGTCTTCGGCCGGTTCGGCCACCTGCTGGTCGAGATCGCCGAGCGGGCCGGGGCCGAGGTGCACGTCATCGAGACCGCCTGGGGCCAGGTCTTCCCGACGTCGGAGATCGAGGCCGCGCTCGCCCGGGTCAAGCCGCGGCTGCTGGCGGTCGTCCACGGCGACACCGCCACCACCGTGGCCCAGCCGCTGGACGAGTTGGGCGCGCTGTGCGCCCGCCACGGCGCCCTGTTCTATACCGACGCCACCGCTTCGCTGGGCGGCAACGACTTCGAGATGGACGGCTGGGGCCTGGACGCCGCGACCGCCGGCCTGCAGAAGTGCCTCGGCGGGCCGTCCGGCTCGGCGCCGATCAGCCTTTCCGAGCAGGCGGTCGCCGTGATCCGATCGCGGACGAAGGTGGAGGCGGGCATCGCCGACGCCGGCGACGAGGCGTCCGAGGACGTGATCCGGTCCAACTACTTCGACCTCGGACAGATCCTCGACTACTGGGGTCCGCGCCGGCTCAACCACCACACCGAGGCGACCAGCATGCTCTACGGCGCCCGCGAATGCGCCCGGATCATCCTCGAAGAGGGACGGCAGGCCGTCATCGACCGGCACCGGCTCGCGGGCCAGGCCATGCTGGCCGGCGTCCAGGGGCTCGGCCTGGCGGTCTTCGGCGACCTCGCCCACAAGATGAACAACGTGGTCGCCGTCGAGATCCCGCAAGGCGTCGACGGCGAACGCGCCCGCGCCGTGCTGCTCGCCGACTACGGCATCGAGATCGGCACCTCCTTCGGCCCGCTCGCCGGCCGGGTGTGGCGGATCGGCACCATGGGCCACAACGCCCGCAAGGACGCCGTCCTGGTCACCCTGGCCGCCCTCGAAGCGGTACTGCGACGCGGCGGGGTCCGGGTTCCGCCCGGCGGCGGAACCGACGCGGCCCTCGAGGTCTACGGCGGCTGATGGCTGCGCCACTGCTGGAGATCACCCCGGAAGCGCTGCAGGCGTCCGCCCGCCGGGTGGTCGCCCGCTGCGACGAGCTGGCCCGGATCTCATCGATGGACTGGGGCCGCATCGAACGGGTCTACCTCTCGCCCGAGCACGCCCGCGCCAACCGGCTGAGCGCCGAATGGATGCGCGACGTGGGGCTCACCACTCATCAGGACGCCGCCGGCAACCAGGTCGGCCGGATCAACGGCCGCGACCCGGACGCCCCGGTGCTCATGCTGGGCTCCCACCTCGACACGGTGCCGGACGCCGGACGCTTCGACGGCATCCTCGGCGTCCTGATGGCGATCGAGGTGGTCCGGCTGCTGCACGCGCGGATCCCCGCCTTCCCGTTCGGAGTCGAGGTGATCGCCTTCTCCGACGAGGAGGGCGCCCGGTTCGGCAAGGCGCTGCTGGGCAGTTCGGCCGTCGCCGGCAGCTGGGACCCAGCCTGGTGGGAGCTCACCGACGCGGACGGGATCACGCTGCGGCAGGCCTTCCTGGAGTTCGGCCTCGACCCGACCCGGATCTCCGAGGCCGCCCGCACCCCGTCCGACCTGGTCGGCTATCTGGAGGCGCACATCGAGCAGGGCCCGAAGCTGGACGCCGCCGGCGAGGCGCTGGCGGTGGTGTCGTCCATCGCGGGCGCACGGCGGTTCCAGATCACCGTCAGCGGCGAGGCCCGGCACGCCGGCGGCACCCCCTACGACCGCCGCCGGGACGCGCTGGTCGGCGCGAGCGAGGCAGTGCTCGCCGTCGAGCGGCTGTGCCGGGCTCAGCACCACATCGTCGGCACCGTGGGCCAGCTGGAGGCCTACCCCGGCGCGGTCAACATCGTGCCCGGCGAGGTGCGGCTCACCCTCGACCTGCGCGGCGAGATCGACGGGGTCCGGGACGAGGTGTGGCGCAGCCTGGCGGGCTCTCTCGACGAGATCACCGGACGCCGCGGCCTGCGCTGGACGGCCCGCGAGGTGCACGCCGCCAGCGCGGTCATGTGCCAGCCCTTGCTCATGGACGTGATGCGCGCCGGCATCGAGGGCACCGGGCAGCAGAACCCCCTGGACCTGTTCAGCCCGGCGGGCCACGATGGCATGGCCATCGACGCCATCGCCGACGTCGGCATGCTCTTCCTGCGCAACCCCGACGGCATCAGCCATCACCCCGACGAGTTCGTCAGCCGGCCGGACATCGAAGCCGGTTTGCAGGCCTTCGCCGAAGCCATCGTCCACCTGGCGCGCGAACATGCGCGATGATCGTCGGAGGAGGCGCCTTGATGGATGAGCTGCTGCAGCGGATCGACTCCGGCTGGGCCGCGCTCACCCCGGCCGAGCGGGTGGTGGCCGAGCACCTGCGCCGCCACCCCGACGAGGTCGTGCTGTACAACTCGACCGAGCTGGCCCGGCGCAGCGGAGTCTCGAAGGCGACCGTCAGCCGGCTGTTGCGCAGCCTCGGCTGGGCGGACGCGGTGGCCGCCCGCAGCCAGCTGCGCACGCAGCGGGCGCGTGGCGTGCCGGTGGGCCTGGGCGAGCCGGCGGCCCCCGGCGCCCGCGTCCAGGCAGCGCTGGAATCGCTCGCGGCCGCGGGAGAGCGACGGATCGCGGACGCCGTGGCGAACGCCAGGCGGGTGCTGGTCATCGGCTTCCGCAACAGCTACCCGGTGGCGCTGCACCTGCGGGAGCAGCTCAGCCAGGCCCGCGGCGACGTCCGGGTGGCGCCGCTGGCGGGTCAGTCGCTCGCCGAAGAGCTCGTCGACCTGACCGCCGCCGACCTGGTCGTGGTGCTGGGCTTCCGTCGCCGGCCGGGCTCGTTCACAGCGCTGGTGGAGCACCTGCGCTCAGCCCCCGTGCCCGTGCTCCTCATCACCGACCCCAGCGGCGAGGCTCACCTGGCCGGCCACGAGTTCGGCGTCGTCTGCCCGATCGAAGGGGCCGGGCCGTTCGACAGCTACGAGGCGGCGATGGCGCTGGCGGCCCGCCTCGCATCCGGGGTGCACCGGGCGCTGGGCGACCGGGCCCAGCAGCGTGCCCTCGCCATCGCCGACCTCTACGCCCGCCTCGGCGAGGTGGAAAACTCCTAGCCAGGCCACAGGTTCCCGCCAGGGTCGTCGCCGACTCTGGGGTGACGTCAGAATCACCCAGAGAGGCACCACCCGATGAAGAAGAAGACCGTCGCGGCCGTTTCCGCCGTCGTCCTGACCGCCGGGCTGGGGGTGGGGGTCAGCCAGCTGGCCAGCGCCGCCACCCCGACGCCGTCCCCCACGTCGCCCAGCGCTTCCCCCACCGGCACCCCGCAGAAGGAGCCCGGACGCAAGGGCGGCGGTCATCGCGGCGGCCCCGAGAAGCTGGATCTCAGCGGTCTGGCGAGCAAGCTCGGCGTGGACGAGACGAAGCTCTCCGAGGCCGTGACCGCGGCCCGCAAGGCGACCGCGCCGACCGAGCGGACGAAGCCTTCCGAGCAGACTCAGGCCGAGCGCGAGGCGGCCCGGACGGCTCGCCAGGCCGCCTTCGTCAAGGCGCTGGCCACCGAGCTCGGCATCGACGAGGCCAAGATCACCACCGCCCTCGAAGAGCTGAGCGCCGAGCGCAAGGCCGAGCGGGCCGCTCGTGGCAAGGCCGTCCTGGACCAGGCCGTCAAGGACGGCAAGCTCACCCAGGCCGAGGCGGACGCCGTCCAGAAGGCGGCCGACCAGGGCATCGTCCGGATCGGCGGACGCGGCCGCTGACCGCACACAGCACGTGGCCCGCAGGGAAACCCCGCGGGCCACGTCGCCGGAAGCCGCCTCAGGTGAAGACGCTCACCCCACCCGGTCCGACCATGAGGCCGACCACGATGAGGACGATGCCCCACAGAACCTGCTTCCGGACGATCGCGAAGATGCCCGAGATCACGAGCACCGCCGCCAGAATCCATAGCACCGTAGCCATGACTGCCTCCTCCTGAGACTTCTTAGTTGCGGAACTCGTCGTTGACGGCGTCCTTGACGTCCTCCACGGTCTTCTTGGCCGCGGCCGAGGCCTGGTCGACCTTGCCTTCGGCCTCCAGCCGCTCGTTGTCGGTGAGCCGGCCGACGCCTTCCTTCACCTTGCCGGCGAGATCCTGCGCGGCGTTCTTCGCCTTGTCTTCGATGCCCATGATGGGTTCCTTTCATTCTCGGACGGCTGGTGATTACCCGTCCGGCACCGGCTCAAACCCCGCCTCGCGGTCCACGTTCGCGGGTTTGAAGCGCGGCCGAAGCGGGTACTCCGGGGTTCTGGAAGACAAAGGAGGCAAGCCATGACCCAGCTCAACTGCCCCGTCTGTGGAAAGCCCGTCGATCCGCAGGACGCTCCTTCGGAGAGCTACCGCGACGAGCTCTACTACTTCTGCAGCGACACCTGCCACGAGCAGTTCGCGATGGATCCGGGAGCTCACGCCGGCGTGAACTGACCCCGCCCCCTGGGGTGACCCGGGCGGCCAGACCCTCTGAGCGTTTCCCGCCGAGGTTCCGGTCGCCCGGGTTCTGGCCTGCCTGAAACGTCGTTTGACAAGCGGGAACGTTTTCCATCATCAGAAGAAATAGACCCTCGACGTATTGCTTCCGGTGCCGCAACGTGCCAAGCTCGATCTGTCAGGGCGGTCAAACCACGTGCCGACTCCGACGCATCCATAGGAATGGAGCGAGCCATGGCACGTGGAACTGCACTGGCAGCCGTCACCGATCAGCGCGAACAGCGCACCTCCGCCCTCTTCGCCGAACTGCAGCGCAGCCGTGATCCGGAGCGCACCGAACACCTGGTCGAAGACCTGGTGCGCGTCAACCTTCCGCTGTGCGACTCTCTGGCCGGCCGGTACGCCGGCCGCGGGGTGGAACAGGACGACCTGATCCAGGTCGCCCGCACCGCACTGCTGCTGGCGATCCGCCGGTTCGAGCCCGGCGCGGGCAGGCCGTTCGCGGCCTTCGCCGTCCCGACCATCACCGGGGAGCTGAAGCGGCACTTCCGCGACTTCGGCTGGACGATCCGGCCGCCGCGCCAGCTTCAGGAGCTGCGCGCCCGCGCTGTGCGGGAGCGGGAGACCCTGGAACAGTCACTGGGACGGAGCGTGGGCGCCGAGGAGTTGAGCCGGCAGCTCAGCGTCGACTCCGCCCGGCTGCGCGAGTGCCTGACCGCCGCCGGCGGCTACCGTCCGGCCTCTCTGGAAGCGCCGGCTCGCGACGGAGTCTCGTCTAGCCTGGGCGACACGCTGGGCGGCGAGACCGACGCGATGGAGGTCTTGATCGAGCGGCTCGACCTGCGGCGCGTGGTGGCCGCCCTCTCCCGCCGCGACCGGATGGTGCTGACCTGGCGATTCGCCGACGAGTGCAGTCAGAGCCAGATCGCCCGCCGGCTGGGAGTCTCGCAGATGCAGGTCTCCCGCATCCTGAAGTCGGTGCTGGCGCGGATCCGCTCCCAGCTGCGTCCACAAGAGCCGGCCGCCGCCTGATCAACTCGGGGCCGGAGTGGGTATCTGGGGATTGTCCCGCCTCGCGGGACCGGCTGCGCCCCGCACCCGGGTTCGGGGCGATGGACGGATGCGCCGGTTGAGACTCCAGCCGGCGCATCACCCTGCTCCCGGCCAGGATGGGTCAGGCGTGCTCGGGCTCGGCGCCGGTCTCGATCATCCGGGCGGCCAGATCGCGCAGCTTGAGGTTGCGTTGCTGGCTGGCGTGGCGCAGCCGCTCGAAGGCCGCGCTCGGCAGCATCCGGTGCCGCTCGACCAGGATTCCGGTGGCCTGCCCGATCAGCCGGTGGCTCTCGATCGCCGTCTGCAGGTTCGCCTCCCGTCCGGCAGCTTCGTAAGCCGTCGTCACCCGGCCCAGCGCGGCCGCGAAGGCGGCCGCCAGCAGGTCGGCGGCGATCATCTCCTCCACCGTGATCCGGCGCGGCTGCGGGAACTGGATCCAGGCCCGGACGTCCGCCTCCGGGGTCGGCGGGACGAGCAGGATGCCCGGCCGCTGGCTGACGGTGTCCGGGCTCGGGGCGCCGTCGAGGCCGGCTAGCACCGCTGCCGGCAGCTGACCCGGCGTCACGATGTCGGCCGCGCTGAACCAGGTGGGGTTGCCGCCGTCGGTGAGCCGGATCGTGCAGTCGCCGTCGAACAGCAGCCCGAAGCCGTGCTCTGCGATGCCGATCAGCGCCGCGAGGTCGTCCACCGTCGCGAAGCCCTGGCTCACCTCCGCGGCCGCCAGCCGGCGCTCCCTGGCCTCGTGCGCGCGGGTGACGTCCCGCATGGTCCGCAGGTGGGTCGTCCCGATCTCCCGATGATGCACCTTCGCCCCGCCAGAGAGCACCCACACCGGACGCCGGTCCCGCCGGTAGAGCCGCAGCTCGACCTCGACCGCCTGGCCCTCCAGGATCAGGTCGTAGGCGCCGCGGATCCGCGCCAGGGATTCCGCGTCCTCTTCCTCGGTCGGCCACCACGGGTACGGCGGCCGGAACGGGCCGTCCTCAAGGCGGTAGCCGAGCAGGTCGGTGAACGCCTGGTTCAGCTCCAGCACCAGGCCGCCGGAGTCCACGAGCATCAGCCCGTCGCGGATGGCACCGATCACAGCCCTTCGCCACGCAGCGTCGACCGAGTCGTCCGCCGTGCCGGCCCCATCGGACCGGCCGGCCGCCGCGCTGCCGTCCGTCGGCTCCACCGCCAGCCCCCTCGGCCCATCGTCAAAGCCCAGCACCAGATCGTCGGTGGACATGGCACCCCCTCGGCGGCGCCCGAGGTTCCGACGAGGTCGGCTGTGCACCGGATCGCGTCGCCCCACAGCGGGACGCACACCGGAACGTTAGCAGCGCGCCCACGCCCAAGGGGAGCTTTCACAGCAGCTTTCAGAACCGGGCGGTCGACCACACCTTTCCGCTGGGCGCGACCAGCTCGACACTCACCACCACGGCGTCGGTGAGCGGCACCACCCAGGTGCCCGACGCGTTCTCCCCTTCGTACCCGTCGTCCAGCGTCCAGGTGCCGCCGCTGGTGCGGGAGCCGTCCGGGGCGATCAGGATGCACTCGTAGGTCATGCCCGGACGGCCGCTGGTGACAGTGAGGACGAGCATCCGTCGTCCGTCGATCGTGACGGTTCCGGCGCTGCCCACCGTCTCCCCCGTCCGCGTGACCAGGGCGGACGCCGCCGGCTCGGCAGGCGCCACAGCGGGCGGCCCCGTCCCGATGACTGCCAGGGTGCCGCCGACGCCGAGGCCCAATCCGATCGCCAGCGCCGCCGCGGCCGCGAGCCAGGCAGTCCTCGGCCGGGCGCCGGCCGGCCGGCTCGCCGCGGCAGGCTCTTCCGGCGAGAGCCCCATCGCCTCGACCACCCGTCCGGAGAAGCCGGCGGGTGGCGCGATCGCCGGCGCCGCGGTGAGGGTGTGGCGCAGGGCGTCCTCGAGTGCGTGGTACTCGGCACGGCAGGTCGCGCACCCGGCGAGGTGGGCGCTGAGCCGCTCCTGGTCGGGCGGATCGGTCTCCTGCAGGACCAGCGCGATCAGCAGGTCGTCGGTGAGGTGCTCGGTCACGGTTCGACCTCCAGCGCCTGCCGCATCCTGAGCAGGCCGGTGCGGATGCGGGTCTTGGCGGTTCCCAATGGAATCCCTTCGTGGTCGGCGACCTGCTGGGCGGTGTTGCCGCCCACCACCGCGAGCACGACGGCGCGAGCCTGCTCGGGCGGCAATTCCCGGAGATGCTGGACGGACTGGGCGGCGTCGAGCTGCTGGTCGACGTCGCCGGAGGGGTCGCGCAGGGTGGTGGCGATGAGGTTGTCGAGCACCGCGTCGTCGGTCGGAGTGGCCCGCCGGGCGCGGACGGCGTCAATGGCCAGGTTGCGGGTGATCGTCAACAGCCAGGTGAGCACCGACCCGCGCCGGATGTCGTAGGTGCCGGCCGCCTTCCAGGCCCGCAGGAAGGTCTCCTGGCTGACGTCCTCGGCGAGCCCGCGGTCGCGGGTGACCGAGACGGCCAGGCCGAAGACGCGGCGCTCGAAGCGGCGGACGAAGGCCACCGCTGCCGCCTCGTCGCCCAGCGCCAGCGCGGCCACCAGGGCGGCGTCCGAGGCGCGGTCGGTCAGCGAGAACAGGGTCACACCAGAAGGTACGGACGAGGAGTCGCCGCGGATTGCGTCCGGCCGCAATCCGTTTCGGCGTCCCAGCCGTATCACCGGTGTCCCCGCGCCGGGGATCGTCGCCGCACCCTGCGGCGTCCGGAACCATCAGGAGGAACCGTGCCCACCACCCCAGCTTCGCGCATCCCACTCGCCATCGGAACCCTGATCGCCCTCGGCCTGCTGGCCGGCTGCGGCGGCGGGGCCGCGGCGCCCACCACCAGCCAGCCCTCCTCGCAGCCCGCCAGCTCGGCCCCGGCCACCTCGGCGCCGGCCAGTTCGGCGCCCGCTTCACCGAGCGGGGACGCCGCCGCCCTCGCCCTGAAGATGGCCGACTCCTCACTTGGCTCGATCCTGGTCGACGGCAACGGCATGACCCTCTACATGTTCACCAAGGACAGCGCCAACACCAGCGCCTGCGAGGGCCAGTGCCTGGTGAACTGGCCGCCGCTGCTGGGCGAGCCGACCATGGGCGAGGGAGTGGACGACTCGAAGCTCGGCTCCTTCACCCGCACCGACGGCCAGGTGCAGGCGACCTACAACAGCTGGCCGCTCTACTACTGGAAGAACGACGCCAACCCCGGCGACGTCACCGGCCAGAACGTCCAGGAGGTCTGGTTCGTGCTCAACCGCGACGGTGAGCCCGTCAAGGGGTGACCTGATGGACGTCATCGGCCTCCCGCTCCACCCGCTGGTGGTGCACGCCACGGTGATTTTCATCCCGCTGGCCGCCCTCGGCGCCGTGCTCATGGTGTTCGTCGGCCGGCTGCGGGAGCGGTACGCCGGGCTGGTGATGCTCCTCGGGGCGGCGGCGGTGCTCACCGCGTTCGCCGCCGTCCTGACCGGCCCCCTGCTGGCCGAGGACCTCGGCATGACCGGCTCGCCCAGCATCGCCCGGCACCAGACCCTCGGCGCCTGGACGCCCTGGCCGACCCTGCTGATGGCCGTCGCCCTCCCGCTCTTCCTGCGCGCCCGGCGCGCGGGTGAGCCCGGGGTAGCCGCCCGGAGGTTCGGCGTCGTCACCGTGCTCAGCGCCCTGGCCGCGCTGACCCTGGTCGTCCTGACCGGTCACGCCGGAGCCACCGCCGTCTGGGGCTGAGCCCAGCCTCCCCGAACAGGCCTGCTTCCAGATCAGCCTTGCGCGCCGGCAACCCGCTCGGCTCGCGGATCCAGAAGTAGGTCTGTTCGCAGAAGTCACCGTGAGCCACCAGAAGCAGAGAGCATCCGGACCCGACCGCAGTGCCGACGCGGCTCAACCAGCACTTGCACTCTCCGGTACGAAACTGTTGCGAATTCCGGTACAGAATCATTGCAGTCTCAGTACGCCTACACGTCATCCCCCTGGGTGTTGGGTTCCTGACCGGGCCCTCTACTCCGCCGCTAGCTGGGCGTCCACACGCCAGGAAGCCCCTGCCAGACTCAGTCTGCAAGGGCTTCCGGTGGTGGGCCTAACTGGACTTGAACCAGTGACCTCCGCCTTATCAGGGCGGCGCTCTAACCGTCTGAGCTATAGGCCCGCGTGGTGCGTTGTACCGAGGGGTAACGCTACCGTGCCCGGCGGGTCGGTCTCAACTTGAGCCGTGGACGGGCATCGGCCGTGCTGGAGAGATCCCCGCCTTCGCGGGGATGACGGAGAAGTGTGGACAAGATGACAGATGGGCACCGGATGGAAGGACGACGGGGGATGAAGTTCGCGCTCACACCATCGAGAAGCCGGGCGGGAGGGTGGTGCGTCCGGTGAGCGCGAGCAGGACGGTCTCGCCCTGGCCGGAGTCGAGCACGGTCTCGGTCGCCAGCCGGAGCGCGTCCGCCAAAGTGTCCTGACTCGGTTCGAAACGAAGGCCGGTCGCCCGGGCGATGTCGAGGCAGTGCACCACCAGTTCGAAGATGCGGGTGCGCAGGTACTCCGCCAGCGGCATGCCACCCACGAGCGTGGTCAGGAGATAGCCGGGCTCCAGCCCGTCGAGCGCACGGCGCGCCCGGTCGGCGAGCTCGGCCACGGCAGCGGCGGGGTCGTCGCCGAGGGCCGCGCCGGCCAGGCGTCCGCGATCGGCGACCGCGGCGGCGTCATGGAACCGCTCGGCGATGATGCGGTAGTAGTCGGCGGCGGTCGCCGCCGCGACCTGGTCGGCCGGCTGAGCGACGTACTCGATGACGGTGACGAGGGACCGCGAGGTGTGCCCGACCAGCGCCCGTAGATCCCACACGCCCAGCCCCGGGCCATCGAGAGCTGCCGGATCGACCTGGCGCACCAACTCGACGTAGTCGGCCGCGGCGGTGACGTAACGGGTGAACGACTCGGAGCGGAACGCGTCGTTGTCCATCGAGGCTCCGGTCCTGGGTTCGTCAGTCTTCGGCGAGGGTGACTTCCAGGCCGCCGAGGATGTTGGCGGAGAGGTTGTACAGGAAGGCGGCGATCGTCCCGAGGGCGGTCATCAGCACCACGTTGATCACGGCGATCAGGGCAGAGATGCCCAGCACCTTGTTCATGCTGATGTAGTCCTCGATGTGCCAGCCGGTGGTGTCGCTGGGGCTGGAGACCAGGTCGGTGACCACCTGGTTGATGGCGGCGAAGATGCCGGAGGTCTCGATGATCGTCCACACCATGTAGACGGCCACCCAGAACATGATCCCGAAGGCGATCGAGAACAGGAAGACCGTCTTCATCACCGACCACGGATCCAGCCGCGAGAGTCGCAGCCGGGCCTTGCGGGTGCGCCGGATCCCCTTGCGTTTGATCGGAGCCGGCGGCGCCTCTGCCGCCGGCGGCAGGGTCACGGCCGCCGGGGTAGGAAGGGGGGTCGCGACGGTGGCCTCGTACTCCGGCCCGGGCAGCGGCCCCGGGGGTGCGGCAGACGGCTCGCTCGGCACCGGCGGGATCCGGACGACGGTGTCGTCCAGCCCACGCTCGTTCGGTGACGTGGCCCCTTCCACCCGCCAGTACGGGGCGTCGACCAGCCCCGAGGACGCGCCGGACGCGCTCGGCTTGTCAGTCACCGTTCTCCTCCCCGGCCGGTTCGGCTGCCGCCTGGCCTGGTTCGCTCACGTCCACGGTACCTTGCGTATCCGGGGCCGGACCAGCTTCTTCGGACGGCGACGCGGGCGAGGACGGCAGTTCGCCGCTCGATTCCGGGTTCAGCGCGATCACGGCCACCGCGTCGTCGCCGGTCAGTCCGACGAACTTCACGCCCATGGTGTCGCGACCCTTGGCAGGCACCTCGGCCACCGCCGACCGGATGATCTGGCCGCTCACCTTGATCGCGATCACCTCGTCCGACTCCTGCACGACCAGGCCGCCGACCAGCGAGCCTCGATCCTCGTTGAGCTTCATCGCCTTGATGCCGAGGCCGCCGC
>CAZLWS010000093.1:8275-11854 GCA_964563205.1 uncultured Propionibacteriaceae bacterium | reverse complement strand
CTGAGCAATGATGTCACGCTTCGTGGCCAGATCGGCTACGCCGACTCCACCGAGGTCAAGCTCACCCCCGGCGAAGGCGGGGCCGTGGTCACCGGGCACGTCCCGAAGGCTGGGGACGAGCTGGACGCCGGCTCGATCGCGCTGGAGATCGCCGGCCGTCCGGTCTTCGTCCTCTCCGGTCAGCTGCCCGCCTACCGCACGCTGCGGCACGGCTCTTCCGGGCCGGACGTCGAACAGCTGAAGAAGGCGCTCCGCGGGCTGGGCATCAGCGCGGGCAAGGGCGACAAGTTCGACAAGAAGCTCGCCGAAGCGGTCCGGACGCTGTACTCCGACGCCGGCTACACCCCGGCCGTCGACCCCACCGCCGCTGCGGGGGTCAACGCCGCCCGCCAAGCCGTCCGGGACGCCGATTCGGCCGTGACCCAGGCGAAGAGGGCGCTGCGCGAGGGCGGAGCGCCGTCTGCAGCCACCCGCAGGCAGTGGAACAACGCGGTGAACGCCGCCGAGCGTGAGGTCACGGTCGCGAAGGCCGCCCTCAAGGCCACCGACCCCAACGACACAGTCGCCTACGCGACGGCCAAGAACGCCGTGGCCAATGCGCAGGACAATGTCGCCTTGGTCAAGGCGCAGCGCAAGGAGGCCCTCAAGGCGCCCGACACCACCGGCCTGAAAGCCGCGGTGAAGGCCGCCGAGCAACAGCGCACGGATGCGGGCAAGGAGCTGACCAAGGCCAGGAACGCCGCGCTGCCCTACCTGCCCGACAACGAGGTGCTCTTCCTCACCCAGCTGCCGCGCCGGGTCGACAACGTGAACGTCGCCCGCGGCGGGCTGGTCGACGGCGCGGTGATGAGCGTCTCCGGCGCCACGATCGAGCTGGTCGGCTCAGCCGCCGACTCCGACGCCAAGCTGCTCGAGGTCGGCGACGAGGCCTTCTTCGACCTGCCGGACGGGACCCCGCACCGGGCGGTGATCTCCAAGATCGAGACGGCCACCGGAGGCGGCCGGGCCACCATCAGCTTCACCCCCGACCCGCTGGAGCCGGAGATGATCCAGCAGATCCAGGGCATGAACGTGCGGGTCAAGGTGCCGGTCGGCGCCACCGAGGGCGAGGTGCTGTCGGTGCCGTTCGCGGCGCTCACCGCCGGGCCGGGCGGTGAATCCCGCGTCGAGGTGGTCGAGGGCGACCCGCGCGACCCGCAGGTGAAGACCCGGCTGGTCACGGTGACCCCCGGCCTGATGGCCGGCGGCTACGTCGAGGTCACCCCGACCGGCGGCGAGCTCAAAGCCGGCGACCTCGTGGTGGTCGGAGCGTGAGCGAACCGCTGGTCGAACTGGTCGACGTGACCCGGGCGTTCCCCGGGCCGCCCGAGGTGCAGGCGCTGAAGGATGTCAGCCTGACCCTGCAGCAGGGCGACTACGCGTCGATCGTCGGCCCCAGCGGTTCGGGCAAGTCGACCATGCTGAACATCCTGGGGCTGCTGGATCGTCCCAGCGTCGGCCAGTACCGGCTTGCCGGCACCGAGACCGGCGATCTGACCGAGGACGGACGGGCGGCCGTCCGCGCCCGGGCGATCGGCTTCGTCTTCCAGGCCTTCCACCTGATGCCCCACCGCAGCGTGCTCGACAACGTGCTGATGCCGATGCTGTACAGCGGCGTCCCGCGCGCCGAACGCGAACCGCGTGCCCGCGCAGCCCTCGATCGTGTCGGCCTGGGGCACCGCATGGACTTCCAGCCCGGCACCCTCTCCGGCGGCGAGCGGCAGCGGGTCGCGGTCGCCCGGGCGGTCGTGAGCGAGCCCCGGCTGCTGCTTGCGGACGAGCCGACCGGCAACCTCGACCAGGCCACCTCCGGCGAGGTGATGTCGCTGTTCGAGGAACTGCAGGCCGACGGCCTGACCCTGGTCGTGATCACCCACGACCCCCAGATCGCCCAGCGCGCCCCGCGCCGCATCCGCATCCTCGACGGCCGCCTGACCGAGGCCGCCGCATGAGCTGGCTGCATCGGAGGGGGCCGTCCGAAGCGCCCGGGTTCGTGCCGGCCCAGCCGGATCAGGTCGCCGACGACGCGCAATGGAGTCCGGACGCCCAAGGAAACGAGTCACTCAGTTCTGAGATCCCGAGCCAAACCCAGGAGGACGGGCAGCGGGGTTCCGCGACCGCCGGCCAGCCGATCTCTGCCGAAGGGCCGTTCGACAGCGCGTCGGACTCCACCACCGTCACCACAGGGCCGACCCGGCGTCTGGGTCTTCGACGCCGCCGGAAGGCCAGCCCCACGGAGGATGCCACTACAGAAGTAGAGGGCCTCCCGCTGAAGGGCAGGCGGAAGCGGAAGAAGCCGGAGCCCGTCGACATCTCGGCGCTGGTCCCGCCGGTGGCGCGGGCCGACCGGTTCACCTTCACCGACCTGCTGGTCGAGGCCACCAGCGGCATCGGATCGCGTCCCGGCCGACTGGTGATGACCATCCTCGGCACCGTGCTGGGCATCGGCTCGCTGATCGCCACCATCGGGTTCGCCCAGACCACCGCCGGCCAGATCGCCCGCCAGTTCGACGCGGTCGCCGCCACCCAGGTGGTGATCACCCCGGCCACCGCGCAGACCGGCGGTGGCGGGACGGTGGCGACCGGCAGGCTGCCGTGGGACTCCCCGGAACGGGTCGAGCGGCTGGCGGGCGTCAACCACGCCGCGCTGCTGGCCAACGTCAGCCTCGGCGACGGCACCGTCACCGCCGTCCCGGTCAACGACCCCTCCGCCCCGGCGACCGCGCCGCCTCCGGTGGTGGCGGCATCCGCCGGGCTGCTGGACGCGATCCGCGGCAGGGTCGTCACCGGCCGCGACTTCGACTCCGGCCACGACCGGCGCGGCGACCGGGTCGCCCTGCTGGGGGCCCGCCTGGCAGAGCAGTTCGGCATCAACCGGGTGGACCGCCAGCCGTCCATCTTCATCAACGGCATCGCCTACGCGGTGATCGGGATCGTGGACGACATGGCCCGCCGGGCCGATCTGAAGGACTCCGTGGTGATCCCGATGGGCTCCGGACGGTCCGACTTCGGCGTCACGGCCGCCGGCGAGCTGCAGGTGCAGATCGTGGTCGGCGCCGGGCCGCAGGTCGCCGAGCAGGCGGCGATCGCGCTCTCCCCCGGCGCCCCGGAGAACATCGAGGTCTCCGCCCCGGCCGGACGCAGCGAGCTCGGCGACAACGTGCAGGCCGACGTGAACGTGGTCTTCCTGGTGCTGGGCATCGTCGCGCTGCTGGCCGGCGGCCTCGGCATCGCCAACGTGACCATGCTGGGCGTCATGGAGCGGGTCGGCGAGATCGGCCTGCGCCGGGCGCTGGGCGCCACCCGGCGGCAGATCGCCTCCCAGTTCATCCTGGAGTCGGTGGTGATCGGCCTGCTCGGCGGCCTGATCGGGGCCAGTCTGGGCGTCTTCGCCGTGGTCGGCGTGGCCATGGTGCAGCAGTGGACGCCGATCATCGATCCGCTGCTGGCCGCCGCGGCCGCCGTCCTGGGCGCCCTGGTGGGCCTGGTCGCCGGCTGGTTCCCCGCCCGCCGCGCCTCCCGCATCGAGCCGGTCGCCGC
>CAZLWS010000093.1:6557-8175 GCA_964563205.1 uncultured Propionibacteriaceae bacterium | reverse complement strand
AGCGGCACGATCCACACGTAGTGGTGCGACCACGAGATCGGGGAGGCCAGCAGGCTGGTGATGCCGGCCAGGCAGACCGCCAACCGCACCTCCCCGGCGCGATGGACGACGACCGCCGCCGCCACGCCCAGCACGACGACCAGGGCGCTGGCGATCAGGCCGCCGCGGCTGCTTTCGCCGAGCAGCCGGCTCCACACCCCCAGCACGGACTGGTTGGTGGCGTAGACGATGCCGGAGTTGAGGCCGGTGTCGCCGGCCAGCAGCCCGCCCCAGTAGTGCACCGAGGCGGCCGGAAGCAGCAGGAAGCCGAGCCCGGTGGCGGCGACGAAGGCCGCGAAGGCGACCAGACCGGGCTTGCGGCGTCCGGCGAAGAAGTTGTAGGCGGCGACCACGGCCGGGGTGAGCTTGACCGCGGTGGCGAGGCCGGTGAGCCAGCCTTCGGGGGCGATCCGGCGGCGCAGCACGCGCGGGCCGGGCATCGAATCCAGGACGGCCGCCGCCACCAGCAGGATGCCGAGCTGGCCGAAGCCGAGGGTCTCGGCGACCGGCTCGACGAAGAGCACGCAGACCGTCACCGTCAGGCTGAGCCGCCAGCCGGTGAGGTCCAGCCGGTACAGGACCGCGGCCAGCGCGCCGACGCACAGCAGCAGCCAGGCGACCGCGGCCACCTCGAAGGAGATCACCGCGAACGGGACGGTCAGCAGCGCCCCGAACGGCGGGTAGATCCAGGGCAGGCCCTCGGCGTTGAAGAAGTCCTGGCCTTCGAGGAGCAATTGGCCGGTGCGGCGGTAGACGTCGAGGTCGATCATGCCGGGGCGCCACGGCCACAGCACCGCGCCGGGGATCTGCGTGCCGGCCACGTACAGCGCCGCGAGCAGCGGCGGGATCGCCAAGCCAGCCCAGCGCAATCTCTGGTTCAGCTGACTCAACGGTTCTCCTTCCGGCCGGTGATCAGCCTACTCGGCCCTCCCGTCCCCAAAGCGCCGGCCGCCGTGCGCGCTGGCGCCCGACCCACAAACTCCGTCGCCAGCGCCCCTCGATCTCACGTCGCGGAGAGTCGGCTTCTCGTCCAGGAGGCCGAACAAGTGCGACGCCGGGTGGTGCCACCCGGCCCTCCGTGGTCGGTGAGAGGACTCTCATGGTGGGTTCCTGGGGTGCTCATAGGGGTGCGATTGGCTAGAGCCAACCCCGAAACCAGAGGAGTCATCATGAAGATCACCCGTTCCACCGCCGCGTGGGCCGTCTCCGGCGCCATCGGGCTGAGCGTCCTGGGCGGCGTCGGCCTGGCCTGGGCCGAGACCCCGACCCCGGAGCCGACCGCGACCACGCAGGCCCCGAGCCAGACCACGGCGCCGACCAGCACCCCGCAGACCGGTCCGACCTACACCGCGAACACCGCTCCCTCCGCCCGCACCGCGGTGACGGCAGTCAGCGCCCAGACCGTCCGGACGGCCCCGTCGGCCAAGACCCCCCGGTCGCCGAAGTCTCCGGTGAGCGCGAAGACCCCGAACTCGCCGAAGTCCCCGGTCAGCGCGAAGACCCCCAACTCGCCGAAGTCCCCGGTCAGCGCCAAGTCGCCGGTGTCCCCCAAGTCCCCGGTGAGCGCGAAGTCGCCGGT
>CAZLWS010000093.1:0-6457 GCA_964563205.1 uncultured Propionibacteriaceae bacterium | reverse complement strand
TCAGCGCCAAGTCGCCGGTGTCCCCCAAGTCCCCGGTGAGCGCGAAGTCGCCGGTTTCGCCGAAGAGCCCGGCGAGCCCCCGTAGCGCTCGGAGCGCTGCTTCGGGAGACTGACCCTGTGAGTGCGTTCGCCGACGAGACAGCGCTGTTGACCTCCCCTGAGGCCGCGGAGCTGCTCCAGGCGGCGCTCACCGGAGACCCGGAGGTCGTCCTGCCAGGCTTCACCGCCCAGCTGGACGACCTCCACTACCGTCCGGGGTCGGAGGTCACCGCGATCTACACGGTGAGCTTCGACACCCCGGACGGACATCTCGTCGAGCACCTGCTCGCCACCACCGCCGACGTCTCCGGGAAGGTCGCCACGCTGAGCCGCGGCGGCCTCACCCTGCGGGTGTGGCGGCACCCGGCCGACCCGCGGCTGCCCGGCCTGACCGCGGCCTGCGACCCGGCGACCGTGCTCGGCTGGCTGGCCGCCGCCGAGCCCCGGCTGCGCGACGCCGGCTCGCTGCACCTGGACCTGCTGGCCTACCGTCCGCTGCGCCGGGCGGTGCTGCGGGCGACCGTGGACGGCGAGCACTTCTTCCTCAAGGTGATGCGCCCCGGCTACGACGACCGGCTGGCCACCCGGCAGAACCTGCTGGCCGGCGCCGGCCTCACCGTCGGGCTGCTCGCCCGTCCCGCCCCGGGCATCCTGATCTCCCCCAGCATCGCCGGACGGTCGCTCGCCCACCGTCTGGTCGCCTGGCAGCGCAATGAGGCCGAACTGCCCTCCCCGTACGACCTCACCGGCCTGCTCGATCGGCTGCCGGCGGCCGTCCGCTCGCTGCCGCAGCGCTCCTCCTGGAGCCAGAACATCGACTTCCACGCCGCCACCGCCCGGCAGCAGCTTCCCGCCGAGGCCGGACGGATCGACGCGGCCGCCGCAGCGATCGTCGACGTCCTCGCGCAGGGCCGGCACGGCCCGGTCGTCCCCACCCACGGCGACTTCTACGAGGCGAACATCTTCGTGGACGGCCACGCCCTGCGGTTCATCGACATCGACTCGGTCGGCCCCGGGCTGCGCGAGGACGACCTGGCCTGCTGCCTGGCCCACCTCGCCGTGCTGCCCAGCCTGGACCGCGACGCCTACCCGCGCATCCCCGAGGTGCTGGACGCCTGGCAGCACGCCTTCGAGCAGCAGGTGGACGCCCGCGACCTACGGGCCCGGGTGGCCGGCGTCCTGATCAGCCTGATCTCGGGCGCCGAGCCCGACCAGGCGCTGCGCCGCCTGGAGATCGCCGAGCACTACGTCGCCGCAGCCCGCTGAATGAGGAAACTCTCATCGGCTCACCACGCCCGCGTTCATCTGGCGGAGTTAGCCTGAAGTGGCCGGCGAGCCCGCCGGAGTGGAGAAAGGGAAAACCATGCCGCTGTCGAGAGCCGCGATCGCCTGGGCCGTCTCGGGCACCCTCGGGGTCGGCACCTGCACCCTGGGCCTGATGGCCATGAACTCCGGCTCCCCCGCCACCGCCGACCCGCAGCCGGCGATCGTGGTAGGGGCCACCGCCCCCGCTTCGCCGACCACCTCACCGAGCCAGAGCCCGAGCCCCAGCCCGACCGCGACTCTCACCGCGAACACCGCCCCCACCGCGGTCACCGCCAAGACCCCCGCGTCGGCCAAGACCCCGGCCAAGCCCAAGCCGAAGCCCACCAAGAAGGCCACCGCCTCCCCGAACAGCCCGAACACCGGCCCGTCGCCGATCACCCCGCCCTCCCCGAAGAGCGCAAACTCCGGCGACTGAGGGTGCGCGCACCCTAACCAGCGCACTGATCCGAGCGCCGATCCAGTGGTTATGACGGCGGTCGGAGCACCCTTCGTGGATGCGAGCGCCTGCATCGTGGTTGTGGCGGCTCCAGGAAGGCTGGTAACCACGCTCCGCGCGCGGTCATCCAGGAAGCCTCCCAAGACGGCCGCCATAACCACAAAACACGCGCTCTCGGCGGATCAGACCAGGCGGTAGCCCATCCCGCGGACCGTCTCGAAGTGGTCGGCGCCGAGCTTGCGGCGCAGGTAGCGGACGTAGACGTCCACCACGTTGGAGCCGGGGTCGAAGTCGTAGCCCCAGGCTCCCGACAGCAGCTGCTCTCGGCTCAGCACGTGGCCGGGGTTGCGCAGGAACATCTCGGCGAGGGTGAACTCGCGGGCGGTGAGGTCGACGCTGCGTCCGGCGACGGTGGCGCGGCGGGTGCGCAGGTCGAGGCTGAGATCGCCATGGCTGAGCACCATCGCCGACTCGGCCGAGTCGCCGGCAGCGTCGGTGCGCAGCCGCAGCTGGATGCGGGCCAGCAGCTCCTCGAAGCTGAACGGCTTGGGCATGTAGTCGTCGGCGCCGGACTGCAGCCCGGCCACGGTGTCCGCGACGGACGAGCGGGCGGTCAGCATGATCACCGGGGTGGTCACCCCCTGGCCGCGGATCCGGGAGAGCACCTCGAAGCCGTCGATGTCGGGCAGGCCGACGTCCAGCACGATCAGGTCGGCCTCGCCGCCGATCGCCAGGCTGACCGCGTTGTAGCCGGATGCCTCGACCAGAGTGGCGAAGCCGGCGGCCTTCAGCCCTTTCGCGATGAACGCGGCGATCCGCGGTTCGTCCTCAACGATCAGAATCTGGCTCATCGTCTTCCTCCTCGTGGAGCGCTGCCTCGGTGGGGATCACGATCGAGATGCGGCTGCCCTCCCCCATTGTCGACTGCACGTCGACCCGGCCGCCGTGCGCCTTGGCGATGGACGACACGATCGCCAGGCCCAGCCCGGTGCCGGTGCCGTCGCGTCCCAGCACGGTGCGGGTCAGGATGCGCTCCCGCTCGCTCTCGGCGATGCCGACGCCCTCGTCGCGCACCCACAGCCACAGCTCGCCGCCGGCCAGCCGGCTGCCCATGCCGACCGTCGAGCCGGCCTCGGAGTACTGGACGGCATTCGCGGCCAGCTGCAGCCAGGCCTGGGCGACGCGCTGCGGGTCGAGCGCCGCCTCGGCGTCGGCCAACTCGTCGAGCACCCAGCGGCGCTCGCCCAGGGTGCTGGCCTTGGCCAGGGTCTCGTCGGTGAGCCGGGCGACGTCGACGAGCTCGGCGACCACGAAGTCGGGCTGCTCGGCCTTGGCAAGGGTGAGCAGGTCGTCCACCAGCCGGCGCATCCGATCGAGCTCGTCGAGCACCAGGGCGCGGGTGGCGGTGACGTCGTCGGGGTCGGCGGCGTCCATCAGCTCGAGGTGGCCGCGGACGATGGTCAGCGGCGTCCGCAGCTCGTGGCCCACGTCGTCCAGCAGCTCACGCTGGGCGCCGACCGCGGACTCCAGCCGGTCGAGCATGCCGTTGACAGTGCCCGCCAGTGCCGAGAGATCGTCGCTGCCGCGCACCGGGATGCGCTGCGAGATGTCCGTCTCGGTGATCCGCTCGGCGGTCTGCCGCATCCAGCTGATCGGACGCAGCAGGCGTCCCACCATCAGCCATATCAGCATCGCGACCAGCAGCAGCGCGCCCACGGCGATCAGCGAGTAGGTGACGTAGACCGGCCGCAGCACCGCCCGCTCCAGGCCCATGTCGGCGACCTGCACCAGCGCCCCGCCCGGGTCGCCGTCCGCGCCGTGGACCGGCACGACGATGTAGCGGTACTCACGCAGCGCGGTCATCAGGTCGCCCTGCACCACCTGATCGCCGGCGGCCAGCGGCAGCACCGCCGCCACCAGCTCGGGGTCGTCTTCGGGACGCAGCACGACCCCTTGCGGAGCGGTCCAGCGGATGCGGCCGCCGAGAATCGCGAACGACCCCTCCGACGGACCGTGCACCACTTGCTGCATGCTGGCTTTGAGCAAGGGCTCTACACCTGTGAAGGGCTCGCCCGTGGCGGGGTCGTTGCCGCCGGCGAGCTGGGCTACCTCGTCCACGGTGCGATCCAGGTCGGCGATCACCCGCTGCCGGGTGCTGGCCTCGCCCTGGACGTAGATGACCACGCCGGAGAGCAGCAGCGCGAGCCCGGTCAGGATCATGACGGCCGCGATCACCCGGGCCCGGATGCTCCAGGCGGTTCGCGTCGCGGTCACGCCCCCAGTCTGCCGGACGCCCGCGTCCCGCCCCAGCAGCATGAGAGGACTCTCACCGGTTGGGCCCCGGAACGGAGCTCATCCCGCCAGAGCCGGGCAGCTGAACAAACCTACCGCCAGACTGCCCTCAGCGACCTCAATCGGCTTTGACCCGGTCAGATCGAGGTAGATCCGTTCAGCCGTGTCTAGAGTGAGCGCATGAGCGGGGGCCAACGCAGTGCCGAGTTGACGGCGCGCCAGCGACTGCGCGACCTCTACGCGACCCCGCTCGGACGGGACATCGTCGACAAGGTGCTGTTGCAGAGCGGCCTGTCCCCCCGGGTGCTCCGGGTCGCGGCCGGCCTGCGGCTCGCCACCCTGGAGCGGCTCACCCGCCGCTTCACCGCCCCCGGCCTGATGGACGCCCTGCTGAAGCTGGTCAACGCCCACGCCGAGCCGGTGCCGGACGGGTCCCCGTCCGATGCCTGGTGGCGAGACGCGGTCTTCTATCAGGTCTATCCGCGCTCGTTCTGCGACTCGAACGGGGACGGCATCGGCGACCTCCGCGGCGTCATCTCCCGGCTCGACTACCTGGCCGACCTGGGCGTCGACTGCCTGTGGCTCTCGCCGATCTTCGCCTCGCCGAACCAGGACATGGGCTACGACGTCAGCGACTACCGCGACGTGATGACCGAGATGGGCACCCTGGCGGACGTCGACGAGCTGATCGCCGGCTGCCACGAGCGCGGGATGCGGATCATCTTGGATCTCGTGGTGAACCACACCTCGTCCGAGCACGAGTGGTTCCAGCGGGCCGTCGCCGACCCGGACGGACCCTACGGCGGCTACTACTTCCTGGTCGAGGGCACCCCGGATCAGCCGCCGAACAACTGGGACTCCTTCTTCTCTGGCTCCGCCTGGCGCTGGATCCCGGAGGCGAACCGCTGGGCGCTCCACCTGTTCGCCGACCACCAACTCGACCTCAACTGGTCGAATCCCGCCCTGCGCGCCGAGGTGGCCGACATCGTCCGGTGGTGGCTGGATCGCGGCGTCGACGGCTTCCGGCTGGACGTCATCAACTACATCTCCAAGGCCGCCGGACTGCCCGACGGCAACCCGTTCGTGGCCGACCTGATGGAGTTCAGCGGCGTCGAGCACTACTTCTACGGGCCCCACCTGGACGAGCACCTGCGCGAGCTGCGACGCGAAGGCTTCACCCGTGAGGACGGGACGGTCGCGGTGATGGTCGGCGAGACCCCCGGCATCGGCATCGAGGGAGCCCGGCTGCTGAGCAACACCAGCCGAGGCGAACTGGACCTGGTCTTCAACTTCGACGTGCTCGACCTTCCCGGCCGCACCCGCTGGCACGACTACCGCTACGACCTGAACTACCTCAAGCAGTTCTGGCTCGGCTGGCAGGCCCGCCTGCGTCCGGGCGACTGGATCGCCCTCTTCCTGGACAACCATGACAACCCCAGGATGCTGAGCAAGGTGGGCTACGGCGCCGAGTCGGATCCGGCCGTACGGACGACGATCGCAAAACTGCTGGCGACTCTGCAGCTGACCATGCGCGGCACCCCCTTCCTCTTCCAGGGCCAGGAACTCGCCGCCGTGAACCAGGCATTCACTAGCCCGGACGACCTGCGCGACGTGGAGTCGTTGAACCGCTATCAGGAACTGCTGAGGTCCGGCGCCGAACCGTCCGCTGCATGGAACGAGGTGCTCGCCGGAGCTCGAGACCACGCCCGCGTCCCCCTCCGCTGGGGTGACGAGATCCCCGTGACCGCACCCTTCCGTCATCCCTGCGAAGGCGGGGACCTCCTCGAAGGCACCCATCCCTGGCTGCCCGGCAAGGACGAAACCCCCGGCTTCACCGCCGTCGAGCAGCGGTCCGACCCCGACTCGGTCTGGCACTGGTACCGCCACCTGATCACCCTGCGGCGCAAGCACCCGGCGCTGACCCGAGGCGACTTCCGTCCGATCTCTCCCGGCACCAAGAACTACCTCGGCTACGTCCGCGAGCTCGACGGCGAGGTCTGGTTCATCGAAGCCAATCTGTCAGGCAGACCACTCCGCCGCCCTCGCCATGGCCTGCGCGTTGAGCCCGTCCTCGGCGATCGTCCTGGCCCAGTCCTAGGCCCGTGGGAGTCCACCGTCGGACGCCTGCTCCACTGACCGGCGCCTCCCCGTCACAGCTCGGCCGCCTGGTGTCACACCTGTTCGCCTTCTGGAACGAGAAGCCGAATAGGTGCAGCGTCAGAGCCATCGGACGATCGAATCGGGGGCGTGATAGACATCCCACGCAATCTGCCGTCGCAGCTGTTCTGGCGCCAGAAGCCGAATGCCTGCGACATCAGACGACGACACCTGGCTGACTGACCCGCCGGCCTGGGTAGGGTGGCG
>CAZLWS010000092.1:0-11988 GCA_964563205.1 uncultured Propionibacteriaceae bacterium | reverse complement strand
GGAGCGCGGTCCAGCGTCCAACTTCGGCCAAATCCTTGGTGTGTCCAATAGATGGGCGGTAGTCTCAATCTTTGAATGTTCTCGATAGGCGAGGTTCCCTGATGACCCTTCACGTGGCTCCCGACACGTTTCATGTCTTCGACACCACCCTGCGCGACGGCGCTCAGCAGGAAGGGGTGCGGCTGAGCGTCGCGGACAAGCTGAAGATCGCGCGGCTGCTGGACGAGCTGGGGGTCGGCTTCATCGAGGGTGGCTGGCCGGGGGCCAACCCCAGCGACACCGAGTTCTTCGCCCGCGCCGCCGACGGCGAACTGGAGCTGCGCAACGCCAAGCTGGTCGCCTTCGGCGCCACCCGCAAGGTGGGCGCCACCGCGGCTGCCGATCCCCAGGTGCAGGCCCTGCTGGATGCCCGCACCGAGGTGATCTGCATCGTGGCCAAGAGCCACGACGAGCACGTTTTCCGGGCGCTGAAGACCACCCTGGCCGAGAACCTGGAGATGATCCGCGACACGGTGACCCACATGGTGGCTCAGGGCCGCCGGGTCTTCGTCGACTGCGAGCACTTCTTCGACGGCTACCGCGCCAACCCCGACTACGCCCTGGAAGTGGTGCGGACGGCCGCCGAGGCCGGCGCCGAGGTGGTCATCCTGTGCGACACCAACGGCGGCATGCTGCCCAGCTGGATGGGCGACGTGGTGAGCGCGGCCGGCCAGATCGGCGTCGACCTGGGCATCCACTGCCACAACGACACCGGCTGCGCGGTGGCCAACACCCTGGCCGCGGTCGAGGCGGGCGTGATGCACGTCCAGGGCACCATGAACGAGACCGGTGAGCGCACCGGCAACGCCAACCTGATCACCGTGATCGCGAACCTGCAGCTGAAGTACGGCTGGCAGGTGATCCCGCCGGAGGGCCTGGTCGAGGCCTCCCGGATCTCGCACGCGGTGGCGGCCATCACCAACGTCCCGATGAACAACCGCGCCCCCTACGTCGGGCTGTCGGCGTTCGCGCACAAGGCCGGGCTGCACGCGTCGGCGATCAAGGTGGACGCCAACCTGTACCAGCACATCGACCCGACCCTGGTCGGCAACGACATGCGCATGCTGGTCTCCGACATGGCCGGCCGGGCGAACATCCAGCTCAAGGGCAGCGAGCTCGGCTACGACCTCTCCGACCGCCAGCTGGCGGCGAAGATCACTGACCTGGTGAAGGAGCGGGAGATGGCGGGCTACTCCTACGAGTCGGCCGACGCCTCCTTCGAGCTGTTGCTGCGCGAGCAGCTGGGCTTGGTCGACGACCACTACGAGGTGGTCTCCTGGCGGGTGTTCACCAGCTCCCACGTCGGCCCCGAGGGCGACTCCGAGGCGACCGTGAAGCTGACCGTGGACGGCGAGACCGAGGCGCTGGTGGGGGAGGGCCACGGCCCGCTCAACGCCCTGGACGTCGCGCTGCGGCGCGCGCTGGTCCGCAGCTACCCGCAGGTGGAGTCCTTCGAGCTCACCGACTACCGGGTCCGCATCCTCGACCAGGGCCACGGCACGGACGCGATCGTCCGGGTGCTGATCGACACCACCGACGGCGAGCGCACCTGGACCACCGTGGGCGTCGGCGACAGCGTGGTGGAGGCCAGCTGGGAGGCCCTGCACGAGGCCTACCGCTGGGGCCTGCTCAGCCGCGTCCCGGACGCCGTCGAGCCGCCGGCGCTGGTCGAGGCGTCCGCGTAACGCCCCTGAACGCACGAGTCCCCGGCAGCCGCCCCGAAGATCGGGCAGAGCGGCGCCGGGGATTCGCTTTGGCTGGATCAGCGGGCGGTGAAGATGGCCTCCAGCGCCGTCAGGTCGCCGCCGATGACGGCATCGGTGTAGGCGATGTCGTCCTGCTTCTTCTCCATGACGACGACCGGGATCACCGGGTTGCGTCCGGTCGCCTCGACCGCCGGCACGTCGAAGGTGATGATCTTCTGACCGGCCTCGACCGTGTCACCCTGGGCGACGTGGGCGGTGAAGCCCTCGCCGTTCAGCTGGACGGTGTCCAGGCCGAGGTGGACCAGGACGCCGACGTTGTCGGCGGTCATGATCACGTAGGCGTGCGGCCACAGGGTCAGCACGGTGCCGCTGACCGGCGCGACCGCGTCCACGATCTCCCGCGGCGGGTCGATCGCCAGGCCGTAGCCCACGATGCCCTGGGCGAAGGTGGCGTCCGGGACGTCCTTCAGCGCGACCGGGCGGCCGGAGACCGGCGCCAGGATCGTGGTGACCGCGGCCGGCGCGGCCGTGGCGACCGGAGCCGCCTCGACGACGGCGGGGCTCGTGGTGTCGACCGCGACGGCCGGGCCGTTCGGGCTGGCCGCGATGGCGCCCAGGATGTCGTTCTTCAGCGCCTCGGCCTGGGTGCCGAAGATGGCCTGGACGTTGTTGCCGACCTCGATCACGCCGGCCGCGCCGAGCGCCTTGAGGCGAGCCTGGTCGACGTTGGCCTTGTCGCCGACCTCCATGCGGAGCCGGGTGATGCAGGCGTCCACGTTGACCAGGTTGGACCGTCCGCCGAAGGCCGCGATCAGTTGCTCGGCCTTCGCTAGCGCCGGGGACCCGGAGCCGCCGGCAGCGGCGCCGCCGTCGTCGGTGAGGTTCGCGGACTGCTCGGCCTCGAACTCGGCGTCGGGCTCACGGCCCGGGGTGCGCATGTTCCACTTCACGATCGCGAACCGGAACATGAAGTAGTACAGCGCGAAGAAGGCGACGCCCAGGCCGACCAGCAGCGGGATGTTCTGCGCCGCCGGGGCGGTGCCGTACAGCAGCAGGTCGATCAGGCCCGCGGAGAACGAGAACCCGAGGTGGATGTCGAGCAGGTAGGCGATGGCCAGCGACAGGCCGGTCAGCAGCGCGTGGATCACGTACAGCGGGAAGGCGACGAACATGAAGGAGAACTCCAGCGGCTCGGTGACGCCGGTGAGGAAGGCGGTCAGGCCGGCGGCCGAGAGGATGCCGATGGCGGCCTTCTTCTGCTTCGGCTTGGCGACGTGGATCATGGCCAGCGCCGCGGCCGGCAGGCCGAACATGAGGATCGGGTAGAAGCCGGAGGTCAGCAGGCCGGCGGTCAGGTCGCCGTTGGCGAAGCGGGTGAGCTCGCCGGTGACGACCTGGCCGGTGGCGGTGGTGTAGTCGCCGTAGATGAACCAGATGTAGGTGTTGACGATGTGGTGCAGGCCGATCGGGATCAGCATGCGGTTGACGAAGCCGTAGAGGAAGGCGCCGATCGCGCCGGTGCCGCCGATGAAGCTGCCCACCGCGGTGAGGCCGACGTTGAAGATCGGGTAGAAGTAGCTCAGCCCGAAGCCGACGAAGAGGCTGGTGAGCGAGACGACGATCGGGACGAACCGGCGGCCGCCGAAGAAGCCGAGGTACGGCGGCAGGACGATGTTGTGGTACCGGTCGAAGAGGAAGGCCGTGATCAGGCCGACCACGATGCCGGCGAAGACGCTGTAGTTGATCATCGCCTGATTGCCGCTGGCGTCGGTGACGCCGGCCAGCACGACCGGGGACATGGTCTTGAAGACCGCCTCGATGACCAGGTAGCCGGCGGCGGCCGACAGCGCGGTGGAGCCGTCCGCCTTCTTGGCGAAGCCGATCGCCACGCCGATCGCGAAGAGCAGCGGCAGGGCGCCGAAGATCGCCCCGCCGGCTGCGCTCATGGCGTTGAAGAAGGGCCCGATGACCGGGGCCGTGATCTGGCCGAGCAGATCAGGCTGGCCCAGGCGCAGCAGGATGCCGGCG
Source organism: uncultured Propionibacteriaceae bacterium (assembly GCA_964563205.1). Lineage (GTDB taxonomy): Bacteria > Actinomycetota > Actinomycetes > Propionibacteriales > Propionibacteriaceae > Propionicimonas. The sequence continues at coordinate 8,215 of CAZLWS010000092.1, read as the reverse complement.
GCGGGCAGCAGGGCGATGGGAAGCATCAGGCTCTTGCCGAGCCTCTGGAGCTGGGCGAACCCAGGGATGCGCGGTCCGGACTTCTTGGTGGAAGTCCCGTCGGCCACGGTGCTCATGCGGTCTCCTCGAGATGGTGAGTTTTCTGGTTCTGGTCGATTGGTTTAGACCATTGCCTAGAGATTGGCATAGACCAATCTGTCGTGTCAACCCCTGTCGCAACTTTGGTCTAGTCCAATATGCTGGGGGCCTGGTGTGGTCAGTCAACACCCTGAGGAGCGGGCTGTGAAGGTTCCGAAGTACTACCGGATCAAGGAAGCGATCCTGGAGCTGATCGGCGATCTGCCGCCGGGCGCCGCCGTGCCCACGGAACGGGAGCTGGCCGTGCGCTACGGTGCCTCCCGCACCACGGTGCGTCAGGCGATCGCCGAACTGGTGGTCGACGGCCGGCTGGTGCGCACCCAGGGCAGCGGCACCTTCGTCGCCCAGCCCAAGACCATGCGGGTGCGTCCGCTCAGTTCGTTCTCCCAGGATCTGGCGGTGGACGGCTGGCGCCCCGGCAACCGGGTGCTCAGCGTCACCGAGCTGCCGGCCGACAACCAGCTCGCCGAGCGGCTGCGCGTGCCGCTGGGGACGACCATCCAGCGGCTGGAGCGGATCCGGACCTCGCACGACGAGCCGATCGCCCACGAGGTGGCCTACCTGCCCCGGCCGCTGCCCGGGCTGGCCGAGCAGCTGGCCGAGCACGGCTCCCTGTACGAGACCCTGCGCGAGAAGTACGGCGCCGTGGTGACGACCGTGGAGGACGTCATCGAGACCGCCCTCGCCGACCCGGTCACCGCCGACCTGCTCGGCGTGGAGACCGGTCTGCCGATGCTGCTGGCGCAGCGGACCGCCTGGGACGCCGACGCCAACCTGGTGGAGTGGACCGAGTCGAAGTTCCGCGGCGACCGGTTCCGCTACATGTCCCGGCAGCGGATCGACTGGCCCGGGCCGGGCGAGACCGAGGCCGAGGACGCCGCCGGCTGAGCCTGCGTCCAGGCTGAGCCCGGGCTACGGGCGATCGATCCGCTGCAGCACCAGCGGCCCGCGCTCCAGCGGCTGGTCGGAGTAGGTCACGACGCCGGCGAGAGCCTCCTTGGCGCGCTCGATGCGCTCGGGGGTGTCGGTGTGCAGGGTGAACAGCGGCTGACCCTTCGCGACGCGGTCGCCGACCGTGGCGTTCCAGGTCACGCCCGCGGCGGCCTGCACCGGGTCGCCCTGCTTGGCCCGTCCGGCGCCCAGCCGCCAGGCGGCCAGCCCGACCCCCATCGCGTCCATCGCGGCGATCACGCCGTCCGATTCCGCGGTGACGGTCTCGGTGTGGCGGGCGGCGGGCAGCGGGGCGTCCGGGTCGCCGCCCTGAGCGGCGATCATCGACCGCCAGGCGTCCATGGCCCGTCCGGAGGCCAGCGCCTGCTCCGGGTCGGCGTCGATGCCGGCGGCGGCGAGCATCTCGCGAGCCAGGGCCAGCGTCAGCTCCACCACGTCGGAGGGTCCGCCGCCGGCCAGCACCTCGACCGACTCGGCGACCTCGACGCCGTTGCCCGCCGAGCGTCCCAGCGGGGTGTTCATGTCGGTGACCAGCGCGACCGTGGTCACCCCGGCGGCCTGGCCGAGCCCCACCATGGTGCGGGCCAGGGCCACCGAATCCTCGTAGGACTTCATGAAGGCGCCGGCCCCGGTCTTCACGTCCAGCACCAGCGCGGCGGTTCCCTCGGCGATCTTCTTGCTCATGATCGAGGCGGAGATCATCGGGATCGACTCCACCGTGCCGGTGACGTCGCGCAGCGCGTAGAGCTTCTTGTCGGCGGGCGCGAGCCCGGAGCCGGCAGCGCAGATCACCGCGCCGACCTCCTCCAGCTGCCGCAGCATCTCGGCGTTGCTGAGGTCGGCCCGCCACCCGGGGATCGCCTCCAGCTTGTCGAGGGTGCCGCCGGTGTGGCCCAGCCCGCGTCCGGAGAGCTGGGGGACGGCCGCCCCGCAGGCCGCTGCCAGCGGCGCCAGCGGCAGCGTGATCTTGTCGCCCACCCCGCCGGTGGAGTGCTTGTCGACCGTCGGGCGCGAGAGCGAGGAGAAGTCCATCCGCTCGCCGGTGGCGATCATGGCGTTCGTCCAGGTGCTGAGCTCGCGCAGGTCGAGGCCGCGGAAGAAGATCGCCATCGCCATGGCCGACATCTGCTCGGCGGTGACGTCGCCGTCGGTGTAGTGGCGGATCAGCCACTCGACGGCCGCGTCGTCCAGCACGCCCCCGTCCCGCTTGATCCGGATCAGTTCCACGGCGTCGTAGCTCATGAGCGTCACGTTACCCCTCTAGGGTGGGGGAGGAGGACGATCAGGAGGACATCGGATGACCAAGCGTGTGTGGCTGCCGTACCCGGACCAGGCCACGGCCGAGCAGGCCCTGGGCCCGCTGCCGGAGGGGCTTGTCGCGGACTGCTACCTGCCGCAGGGCGACCGGCCCGACGCCACCCTCGCGCCCGAGGATCTGCCGGGCTCGGTCGCCGAGGTGGAGCTGATCGTCGCGCCCTACATAGCGCCGCCGCTGCCGCTGCTGGAGCGCGCCGGCGAGATGGCCGCGCTGCGGGCCGTCCAGCTGCAGTCGGCCGGGTACGACAACTACCTGCCCCACCTGCCGGCCGGCGCCGTGTTGTGCAACGCGGCGGGGGTGCACGACGCGGCGACCGCCGAGCTGGCGGTCTCGCTGGCCCTGGTGAACCTGCGCCGGCTGGACCGGTTCGCCCGCGCCATGACGACCGGCGCCTGGCTGGAGGAGTTCGCCGACTCGCTGGCCGACCGGCGGGTGCTGATCGTCGGCTACGGACGGATCGGGGAGGCCATCGAACGCCGGCTGGCCGGCTTCGAGGCAGCCTCGGTGACCCGGGTGGCCCGCAGCGCCCGTGCCGAGCCGGAAGTGCACCCGGTCGCCGAACTGCGCGAGCGCCTCGCCGAGGCCGACGTGGTCTTCGTCATCACCCCGCTCACCCCCGACACCCGCGGGCTGATCGGCGCCGCCGAACTGGCCGCGCTGCCGGACGGCGCGCTGCTGGTCAACGTCTCGCGCGGTCCTGTGGTGGACACCGAAGCGCTGGTGGCGGCGGTGCGCACTGGACGGATCCGCGCCTCCCTCGACGTCACCGACCCGGAGCCGCTGCCGGCCGATCACCCGCTGTGGTCGCTGCCCGGGGTGTTCATCACCCCGCACCGCGGCGGCCAGGCCTCCGCCTTCTACCCGCGGATCCACCGGCTGCTGCGCGACCAGTTGGCCCGGTTCGCGGCGGGGGAGCGGCTGGCCAACATCGTGGCCGAATAAGCTGCCCCCCATGCGCGTTGCACGTTTCTCCCATGACGGAGAGACCGCCTTCGGGGTGGTCGAACTCGAAGCCGACGGCGGTCCCAACCCGGAATCGGTCGCGGTGGTGACCGGGGATCCGCTGGCCGGCCCGGTGCACTACACCGGGCAGCGGCTCGATCTGGCCGACGTCCGGCTGCTCTCCCCGGTGATCCCGCGCAGCAAGGTGGTGGGGGTGGGACGCAACTACGCCGAGCACGCCGCCGAACTGGGCAACGAGGTGCCGGCCACCCCGCTGACCTTCTTCAAGCCGAACACCGCCGTGATCGGCCCGGGGGAGGCGATCGTCCAGCCTCCGGAGACCAGCGACCTGCAGTTCGAGGGCGAGCTGGCCGTGGTGATCGGACGGATCTGCCGCCGGGTGCCGCCGGAGCGGGCCGCCGAGGTGATCTTCGGCTACACCGTCGGCAATGACGTCACCTGTCGCGATCTGCAGGCCACCGACGGCCAGTGGGCGCGGGCGAAGGGGTACGACTCGTTCTGCCCGCTCGGCCCGTGGATCGTCACCCACCTGAGCCTGGACGAGGCCGCCGACCTGGAACTGGTGACCACCGTCAACGGCGAGGTCAGGCAGCAGGGCAGCACCGCGCAGATGGTGCGCCGGATCGCCGACCTGGTCTCCTACGTCACCAGCTACACCACCCTGCTGCCCGGCGACGTGATCCTCACCGGCACGCCCGCTGGGGTGGCTCGGATCGTTCCGGGCGACGAGGTGTCGATCACGATCGGCGGGATCGGCACGCTCACCAACCCGGTCGTCGGCCCGGAGGACTGAGGCGTGGCCTTGGCGGGCCTCGAGGCGCTGGCCGTCCGGCAGCCGCCGCCCGGCGTCGGCTACCCGCAAGTGCTGGCCGACCCCGGCCCGCTGGCAGGACGGACGGCGCTGCGCTGCCTGTCCGGCATGCTGATCGGGCTGGTGACCTTTCTCGTGGTGACCCCGGTCGTCACGCAGCTGGCCATGCTGGCGGGCTGGAACGCCGCCGGCCAGCCGGGCAGCTTCGCCGACTATTACCACGCGGGCCGGGCCTTCGAGACGCCGTGGGGGATGGCCGCCTCGCACCTCGGGCTCGGGGTGCTGCTGCCGACCGCGCTGGGGCTGGTGCTGATGGTGCACCACGTCCATCCGCGATGGCTGCACTCGGTGCAGCCCGGGTTCCGCTGGCGGTACGCCCTCGGCGTGCTGCTGGTCGCGGCGGCCGTGCTGAACGTCGTGCTGCTGGCGACCAGCGGCGCGTGGACCTGGCAGCTGAGGCCGCAGGCAGACTTCTGGTGGTTCATGCTCGTCGTCGTCCTCACCTCGCCGCTGCAGGCCGCCGCCGAGGAGTACTTCTTCCGCGGCTACCTGCTGCAGTCGCTGCAGGCGGTGCTGCGGGTTCCGTGGGCCGGGGTGGTGGTCTCCGCCGCGGTGTTCGCGCTCTTCCACGGGACGCAGAACCTGCCGCTCTTCCTGGACCGGTTCGGCTTCGGGCTGATCGCCGGCTTCCTGGTGCTGCGGACCGGGGGACTGGAGGCCGCGGTCGCCGCGCACGTCGCCAACAACGTCTTCGCCTTCGTGTGGGCCGGCCTCACCTCGTCCATCGCCGCCGTCCGGACGACGCAGACCATCGGCTGGTGGGATCTGGCCACCGACCTGCTCGGCTTCGGCCTGTTCGCGGTCGCCGCGATCTGGCTGGCCGGCCGGATGCGGCTGGCGGTCACGACGCCCGGTTTTGTGAGGACCCCCGGGGTCTAGTAAAGTCGTCCCTCGCTGGCCCAACCGGCCAGCATCTCTCTGAGCAGGGCAACACAGCCGCGATCCGGCAGTGCCGCAACCGCTCGGAGAACAGATGGGGTATGGGGTAATTGGCAGCCCGCCGGATTCTGGTTCCGTCAGTCTAGGTTCGAGTCCTAGTACCCCAGCGCAGAAGATTCGCTTCAGCTGTGCTGGCTTTGGTAATCTTCGTCGAGTCGCTTCGTGCGACAGCTAGGGCCCCGTTGTGTAGCGGCCTAGCACGCCGCCCTCTCAAGGCGGTAGCGCGGGTTCGAATCCCGTCGGGGCTACCAGGTTCCCGTCCCTTGTCAGGGGCGGGTTCTTTGTTTCTCAGGGCCTTCGAGCAATCCCAGCCAGGGCTAGGTGGTCACGAGATGGTCACCAACCCAGCACTGGCAAGGCCTCAACGCCGGGAGAGGGCCGGTTCCCGGGGCATGAACCAGGACAACCCGGCGCCGGCCAGCAGGATCGCCGCGCCGGAGGCGAAGGCCGCCGGCATGCCCAGGCTGTCGGCCAGCAGCCCGGCCGCCAGCGGGCCTGCAATCGCGCCGACGTCGCTGGCCATGGAGTGGATTGCGATCGGCTGGCTGCCCGCGCCTCGAGCGGCATCGCCCAGCGCGGCGGTCGGGGCGGTGCCGAGGGCGGCCGCGCCCACCCCGTACACGCAGAGGATCACGACCACCCAGATCCGGTCCGGCGCGAACGGCAGCGCGAGGGTGGCCGCGCCCGCGACGACGCCGCCGATGATCATGACCGGTCGGCGTCCGATCAGGTCGGTGGCGCGTCCGGCCGGGGTCAGGGCGGCGCCCTGCGCGACGGCAGCGATCGCGAAGGCGATCCCCGTCCAGGTGGCGTCGGCGCCCAGCCCGGCAACGATCAGGATCGGCACCAGCGCCGACCGCACCCCGAAGGACTGCCAGCCCTGCCCGAAGCTCAGCAGGCAGGCCGCCTGGAATCGGATGTCGGCCAGCACCTCGCGCAGCGGACGGGTGATCGGCTCGGGTCCGGCCTCGCGCACCGCCGCCGGCTCGTGCAGCTGGGTGAAGGCGATCGCCCCGGAGATCAGCAGGGTGCCGGAGTAGAAGAAGAACGGCGCGGTGATCGAGATGCCGGCCAGCAGCCCGCCGACCGCCGGGCCGGCCATGCCGCCGATCAGGAAGCTGCCCTGGTACAGCCCCGCGGCCCGTCCGCGAAGTTCGGCGGGGACGCTGGCCAGCAGCAGGGCGGTGGCCGAGATGGTGAACATGGCCGAGCCGACGCCGCCGGCCGCCCGCCACCCCAGCAACTCCGGGTAGCTGCCCGCGACGCCGCACAGCGCCGAGGAGACGGCGACGATCCACATCCCGATCCCGATGGTCCGGCGGTGCCCGATCCGGTCGGAGATCCGCCGGCAGAACGGGCTGGCCGCCAGCCGCATCCCCGCGAAGGCCGAGACCACCAGACCGATCAGCAGGTTCGACACCCCGAACGACCGCGCGAAGAGCGGCAGCACCGGGATCATCACCCCGAACCCAAGAGCCACGAAGAAGGCCGACAGAGTCAGCATCCACACCACGCGCGGCATACCGGTCGGCGTCCGTCCGCCGGTTTCGTCTTCGGAGGTCACAGCTCGTGCCGCCGGAAGACGGAGAGCAACCCCTCGAAGGTCGCGGGGACGACCGGCTTTGGTCGCGGCCCGCGTCCTTTCATGGTCATCGGGCAAGCATTCCACTCAGCTCGTTCCCACGCACATCCAGCGAGTGTGCTTGTGGTGACGGTGTTGTGTCGGGGATGCGATCTATGCTTGGCACATGGTCAGCCAGACACTGAAGGCGGCGGTCGACGCGCTCAGCGCTGACGAGCGCCGCGAACTGCTGACCTATCTCGAGCTCACCGTTGACGTCGATGACATCGTTGTGGCCGAGCGCGACATCGCGGTATGGCGGCAGCGGCGCGCGGAACTGGAGAACGGCACGTCGGTCGCGGTTTCCGGCGATGAGTTCAGGACGAGGCTGCGTGCTCGTTGGGCATGAACTGGGTGCTGTGGGTCCACGCCGGCGTCGATGCCGATCTGGACGAGGCCTTCGCCCACTACCTAGAGGTTGATCCCGCGCTGGCTACCCGGTTCGGCATGGAGGTGGACGCCGCGCTGGGGTTCATCGAGTCCTTTCCAGAGTTGGGCCGCTTCCTCTTCGAGGACTACCGACGAGTGGTGCTGCGTAGGTTTCCCTACCTGATCGTCGACCACGTGTCCGGCGAGGACGTACGGGTGCTCGGCATCTCCCACGCTCGACGGGAGCCCGCCGCGATCCAGGGCGAGATCACCGGTCGGCGGTGAGTTGCGACGCAGGCTCCGACGGGCGGCGTTGGGAGTACTTGGATCTTGAGCTCGACCTGTGGTGGCGGTCCGGCGAGTTCGGGCTCGTGGATGAACAAGAGCTTGAGGACGAGGTGTGGCTGGGGCGGGCGAGCCATCAGCAGGCGAACACCGCCACATCGGTGGCCGAGGGCTTGATGGCCCGGCTTCAGGCGAAGGACCCTCTGCTCACTCGGATCGGCTTCGAACGGCTGGCGCACTGTCGCGCGCGACCGACCGCCCTCTGAGTCAGGGCGTGCCGATCAGGCGGCGGGCGCCGCTGGGTCGATCGGGTTGGGGTTGAAGTGGAGCCATCTGGTTTGGAGTTGCTCCCCAGTAGGTCCGCGCCACTCGGGTGGCGGAAGATCGGGCGAGGGCGGCGGCTCCGGCCGGGCCGGGTTAAGCACATAGCCGTAGTGACTGCGGAAGACCAGCCCGTCCACCCGTTCACAGTCGCCCTCGATCGAGAAGACGCCTTTGTGGTGCTCGTCGTGGTGGTAGCCGCATAGGCAGAGCAGGTTGGTCGGGTCGGTGACGCCGCCGTCTTGCCAGTGGAGCTTGTGATGCACCTCAAGGTAGGCCGTGGAGTGACATCCGGGGTAGCGGCAGCCTTTGTCACGATCCTCGACCAGGACCCGCACCCGGTCCGGGACGATGCGCTGGGAGCGGCCGACGCGGACGGGTTTGCCGTCTTTGCGCCAGACCGGGGTGAGGGTGCCGTCGCAGGTGTACCGGGCGGCGA
>CAZLWS010000091.1:1505-12160 GCA_964563205.1 uncultured Propionibacteriaceae bacterium | reverse complement strand
GTGATGCGGGTGATCGCGATCTCGACCTCGTGGGGGTCGCGGGGGTCGGGGTCGAGGGCGCGGTGGATGGTGAGGCCCTCGATCAGGGCGTCGAGCAGGCGCGCGGTTTCGGGGTCGAAGTGGAGTTCCAGGGCGTCGCGGCTGCGTTTCATCCAGGCGGCGGTGATGGCGCGGTAGGCGGGCTCGCGGGCGGCGAGGGTGTAGAGCTCGTGGGAGAGGACGAGGTCGCGGTCGGTGCTGAACACGTCCTCGAGGATGATCGCCGCAACGGCCTCCTGCGCGGCCTCGGCGTCGGCGGCGGCGCTCATGCGGCGGTGGAAACCGTCGCTGACGGACGTGGCGAACCGGGTGAACGCCTCGCGCAACAACTCATCCATGCCGTCGAAGTAGTAGGTCATCGCACCGAGCGGGACGTCGGCCTCGGCTGCGACCTTGCGGTGAGAGGTGCCGGCGACGCCGGAGCGGGCGATGACGTCGAGGCAGGCGTCGATGATCCGGTCGCGTCGATCAGGATCGTTGCGTCGGCCGCGCCGCGAGCCGGCGGCGTTCTGCGCGTCCATAACCCTCCCTCGTTGTGTACGAACGTCCATATAGTGTGTACAATCGTACCATTAAGCCGGTGGTTCGTTGCGAACCACCTCGACCAACCGCCCTGGCAGCCGTCCGGGCTCCGTGAAAGGCACCTCACCTACCCGTGTACTCGCTTCTTCTGGCGATCATCTACATCGCGTTCATCAGCCTTGGGCTGCCCGACTCCCTGGTCGGGGCCGGCTGGCCGGTCATGCACCAGGATCTCGGCGTCCCGGTCGCCTTCGCGGGCATCATCACCATGATCATCGCCGGCGGCACGATCTTGTCGAGCCTGGCTTCCGAGCGGATCACCCGCCGGTTCGGCGTCGGCGCCGTCACGGCCGTCAGCGTGGGGATGACCGCGGCCGCGCTCGTGGGGTTCTCCACCTCGGGCGCGTTCTGGATTCTCTGCCTGTGGGCGATCCCCTACGGCCTGGGAGCGGGCGCGGTCGACGCCGCCCTCAACAACTACGTCGCTCTGCACTATGCCGCGCGCCATATGAACTGGCTGCACAGCTTCTGGGGCGTGGGCGCATCGATCAGCCCGTTCATCATGAGCTACACCCTCAGCTCGGGACTGGGCTGGTCCGGCGCCTACCTGACCGTCGGCCTCATCCAGGCCGCCCTCACCTTCGCGCTGCTCATCAGCATCCCGCTCTGGGGCAAAGTCAACCGGGCCTCCCCCGTCCACCCTGCCGAGACCGACGAACCGGACGCCACGGACGGCGCATCAGCGGCCAACAGCAGCCACGTCCCGCTCGCCCAGGCACTGCGGATCCCCGGCGTGATCCTGATCCTGACCGCCTTCTTCGCCTACTGCGCGCTCGAAAGCACCTCGATCCTTTGGGCGTCGACCTACCTGGTCGACGATCACGGAGTCGCGCCGGCCACCGCGGCCGCATTCGCCGCGCTCTTCCTGCTGGGCATCACCGCCGGACGGTTCCTGGCGGGCTTCTTCGCCGACCGAGCCGGAGACAAGCAGCTGATCCGCGGCGGCTTCACCACGGTCGCCCTGGGCGTCGTGATGATCGCGCTCCCGCTCGACACCGAGGTGCTCGCCCTCGCCGGGCTCGTGGTCGCAGGGCTCGGCTGCGCACCGATCTATCCGGCGATCATCCACTCCACCCCGGTCAACTTCGGACGCCGCAACTCCCAGGCCATCATCGGCATCCAGATGGCCGCGGCCTACACCGGATCCACCTTCGCGCCGCCGCTGTTCGGCGCGCTCTCCGCCTGGGCAGGGCTGTGGATCTTCCCGCTCTTCCTCGCCGCCCTGGTCGCGCTAGGCCTGCTCATGTCCGAGCGGCTCAACCAACTCGTGGCCCGACGAGCGCCAACCGACGAGCACCCGGCCGCGCCATCACTCACCTCCTGAGGCAACTCGCCCGGGGACGCCCCGCGGCCAGCCAGTCGTGGCGGCGAGTCGCTCGCAGCTCACCGTAAGCAAGCCGTCGGGAGTTGACACTGGCTGCCGCGGCAGCGCAAACTACAAGGCTGCCCAGACGGGGCCAGCGGATCTCGAAGGAACAGACATGCGAAAGCAAGGCAAAGAGGTGCGGGAGCGACTGCTCGCGCTGCCTGCGCCTGCGTACGTCCCGGTGTCCTTCGACACCTTCGACGAGCCGACCCGCGTCCACGACGGACCGTGCCTGGGGTAGCCACCACCGCGTGGACCGACCACCAGAGCCGCCCGCCGGGGATCCCCGGACCGGGCGGCTTTCGTCATTCAGCACCAAATCAGAAGGAGGGTGAATCCCCATGAACCAGTTCCCGACAACCCTGCCCGGCGCCAAGGCCGACACCCTGATGTGGGCCAATCCCTGGGAGGTCGAGCCGGCAGCGCTCGACCAGTTGCGCCGCATCGCGGCCCTGCCGTGGACCGAGCGGCTGCGCGTGATGCCCGACGTCCACCTCGGCAAGGGGGCGACGGTCGGCTCGGTGATCGCGATGCGGGACGCCGTCTCGCCGAACGCGGTAGGGGTCGACATCGGCTGCGGCATGGCCGCCGTCCGGACGTCCCTGACCCTGGAGGATCTGCCGGACGACCTGCGCAGCCTCCGGCTGGCGATCGAGGCGGCGGTCCCGGTCGGGTACCACGGCCACGACGGGGTCGCGTCCGTCGTCCGTCAGAACCTCGCGCTGAAGGCCGGTTTCGACAAGATGGCGGACGGGTTCGACACGCTGCGCGCCGACCGCATCGACGAGCGCCGCAGCAAGGCGCTCAGCCAGTGCGGCTCACTGGGCGGCGGCAACCACTTCATCGAGCTCTGCGCCGACGGCGAGGGACGGCTCTGGGTCACCCTGCACTCCGGCTCGCGCAACATCGGCAAGGAGATCGCCGAGCGGCACGTCGCGGTCGCCAAGGGCCTGGCGCACAACCGGGCGCTGCCCGACCGGGAGCTGGCGGTGTTCCTGGCCGGGACGCCCGAGATGGACGCTTACCGGCACGACCTCTACTGGGCGCAGGACTACGCCTTCCTCTCCCGCCGGATCATGCTCGCGCTGGTCACGGGGGTGCTCGCGAAGGCGTTCGAGGCCATCGCCTTCGACGAGCCGATCCTCTGCCACCACAACTACGTGGCCGAGGAGACCTACGACGGCGTCGACCTGGTCGTCACCCGCAAGGGCGCGATCCGGGCCGGCAAGGGCGACCTCGGGCTCATCCCGGGATCGATGGGCACCGGCTCGTACGTGGTCCGCGGACTCGGCAACGAGACGTCCCTGAACTCGGCCTCCCACGGGGCCGGGCGCCGGATGTCCCGCACCGAGGCGAAGCGTCGCTTCACCACCGACGACCTGGCCGCCCAGACCGCCAAGGTGGAGTGCCGCAAGGACGCCGGCGTGCTGGACGAACTGCCGTCCGCATACAAGGACATCAACGAGGTCATCGCCGCGCAGACCGACCTCGTCGAGGTGGTGGCCCGCCTGGAGACGCTGCTCTGCGTCAAGGGCTGAAACCGGGTTGCGGATCAGCGCGCCGATTCGGTGGTTACCACGGAGGTTGCGCCGGGCTCACCGGATGCGCGCGCCTGCACGGTTGTAATGGGCCAACAATCCGGCCTCAGAACCACCGTGCAGGCGCGCGCAGTTCGATGCAGCGGCGGAACCCGGCTGGTAACCACGATTTCGGCGCTCGGAACCGTCCACCTTGGATGCCGTCACTTCGCGAACATCCGTCTGATGTCCTGCTGGATCTCGAAGATGTCGGACGACGTGTAGAGGGCGTCGTACCTCTTCAGCGCGGAGTTGTCCGGCGGTTCCGGCACGCAGGCGCCGATCAAGGTGATCTGGTTCGCAGGGTCGGGCTCGTACTTGAGCCCGGTCACCGAGAGTCGCCGGACGTACGGCCCGTCGCCACCCTTGAAGAACCAGCCGCGAGCGGGCAGGCCGACGACCTCTTCGAGGCGCGGTAGGTGGTCCAACACCCCGTCGTAGAGCTCGATGACCGGGCTCGCGTTCGGGTACGCGCACTCAAGGACGTAAGCCGCGTAGAAGCGGCCGTCCAGCTGGATGCCGATCACGTCCCTCGCCCGGTAGAAAGTGATGCTGTCGGGCACCGACGGCTTGCGGGTGAGCGGCTTCGGAGCTTCTTGAAGCTCTTTCTTGAACTCCTCCGAGCGCTGGAAGAACGCGTCGCTCAGCGCGACCGCGTCGTTCAGCTCGTCGATCGCGACCAGCGCACTGGCCGTGATCCGCGGATCGGCGAGCCCGTACTTGTGCAACAGCGTCGCCAGCGCCAGCCAGGTCTTGTTGCGGTACAGCGGCGAGACCTCGTCGTCCGTGGCTTCAAGCACACAGTTCCACCGCGAGAGCAACCGCGGCAGCACATACTCCAGAACCGAGCCGACCCGGCCGAATCCGTGGTCGACCATCCCCCGCCACACCAGCCGCGCAAGGTCGTCGTCCAGCGTCTCCGGCATCCGACCGGCCGCCAGCTTGTCGATCAACTGCGAGTGCTTCACGCCACGACTATAGGGTCCGGACGTCGGGTGGCGACGAGCCCGCCGCCGGTTTCTGGAAGGGTTCGGGACGCCGGCGCGGACGACAGCGACGACGGCCATATTCCCTCGACGGGAGGCCCTGAAAGGGTCTCCCATGCCGGGCGTGCATCATGTTCACTTGAACTCGACGGCGAGGAAGTCACCATCACTGCCGCCGACCGACCCAAGGAGCAACACCGGATGCGAACCGTGAAAGCCATCGGCGCCATGAACGCCACCGACCCGCTCGTCCCCTTGACGATCGAACGCCGCGAGGTCGGCCCGCACGACGTGCTGATCGACATCGACTACGCCGGGATCTGCCACTCCGACATCCACACCATCCGCGGCGACTGGGGACCGATCGCCTACCCGCAGGTCGTCGGTCACGAGATCGTCGGACGGGTGGCCGAGGCCGGCAGCAACGTCACCAAGCACCGGGTCGGCGACACCGTGGGTGTGGGCTGCCAGTCGAACTCGTGCCGCACCTGCGAGCAGTGCCAGCAGGGACATGACCAGTACTGCCTGAACGGCAACACCCAGACCTACAGCGGTGTCGATCCCGCCGACGGGACGATCACTCAGGGCGGCTACTCGCAGGCGGTCGTCACCAACGAGGACTACGTCGTCGCCATCCCCGCCGGTCTCGACCCAGCAAAGGCCGCCCCGCTGCTGTGTGCGGGAATCACCACCTACTCCCCGCTGAAGCACTGGAACGCCGGCCCGGGCACCCGGGTGGGCGTGGTCGGCATGGGAGGCCTCGGGCACATGGGCGTGAAGCTCGCCGTAGCCTTGGGCGCGGACGTGACCGTGCTCTCCCGCGGGACGAAGAAGCAGGACGACGCCCTCGCCTTCGGCGCCAGCCGCTACGTCGACACCACCGACGCCGCCGCCATGGGCGAACTGCGCGGCAGCCTTGACCTGATCATCAACACCGTCTCGGCGGGGATCGACATCGCCTCGTATCTGAACCTACTCGATGTCGATGGGACGTTGGTGATCGTCGGCGCACCCTCCGAACCGTTCAGCGTGCCCGCGTTCTCGCTGATCCCGGCCCGGCGCACCCTCGCCGGGTCCACGACCGGCGGCATCGCCGAGATTCAGGAGATGCTCGACTTCTGCGCCAAGCACGGCATCCACCCGGAGACCGAACTCGTCGGGGCCGAGGACATCAACGACGCATGGGAGCGCGTGCTCTCCGCCGATGTGCGCTACCGCTTCGTCATCGACACCCACACTCTCTGAAGGAAGCGCTGCTCAACGCTTCGTTAGCTCGAAGTTTGTTCACCGACTTTGGTAGCGAATCTTCGACCTAAGGAATCGCTGATCGGGATGGCGGGCGTCAGTCGGCCAGTTCGATGGTGACGGGTCGGGCGTCGCTCCAGCCACGCAGGATCGAGTAGTCGCCGTCCATCTGACCGATCCGGACGATCCCGCTGAAGCGCCCGACATCGGTGTAGTAGAGCACCACGACTCCGCCGGGGGCGTAGTAGCCGATCGTGCCGGACGGCGCGCTCTCACCGGACGGCATCCCGTCCATGGTGAGCGGCTGGGGCGGTACCGCGGTCACCTCCTGACGTCCGTAGACGGAGAAGTCGAGGGTGACCGGCAACTGGTCGAGCAGGGACAGCGCGGCCGGGTTGTCCCAGAGCCTGCCTTCTATGACCTGGTCGCCGACGACGATGCGGATCGGGGTTTCGCTCACAGGGTCTCCTGAGGGGTCGGCGCTGGGTTCGGTCGTCGTGGGCGCCGATGCTGTCGGCGCGGGAGGCGGGCTCGGCGTCGTGACGCCTGCGGAGGGCGTCGGGGCACTGCCGGCGCAGCCGGCAAGACCGAGCGCCAGCACGAAGGCCGCGGTGGATCGGCCGAGCGCTAACACTGACATGCTCCCAATGTAGGTAGCTGGGGATGGAACTGGGAGACCCTACCGGTACCTGCGGCTGGCTTCCGTTGGCCTCAGCGAGGCTTGGTGACGTCGTCGCCGTCCGGGACGTAGCGCAGAACGTCCGCGGGCTGGCAGCCGAGTTCGCGACAAATGGCGTCCAGCGTGGAGAACCGGACAGCCTTCGCTCGGTTGTTCTTCAGGACGGACAGATTGACCGGAGTGATCCCGACACGATCGGCCAACTCGGTCAGCGTCATCCGCTGTCGGGCGAGCTCGATGTCTAGGTCGACAATGATCGCCATCAGATCACCTCATTCAGTTCCTGCTGCAGTCCGGCCGCCTTTTCGAGCAGGTGGCGCATCACTGTGATCAACAAGGCCACAAGGACGACCGCGACAATCGCGAAGGACAACCCCAAGTTCAGCGCAGGTGGATTCGCGTTGAGCACGTGGGAGAGGAACGCGTTGAGGCCCACCAGCAGGAGCGCTTCGACCGCGGCGATCCGTGCTATCAACCGGACGTAGCGGAACGCGCGGGGCGAGAACACCGTGTCGCTGGCCACCATCGACAGCAGCATCCAGACGCACCACAGCACGACTTGGACACCCAGGATCAGGATGATGACAAGGGCGAGGACGGGCCACCGCGCCCACGCGAGGTCGGGGTATCTCGCAGCCATTTCACCGGACAAGACCGGGAAGAAGGCGACCTGAGCCAGTACGAGCACGATCAACAGGCACACGAGCATCAGCCGTGTCAGCCTGATTGTCCAGCGATCCACAACCCACTCCCATCAATCGCCTTTCGATCATTATACATCGAATATCGATACTTCCGCATCGATATTTGACATGTCGCCTAACGACAACACCGTCGTCGCCCCTGTGGGTCGTCGGCCGAGGCGCCGACAATGAGGTCCACGCCCTCGCCAAAGCCAGGGTCACGCACTATGAGACGGACGCCGCCAAGAAGGCCGCCTGGAGCAGATCCTCGACACCGCCCACCAGGAGCCTTAGGAAACGCAGTCCTCCCGCCGGGCACGTCCTCGCCTTGCACGGCGTCGATCTTCTAGGGGCGGCCACGCTATCGTGTTGCGCTACCAGAGAGTCGTTTTGACAGCAGAGCCGGGATCGAGCCTGCCGTTGCGCTACACGGTGGTCGTTGTCAGCTGGGCAGGGCCAGGCCATTGCGACCATCCTGTAGCGCAGCGCGAAGACAGATGCACCGACGCCGTCCACATCGACCATCCTGTAGCACAGCGGTGCTGCTCAACGGCTACTCCTTCGCGGCGGTCGCCAACAGTGCGGCCACTCGAGCCCACAAGATGTCCAGTTGAGGCGCCGTGAGCCGGCCCAGACGATCGTCGGCCAGGTCGTCCGTCAGATCGTGGAGTTCGCGGACGTCGGATGACGGCAGATCGGCGAGGACGGCCAGCAACCGGGTGCAGAGGTCGGCGAGATACTCGCGGCGCTCGTAGTCGGGGCGGTCGGCGGCCTCATGGAGGCGCGTCAGTTCCCGCTGGGCAAAGTCGCTGAGTTCGCTCAGGCCCTGTCGGCTCGCCGTCCCCGCTGCGGCCCCGCCTCGCGTCGCTTCGCGGCGGACCTGTCGGGAGGACAGTGACTTGGCGCGGGCGGCCGGCGGTGGCGCGGCGAACGCGGGGTAGGCCATGAGGTCCATCGCGGGGGCGGCGGCCATCATGGCCCGCGGGGCGGCGGCGGGCATCGGCATCGGGCCGGCCTCCCAGCCGGCGGGGAGTTCCACCGGTTGCAGGATGCGGTGCTTCTCGTTGGTCTCGGCGACCACGCGCGCGTCGATCGCCACCCAGGCGGTGAACCGGCTCAGCACGCCGAAACGCAGGGAGGTGTCGATGATCCGGTGCTTCAGGGCCTCGGGGCCGTCGCCCCATCCGGCACGGCTGACCCACTGGTCCTCCAGGTCGCGGACGTGGGCCCGCGCCCAGATCGCCGTCGCCGCCTCGTCGTGGACGATCGTGCCGGGGGTGGCGACCGTCCATGGTTCGCCGGAGCGGGTGCGTCCGGCGAGGGTGATGGTGGGGTGATCGAGAGTGCCCGCGTAGCGTCCGGTCACCACCAGCGGGACGCCGGGGTACAGGTCGGGCGCGGGTTGGGTTTGAGATCCCGGGTCAAGCCCGGGATGACGGGGTTGGGTGAGCGGGTCACCACCCGGCGCTACGGGGCGATGCTGCGCGGGCGCGAGGGTGTCGTCGACCAAGGACAGATCGGACGCCGAGAGGCTCAGGCCGGTGACGAGCGGGCCGGCGACGCGGCGGTGGATCTGGTCCATGGCCGCGTCCAGGCGGTCCTCCCTCTCGACGAGCTCGCAGCGTCCGCCGCCGAGGGTGGCGAGCCGGCCGAGGAAGCCGGCGTTCACGGCCTGGTCGACGCCGACGGTATGGATGCGGGCACTGCCGAGCCTGGCGGCGGCCGAGGCGAGGATCTCGTCCTCGTTGCCCACCTGGCCGTCGGTGACCAGCACGACGGGCCGGTCGCGGGTCTCATCGCCGAGCAGGCCGAGCGCCTCCTGCAACGGTTGCAGGATCTCGGTGCCGCCGGCCGCGCCGAGTCTTGCCAGGAACTCGATGGCAGCGAAGCGGTTGCGGTCGCTGCCCTCAGACAACCCGGTACCCAGCCGCTCCGGACGTTCGATGCGGTGGTCGAAGGCGAGCACGGCGAACCGGTCGGCGGGCGTGAGGGTGTCGATGATCCGGGCGGCGGCGCGGCGGGCGGCCACCATCTTCCAGCCACCCATGCTGCCGGAGCGGTCCAGCAGCAGCACGACGTCGCGCGGGCGGCGCGGGGCGTCCGGCTCGGGCGGCAGCACGGTCAGCCGGAAGGTGCCGCCGTCGGCGTCCGGGGTGAGGGTGAGCGCGTGCGCGCCGTCCGTCCCGTAGCCCAGCCGCAGGATGAAGTCGCGGTTGACCCGCTCCCCCGGTTCGATCGCCAGGTGGTCCCCTTCAGTGCGGATCGCGTGCAGGGACGAGTGGACGGACGGGGCCGGCAGGCCGGCGGGGTCGAGGTCGACGCCGATGGTGAGCCGGACCGGGTTCGGGAAGCCGGGCAGCAGGACCGGCGGCGTGATGCGAGAGGCATCCGGGACGGCGTCGGTGTCGAGAGCGTAGCCATCGCCGGAAGCGGGGCCGGTCGGCGTCCCCGGGATGTAGCGCGGGGCGACCACCAGGGGGAGGCGGTAGGTGGCCTCGCCGTCCTCCCAGGCGAGCGGGCCGACCAAGGTGAGGGCGACGCTCACCTGCTCGCCAGGCAGGATGTTGCCGACCCGCATAGTGAACACGTCCGGGCGCTCCTGCTCGGCGATCGCGGCCCGCCGGCCCGCGGCGATGGCCTCGTCGTACTCCTGCCGGGCGCGGCCGCGTTCGTCCAGTTCGGCCACCACGGTGCGGCCGTCCGCGGTCAGGGTCATGGCGGTGACCGCGGCCCGGTCGGGCAGCGGGAAGACATAGGTCGCCTCCAGCGGGACGGGGTGGGGGTTCGCGAAGACCTGAGTGAGGATGGTCCGGCTCAGCAGGCCGGTGATGGCGACCTGGGCGTCGATGGCCCGCAGCGGCAGGTTGCCGCGGTCGGTGGCGAGGGTGCCGAGGCCCGCCTCGGGCGCGGTGTCGAGAAGGTCGTTCACTGGTGGCTTCCTTTCGCGGTGAGCAGGCCCCGGGAGGCCAGCAGATCGATGAGCGGGGCTGCGGCGGACGCGATGGCTTCCAGGTCTTCGTGCTGGGGTTGGGCGGGCAGCAGCAGGGTGACTCCCGAGAGCGTCACCCCGAAGACCGGTGCCGGGGTTGTGGCCGGACGGCTCGGGCGGGTCTCCCAGAACGGCGTCGCGAACAGACCTGCCTCTGGATTGTCTCGCTCGGCGTCCGGGTGGCGTAGGCGACCCTTCTGGCGGTGGGTCTGTTCACCTCCATCCGGCAGGTGCGTCACCACCCAGGCGGTCAGGTCGTCCGGGAGCCCGGCGACCCGCCGCAACTCCGCGTCCGGAGCCCCGACCAGGCGCTGCTGGATCTCCACCAGCGGCAACCCCTGCGCCTGCAGCCGCTTCACGGCCACCACTTGCGCCAGTTGCCGTTCCCCGTAGCGAGCCGTGCGCCCCTGCCCGATGGCTGGTCGATCCACCAGCCCGATCGTCGAGTACCACCGCACCAGCCGCTCGTTCGGCACATCGGCCACGCGCCCGCTGTCGACACGCACCCC
>CAZLWS010000091.1:0-1405 GCA_964563205.1 uncultured Propionibacteriaceae bacterium | reverse complement strand
GAAGCCGAACGGGAGGCCCTGACCGTGTGGGCGCCCTTCACCGACCGGGCGGTGGCCCACTGGTGGCTGACCCGCACCGACTCCGGCGGCGTCGACTCGGCCTTCCCGCCCGGCTGGGACGAGACCGCCCGCGACCTGCTCGCGGAGTACGACCGGCTGGCGATGGAGCATCGCCTGACTTCCCGGCACGCCGACCCCAAAGGCAACCTGCAAGCCCTGCTCACCGGCTTTCGGGTGCGGCTGGCCCAGCCCGACCTGCCGTCGCAGGGCAAGGTCCGCCATGCGATCGGCTGCATCGTCACCAAGCGCGGCGAACCTGGGTCGTCCGAGCT
The DNA here is from genome assembly GCA_964563205.1 of uncultured Propionibacteriaceae bacterium. Taxonomy (GTDB): domain Bacteria; phylum Actinomycetota; class Actinomycetes; order Propionibacteriales; family Propionibacteriaceae; genus Propionicimonas. The sequence goes on along the minus strand of CAZLWS010000091.1, from coordinate 1,073 downwards.
GCAAGCCCTGCGGGAAGGCCAGTCGGCGCGTGCGTCGCTCCCCTCCCATGCTGCGCTGGCGCACGGGGTCGCCGCCGCCGTGGACGCCCTCGGGCTGACCGGCGGCGCCGCAGATCCGGCGGCGCTGGTGGCCGAGCTTCCGGGCACGCGACTGCCGTCCGTCGCGCGCACGCTGCGGCAGGCCACCCAGGCGCCCCTACAAGATCTGCTGCAGGCGGGCATCGTCGGTTCGGCCGAGACCTTGGCCGAACTCGCACCTCAGCTCACTGCCGAGACGGTCGCTGCCCGCTACGCCGACCCGGTCGCCGGAACGCTGGCCAAGCGCACCTACCGCGCCTTCGCCAACCGCCGGGGCGTGCTGCTGCTCAATCACCAGTCGCAGGTGAGGGTCGAGGCGATCCCCTGGTTCGCCACCCTGGAACAGACGGGCGCGGGGGACGCTCCCGACCTCGCCCACGCCCAGGCCGCCGACCTGGCTACGCTCGCGCTGCGGCACTTCGCCGGCACCGTGCTGCCCAACTCGCTGATCCGCGAGCTCGCGCGGCTGTACACCCTGGCCGGCGAGGACGTGCCGCTCACCTACGAGCTGGCGGCCGACATCTTCATGGGCTCCTTCAGCCAGGTCTTCCAGCGCGCGGCGCAGGAGGCCGCCACTGTGGTGGGCGGCACCCTGTACGCGCAGTACTACGACATCGACTACGCGGCCATTCGAGGCTTCGGCACAGCCGAGGAACCTGGCTGGTTCGGCGGATCGCCGCGGACGACCGTCCCCGAGTTTGACGCACTCGTGCAGTCACGCGGCAGGACGGACGAAGCCTCGCGGTTCAATCCTGCCGAGAACGGCAAGGTGATCGAGCAGGCGCAGATCTTGACCACCCAGAACCTCGCGGCGCTTGCCGAGCGGGGAGCCGCGATCGATCCGGCCGTCCAGGCACAGTCCGCCTGGACCGCGACCCTGGCTCACCTCGGCAAGGCGGCTAACGGACGACGGCTCCGGCACCGGAAGAACGCCGCCTTCGCCTGGCGACAGACCCTCTTCTACCTCAGTCTCGCCACCGCGGACGAGGTCGCCG
>CAZLWS010000090.1:5723-12185 GCA_964563205.1 uncultured Propionibacteriaceae bacterium | reverse complement strand
GGTCGATGTTGTCGTTCGGGACGGAGTTCTTCTTGGCCTTCTGGATGGCGTCGTAGAGGGTCGGGTTCCCGCCGGGGTCACCGCCGCCGACTCGGGCCGCGACCTCGATGTTCTTGATCAGCTTGGCGAAGAGCTTGCCGCGCTTGGCATCGATGACGGCCTTCTTGTGCTTGGTGGTGGCCCATTTGGAGTGCCCGCTCATAGACGTCCTTCCGTGTCTGAAGCGAAAAGTGCGGACCTCACTCTAGGGCAGCATCCACCCGAGGGCCGAACCGAGCGGCCTCAGCGCCGCCGCCCCCAGGCGTAGACGACGTTGACCAGCACGATCCCGATCCACGCGATCAGCAGCCCCGGCAGGCCCGAGATGCTGCTGGAGATGGCCGAGATCGGGATGCCCACGACCAGCGAGACGAGTGCCAGCACGAAGGAGGTCCGGTCGGTGGTTGGGTTCGCAGGCACAGGCGCCGGGACGGGAGCTGCCTGATGCGGCACCATCGCCTGCCCGGGCACCGCCGCCCCCGAAGCCGGCGGAAGGTTGGGAGCCTGCGGCCACAGCTCGTCGTTGGTCGGCTCACGATACTCGGAGGTGCTCATGGGGTGAGCCTAGCTGCGTCCCTGCGTCCGTTTCCCCTGACCAGCCCCCGATCCATCCCCTATTCGGCACCGCCCTCCCAGTCCCACGGATTCACCAGCGGCACACCCCAGCCCTCGAAATGCTTGGTGTTCCTCGTCGCGAGGGTGGCGCCAGAAACCTTGGCGATCGAAGCGAGTTGCGCATCCTCTGGCCCGCCTGACTGCCGCCCGGAACCTCGCATTGCCGCCAGAAGCCGGCCACATTCCTCTGCTGCAACCCAGTCGTACGGCAACGCCTCGGGAAGCACTGCGATCAGTCCATCGACCCGCGACGTAAGTTCCCGCGCTCGTTTGCCCTGCGGGAGGAGCGCCAGGCCGTAGCGGAGCTCCTGAATATTGATCGCCGTCATTGCCAGTTCATCGGCATGCGCCGCCCACCAGTCGAGCACCCGTCCATCGGGGTTGAGCCTGGTGGGCTCAGACAGCACATTGGTGTCACAGACGATCATGCGAACGGATCCCTCGGCACATAGTCCAGGTACTCCGGACGCTCAAGCTCAACTCCGCCGTGTTCCTCGCGAAAGCGCTCCATATCGTCCAGAAACTGGAGCCATGGCGACCTGGCCGAACCGTCCTCTACCTCCGCGTAGTTCTCGACCAGCTCTCGCAAGTCCGCTTCCACCGAACGTCCATGGCGGTCCGCGATCCGCTTCAGTCGAGATTTCGTCCCGGGCTCAAGAGCCCGAATCAGCACCTGTTCGCTCACACCAACCCCTTGATATCGCTCACTGATATCAGTGTAGGTCGGACGGGCGGTCGAGGCCAACGCCGGGGCGCTCACTGGTCCTCCTGATGTCGCTCCCTGCCCAACGTCTCGGTGAGAACGCGGGTCAGCGCTTCGCTCAGCGTGCATCGCCAGCGATCAGCAAGTACTGCCAACCGGATAGCCGTCGTCTCGTCCACGTAGATCGTGCTGTCGGCATGCTCGTACCGACTGCGCGCTTCCTCGGCGTCCATCTCCAACGCGACGGCAATGGCAGACCAGTCAGCGCCCAGTTCGCGCGCGGTCTGAATGGTGTTGACCAGCGCTGCTTCGGCCGCGTCCGCGACGAACTTCGCGGCGTAGACAAGTTCTGTGGCGCGCCAGGACGCAGACAACTCTGCGGCGGGCTGCGCTCCGGTGTCGTGGGTCTGTTCGGTCACGGGGGTGGGCCTTTCCGTCATCGTGCGGCACCTGGTGCACCGCTGGCTCCTATCCAAGCGGCACCCTCTGACATTTAGGTTCATGGCCGCGCAGCGCCTGATGCCAACCGCGCATCCGCACCGCATATGGCGTGCGGCGAAGGACCCGGGCACGGGATGCGCGCCTGAGCACCGCTTATCCGGTCGGCGAGGGCGCCCGTATGCGGTGAGGATGCGCGATTCTGTCCTGAACCACCCAACTGGCCGAGCATATGCGGCGGGGATGCGCGTTTGGGGGGCCTCAGTGGCGATCGTCAACCGTGAGCTCACCCGCGTACCAGGCCAGGATCCAGTCGATCTGGCCGTCTTCCTGGGCCGAGGGATCGGCCGACGGCTGCTCGCCCGAGGCACGACCAGCGAGCAGTTCGGCGACGGCCGCCACCGGGTCGGGCGCGCACAGCGCACGGGCGAGGGCGAGGCTGACTCCGAGCTTCACGGCGGCCTCGTCGATCGTTGACCTGCCACCCCGCACTGCCGCCGCGCAGGCTGGGCCGACCTGGGCCGCCGCGTTCAGCAGACCTTCCGATGAGGAGACGGACGCCAGCAACTGGCGAAAGGCGGCCAGATCCTCGCCCGCAGGATCCTCTGCCATGCTCGTCACTCGCCCGGGCTCAGGGCCGGCCGGCGACGTCCAGGGCTTCTTCGAGGGTGAAGTTGCCGACGTACAGGGCGGTGCCGATGATGGCGCCTTCGACGCCGAGCGGGACGAGGTCGCGCAGGACGCGCAAGTCGTCGAGCTGGGCGATGCCGCCGGAGGCGATCACCGGGGCCTCGGTGCGCTCGCACACTTGGCGGAGCAGGTCGACGTTGGGGCCGGTCAGCATGCCGTCGCTGGCGACGTCGGTGACCACGTAGCGGGCGCAGCCGGCGGCGTTCAGCCGCTCCAGGATTTCCCAGACGTTGCCGCCCTCGCGGGTCCAGCCCCGGGCGGCCAGCCGGTCGCCGCGGACGTCGAGGCCGATGGCGATCCGGTCGCCGAACTCGCCGATCACCCGGTCGCACCACTCGGGGTTCTCCAGGGCGGCGGTGCCGATGTTGACCCGCCGGCAGCCGGTGCCCAGCGCGCGCCGCAGCGACGCGTCGTCCCGGATCCCGCCGGAGAGCTCCACCTGGACGTCCAGCCTCTCGATGATGGACGCCAGCAGCTCGGCGTTCGAGCCACGGCCGAAAGCGGCGTCCAGATCGACCAGGTGGATCCACTCCGCGCCCGCGTCCTGCCAGCGCAGCGCTGCGGCCAGCGGGTCGCCGAAGACCTTCTCGCTGCCGGCCACTCCCTGGACGAGCTGCACCGCCTGCCCGCCTTGGACGTCGACGGCGGGCAGGAGCTGCAGGTGTGTCATCCAAAATCCTTCACGGTCAGGGTCGAAACCCAGTTGCGCAGCAACCGGGCACCGGCGGCACCGGACTTCTCCGGGTGGAATTGGGTGGTCCACAGCGGGCCGGCCTCGACGGCCGCCACGAACCGGTCGCCGCCGTGCTCGGACCACGCGACGTGCGAAGGGGCCTCCGAGCAGCGCCGCACCCCGTAGGAGTGGACGAAGTAGAACCGCTCGTCGGCGACCCCGGCGAACATCCGGGTGTCGGCGGGCGGCTCGACGGTGTTCCAGCCCATGTGCGGCAGCGGCAACGCGTGCAACTCCTCGACCACCCCGGGGAGCACCCCCAGGCCCTCGACCGGGATGTCGTGCTCGACCCCGAGGCCGAACATCACCTGGTGGCCGACGCAGATGCCGAAGACCGGGCGCTCGGCCTTCAGCCGGGCGGCGACGATCGCCGGGCCGCCGACCGCCATCAACCCCTCCATGCAGGCCGCGAAGGCCCCGACCCCGGGGACGACCAGTCCGTCCGCTTCCGCGCAGACGGCGGCGTCCGAGGTCAGCACCACGTCCGCTCCGGCCGCGGCGAGCGCCCGGGTGACCGAGTGCAGGTTGCCCGACCCGTAGTCGAGCACGGCCACCCGGGGCTGCCCAGCGGTCACAGGGCGCCCTTGGTCGAGGGGATCTCGCCGGCGATCCGCGGATCGTAGGCGACCGCGTCGCGCAGCGCTCGGGCCAGCGCCTTGAACTGCGCCTCGACGATGTGGTGCGGATCGCGTCCGGCCAGCAGCCGCATGTGCAGGCAGATCCGGGCGTTGATCGCGAACGACTCCAGCACGTGCCGGGTCATCGACCCCAGGTAGGGCACCCCCGACCCGCCGATCTGGACGTACACCTGGCCGTCCGGCTCGCCGGTGTGGGAGACGAACGCCCGCCCGGCGAGGTCGACCACGCAGTGCGCCAGCGCCTCGTCCAGCGGGACGGTGGCGTCGGCGAAGCGCCGGATGCCCTTCTTGTCACCGAGCGCCTCCGAGAGCGCCTGGCCGAGCACGATGGCGGTGTCCTCGATGGAGTGGTGGCCGTCGATGTGCAGGTCGCCGGTGGTCTCGATCTCCAGGTCGATCAGCGAGTGCTTGGCCAGCGCGGTCAGCATGTGGTCGTAGAACCCGACGCCGGTCGAGATCGCGGAACGGCCGACGCCGTCCAGGTTGAGCGCGACGCGCACCGACGACTCGCTGGTCTGCCGTTGCACGACAGCCGTACGGGGCGTGCTCATCGAATCTCCTCCATCACGGCAGCCAGCGCCGCATAGAACTGCTCGGTCTGCTCGGGCGTCCCGATCGACACCCGGAGCCAGCCGGCCGGCCCGACCTCGCGCACCAGGATGCCGCGGTCGAGCAGCCGTTGCCAGACATCATGCCGGTCAGTGAAGGGACCGAACAAACAGAAGTTGGCATCCGAGGGCACGACCTCCACGCCGAGTCGAGGCAGCCGAGCCACCAGATCGTCGCGGATCTCGCGCAGCCGGTCGACCTCGGCGAGCATCTCCGGGGCGTGCGCCAGGGCCACCCGCGCCAGCGCCTGGGTCTGCGCCGAGAGGTGGTACGGCAGCCGGACGATGCGGCAGGCGTCCACGATCGCGGGGGCTGCGGCGAAGTAGCCCAGCCGTCCGCCAGCCAGGGCGAAGGCCTTGCTCATCGTCCGCGCCACCACCAGGTTGCCGAACTCGCCCAGCAGGGTGAGGGCGGTCTGCCCGGGGTCGCGAGCGAACTCCTGGTAGGCCTCGTCCACCACCACGACCGCGTCCGTGGCGGCCAGGATCGCGCGGATGGTCGACAGCGGGGTCGTGGTGCCGGTCGGGTTGTTTGGCGTGGTCACGATCACCACGGACGGGCGGTGCTCGGCGATCGCGGCGACGGCCGTCTCGGCGTCGATGGCGTAGCCGTCGGCCCGGGGGATCACGACGTACTCGCTGTGGGTGTTGCGGGCGTACTCGGGGTACATCGAGTAGGTCGGCGCGAAGGTGAGCACCGTCCGTCCGGGGCCGGCGAAAGCGCCCAGCAGGTGGGTCATCACCTCGTTGGAGCCGTTGGCGGCCCAGATCCGGCTCGCGTCCAGGCCGTGGCCGAGGTAGGCGGCCAGGTCGGCGCGCAGGGCGGTCGCCTCCCGGTCGGGGTAGCGGTTCACCCCCGACGCCGTCTCGACGATCGCGGCCGCCATCTCGGCGATGATCGGCGGGCTGGGCGGGTAGGGGTTCTCGTTGGTGTTGAGCAGCACGACGTCCGGGATCTGCGGGGCGCCGTAGGGCTCCTCCCCCACCAGTTCCGGGCGCAGCGGCAGCTCGGCCAGGGTCGGATCGGGCCTCACTGCTGCCTCCGGATGGTGACGGCCGCGCCGTGGCCGGGCAGGCCCTCGGCGGCGGCGAAGGTTTCGACGGCGTCCGCGACCGCGAGCAGGGCGTCGCGGCTGTAGTCGATCACGTGGACGGCCTTGCGGAAGCTCTTCACGTTCAGCCCGGACGAGTGCCGCGCCGCGCCGGCGGTGGGCAGCACGTGGGTGCTGCCGGCGGCGTAGTCGCCCAGCGACACCGGCGACCACGGACCGAGGAAGACCGCCCCCGCGTTGCGGATGCGGGCGGCCACGGCGGCCGGGTCGGCGGTCTGGATCTCCAGGTGCTCGGCCCCGTAGGCGTCGGCGACGGCGATCGCGGTGTCCAGGTCGTCGGTGAGGACGATCGCCGACTGCTCGCCCGCCAGCGAGGTGCGGATCCGCTCGGCGTGCCGGGTGGCGGCCACCTGCGGCTCGAGCGCCTCGCGCACCTGCTCGGCGAGTTCCGGGCTGTCGGTGATCAGGACGGCCGCCGCCATCGGGTCGTGCTCGGCCTGGGAGAGCAGGTCGGCGGCGACGTAAGCCGGGTTGGCGGCAGCGTCGGCCAGGATCGCGATCTCCGTCGGCCCGGCCTCGGAGTCGATGCCGATCCGCCCCTGCAGCAGGCGCTTGGCGGCGACCACGTAGATGTTGCCGGGCCCGGTGACCGTGTCGACCGGCTCGCACAGCCCCGGCACCCCGTAGCCGAACATGGCGATCGCCTGGGCGCCGCCCACCGCGTACACCTCGTCCACCCCGAGCAGGTGGCAGACCGCCAGGATGCTCGGGTGCGGCAGCCCGCCGAACTCGGCCTGGGGCGGTGAACTCACCGCGATCGAGCCGACCCCGGCGGCCTGTGCGGGCACCACGTTCATCAGGACGCTGGAGGCCAGCGGCGCCAGCCCACCCGGCACGTACAGCCCGACCCGTCCGACCGGCACGGAGCGCTGGTACACGACCGCGC
>CAZLWS010000090.1:0-5623 GCA_964563205.1 uncultured Propionibacteriaceae bacterium | reverse complement strand
GGCACGTACAGCCCGACCCGTCCGACCGGCACGGAGCGCTGGTACACGACCGCGCCGGGAGCGACATCCACGCGCACCTCGTCGGCGTCCACCTCGGCGGCGGCGACCCGGCGGCGGCGGGCGATGGCCTCAGTGAACGCCCTGCGGTCGTTCTCATCCAGCGCCGCCTCGGCCGCCGCAAGGGCTTCGGCGGGCACCCGGAAGCTCTCCGGGACGATGTGGTCGAAGCGCTGGGAGAACTCGCGCAGGGCGTCCTCGCCGCGTTCGGCGACCGCCTGCACGACGGGACGCACCACCTCGACCGCCGCGGCCACGTCGAAATGCGCCCGGGGCAGATCCCGGGGGTCGAAGGGCCGTCCACGCAGGTCGAGGGTTCTCAGCACACGGGCGATTGTACGGGTGGCGAAGGCGGAGGGCTGCGAGGTGGTTGACTTGCGGCCATGTTCATCGGCGCGGGCACGGTCATCAATGTCGCCACGGTGGTCGTCGGAACCCTGATCGGGCTGGCCGCCGGGCACCGTTTCCCGGCTCGCACCCGTGACCTGGTCACACAGATCCTGGGTCTGGTCACGCTGGTCATCGGCGGCCTGTCGGTTGCCGACGGCATGTCGGAGGCCTTCGCGACCGAGGTCGGCGCCGGCGCCCGGCTGCTCGTCGTGCTCGGCGCCCTGCTGATCGGCGGCCTGCTCGGCTCGGCGCTTCGGCTGGAGGAACGACTGGACGGGGCCGCCGACTGGCTGCGCTCGAAGGTGGCCCGCGAAGCCGACCAGGCCACCTTCATCGAAGCCGCCGTGACCGCGACCCTGATCTTCTGCGTCGGTCCGCTGGCCATCATCGGCTCGATCTCGGACGGCCTGGGCAACGGCGCCGAACAGCTGATCGTCAAGGCCGTGATGGACGGTTTCGCCGCGATCGCCTTCGCCTCAACCCTCGGCATCGGCGTGATGGCGTCCGTCATCCCGCTGCTGCTCTACCAGGGCGCGATCACCGCCCTGGGCTGGTGGCTGGGCGACTTCATGCCCGCCGCGCACATCGACGCGCTGACCGCGACGGGTGGCGTGATCCTGCTCGGCCTCGGCTTCCGGCTCAGCGGCATCAAGCAGATCCAGATCGGCGACCTGCTGCCCGCCCTGATCATCGCCCCACTGCTGACTGCCATCGTCGGCCAACTGGTCTGAGGCCGCGATGCGAACCCTGTTGGTCGCCTGCCGAAAGGATCCGGCCTGATGTCCGCGACACCGGCCACGACGGCTCTGGATGCCGCCGGCATCGCCTACACCCTGCACCCCTACGATCACGACCCCGCCAACCGCCACTTCGGCGACGAGGCGGCAGCCGCGCTCGGCGTCGATCCGCTGCGCATCTTCAAGACCCTGGTCGTTGAGACCGGAACCGGACGCCCGCCGCTGGCCGTCGCCGTCGTCCCCGTCGCCGCGCAACTCGATCTCAAGGCGATGGCCGCTGCGCTGGGCGTGAAGAAGGTCGACCTGGCCGATCCGGCCGCCGCCGCGCGCAGCTCCGGCTACCTGGTGGGCGGCATCTCCCCCATCGGCCAGAAGACCCCGCTGCCCACCGTGATCGACGAGACCGCCGAACTGTTCGACACGGTCTACGTCTCAGCCGGCCGCCGCGGCCTGCAGGTCGAACTGGCGCCTGGGGACCTGCTCCGCGTCACCGGCGGCGAGTTCGCCGACATAGCCCGCTGACCCGGGCCTCGGGCTACAGGCTCGCGGACAGGGCGGCTTCCAGGGCTGCGCGGCCGCGGGCCAGCTCGGCTTTGCCGCGTCCCACCTGGAAGGCGAGCAGGGCGTCGACCACGGGGTCGCCGGCTTGGTCGGCGAAGACCTCGCGGGCGACGGCGGAATCCTGCACCTCGCCGAGGGCGTCGGTGACGGCCTCCCAGGCGGCGGCGTGGGTGCGGGCCCGGTCGCCGAAGGCGGCGACCACCGCTTCGGCGCAGTAGCGGACGGCCTTTGCGGCCTTGCGGGCCTCGTGCCAGCCCGGCAGGTCGGCGGGCGCGGCCAGGGCTCGGCCGTAGCGCTCGGCGGCCTTGCCGCGGGCCTTGTCCAGCAGCCCGTGCAGCAGCGGGACGGCCGGGGCTCCGGCCGCGGCGGTGACCTCGGGGGCGACCAGCCAGCCGGCCAGCAGGTCGTGCAGCAGGTCGTAGCGTTCGGTGGCCATGGTCTCGGCCAGTTCGGTGTGCGCGGCCCGATGGACGCCGTTCAGCTGGGCGGCGATCTCGTCGCGTTGCGCGGCGTCGTCCGGCACGCCGATGCTGTCCAGAGCGCTCAGCAGGTGGTCGCGCAGTACTTCGGCGTCCCGGGGGACGCCGAGTTCGACGGCATGCCAGGCGAGCTCCGAGCGCAGCGAGCGCACCTCGGACCGGTCGAAGAGCGGCTCGAAGGTGGCCAGTGCCGAGCGCATCCGGCGGGTCGCGACGCGACTGCGGTGCACCGCGTCCGGCTGGTCGGCCAGCACCCCGGCCTCGAGCGCCTGCAGGGTGCCCAGCTGCGAGGACAGGTAGTCGAGCACGACCTCCGCCGCCGGCAGCGGCCCGGCCGCCCGCTGGTCGTCGGCCTCGATCGCCGCGCCGAGGGTGCGGCCGATCTTGGCCTGCATCGCCGCCGGATGGATACCCGCGTCGGCCAACCGCGCGGTGAGCTCCTCGATCAGCTCCGGTGCGCCGCCGGCCAGTTCGATCTCGGCCTCCCGCCAGGTCTGCTCGGCCACCGGTGAGGTGGCGGTCACGTCGTCCACGCAGACCAGCGCCCACAACTCCCCGGACGGACCGCGCAGCTCCGCCTGCCGCCGCACCGTGTGCAGCCGCGCCACCGGCAGCAGCGCCTCGCCGGCCAGCGGCCCCTCGATCAGCGCCCGCAGCTCGGCGGGCGGACGCGGTGTGCCCAGCGGCGCGTGATGCTCGACCCGGTGTTCGATATCCGTACCGGGCAGCTTCACGTGCCAGCCCTCGTCCTCGCCGCCGGCTCGGCGGCGCAGCACGTGCCGGGCCCGGGTCAGCGCGAAGTGCCGGGTGTCGTAGTAGATCGCCTCCAGGACGAACTCCCGGAACTCCCCCAGCCCCGGAAGCGCCGGGAGCTCCTGCCCCGGCGCCAACTCGAAAGCGCGTTCGATCTCCTGGCTCATCCCTCCGCCTCCGTCAGCACGCCACGTTCGTCCACGGTCTCCACCGGCGACTCGGGCTCCGGCTCAGCTTTCCGGCGGGCGCGTCGCGCGCCCTCCTCAGGGCCGAGCGAGGCCGCCAGCAGCACCGGCGTCACCGCGGCGAAAGCCCACGCCGCCGGGGCGGAGAGCGCCCGCAGGGTGAGTGCGATCGGCACCTTGTCGGTAGGCGCCGCCTTCGCCAGCCGCTCCTCGAAAGTGCCGCCCGCGGGGCCCAGCATCTCGCCGAACTTCCAGCAGACGATCGCGGCCAGCAGGCCTGCCCCCGCAGCCAGCAGCGCGGTGGGCCAGCCCAGCGGCTTGAACCACTTCCAGGCCACGATCCCCAGCCCGACGCCGACGAACAGCCCGCAGACCACGAACCAGGCGTCCGCCTGGATGAACTCGGTGTAGTCGCGTTCGGAGACGACAGCAGAGCCGTCGGCCTTGATCCGGTAGACCGGCAGGTCGACCAGCCCGGCCCAGATCACGGCAGTGAGCCCGCCCACGACCACGGCGAGCACAGCCAGCAGCCCGATCCACTGCAGCACCTCGGGCAGCGGCGAGCGATCCGGCTGGATCGGGTCGCCGTACTCGTCCTCGGCTGGGGTCGTGGTCACGGCGCAACGCTACACGCAGGCGGGACCCAGCAGCGCCTTCAGATCCGCCATCAGCGGACGCGAGGGCGCCACCCGCAGGGTGTCGTCCAGCCGCCACACCTTGGCCCCGTTGGCCTGGCTGATGAGCCGCACCCGCACCTCGGTGCCGCCCGGATGGGAGCGCAGCACGCCGCGCAGCTGCTCGACCACCGCCGGGGTGCAGCGCACCGCCGGCAGCGAGATCACCAGCGGCCCGGAGGAGTCAGCGGTGATGTCGGGGAAGTGCACCTCGTTGCCCTGCACCTCGACGCCCTCGTCCCGGGCCCGCACCCGTCCCTTGATCCGCACCACGGTATCGCTGGCCAGCGAGCCGGCCACCAGCTGGTAGACCTTCGGGAACAGCAGCACCTCGATGGCCGCCTCCAGATCCTCCACGGTGACGATCGCCCACAGGTCGCCGTTCTTGGTCTGCTTGCGGGTCACCTGGGTGATCATCCCGGCGATCGTCACCTGACCCTCGCGCGGGCCGTCGTCGCCGCGCAGCCCGCCGATCGACAGGTCGCGGTTGGCGTCCAGGATGTGCTCCAGACCCTGCAGCGGATGGTCCGAGACGTACAGGCCGAGCATCTCGCGCTCGAAGCCGAGCCGCACCCGCTTGTCCCATTCCGCCAAGTCCGGGACGGGGGTCGCCGCCAGTTCGGAGGAGCCGCCACCGAAGTCGCCGAAGAGGTCGTCCTGGCCGTTGGCCTGGTTCCGCTTGAGGTCGATCACCTCGTCCACCCGGCGCTCGAAGCACTCCATCAGCGCCCGCCGGGTGTGGCCCATCGAGTCGAAGGCGCCGGCCTTGATCAGCGACTCGATCACCCGCTTGTTGCAGACTACCAGCGGCACCTGGTCGAGGAAGGAGTTGAAGTCGGCCGCCTTGCCGTGCTCCTCGCGGGCCTCGACGACGCCCCGCACCACGTTGTCGCCGACATTGCGGATGGCGCCCAGGCCGTAGCGAATGTCGGTTCCCACCGGAGTGAACATCCCGTCGGACTCGTTGACGTCCGGCGGCAGCACCCGGATGCCCATCCGGCGGCACTCGGCCAGGTAGATCGCCGACTTGTCCTTGTCGTCCTTCACCGACTGCAGCAGGGCGGCCATGAACTCGGCCGGGTAGTTGGCCTTCAGGTAGGCCGTCCAGTAGGAGATCAGCCCGTAGGCGGCGGTGTGCGCCTTGTTGAAGGCGTAGGCGGAGAACGGGATCAGGATGTCCCACAGGGTCTTGATGGCGGCGTCGGAGTAGCCGTTGGCGCGCATGCCGGCCTGGAAGGGGACGAACTCCTTCTCCAGCACCTCCTTCTTCTTCTTGCCCATCGCCCGGCGCAGCTCGTCGGCGCTGCCCAGGGTGTAGCCGGCCACCTTCTGCGCGATCTGCTGCACCTGCTCCTGGTAGACGATGAGGCCGTAGGTGAGGTCGAGGATGTCGGCCAGCGGCTCGGCGAGCTCGGGATGGATCGGGTTGACCGGCTGGCGCCCGGTCTTGCGCAGCGCGTAGTTGGTGTGGCTGTCGGCGCCCATCGGGCCCGGACGGTACAGCGCCAGCGCCGCCGAGATGTCCTCGAAGTTATCCGGCTGCATCAGCTTCAGCAACACCCGCATGCCGCCGCCGTCCAGCTGGAAGATGCCCAGCGTCTCGCCAGTGGCCAGCAGCTCGTAGGTGGCCCGGTCGGTGGTGTCCTTGCTGAGCTCCTCCAGGTCGAGGTCGATGCCGCGGTTGGCCTTCACGTTGGCCAGCGCGTCGTCCAGGATGGTCAGGTTCCGCAGCCCCAGGAAGTCCATCTTGACCAGGCCGAGCGCCTCGCAGCTCGGGTAGTCGAACT
>CAZLWS010000089.1:0-12301 GCA_964563205.1 uncultured Propionibacteriaceae bacterium | reverse complement strand
GGCTTCAGCCTCATCGAAGTCGTCATCGCCATGTTCGTACTGGCGCTCATGGCGATCGCGCTGATCCCGCTCATGATCGGCGCGATGCGGCTGAGCGTCACCAACCGCTCGCTCGCCACGGCTTCCTCCTTTGCGGCCTCGCAACTGACCGAGGTGCAGTCGGCGTTCGGCAATGACGACCCGCGACCTTGCAGCAGCCTGGCCGGTTACGAGCACACCGACTTACCCGGCCCCGCGGGCAGCCGCCTGCTGGCCACCAGGAAGGCGCTGAACAGTTGCGGCTCGGACGAGTACTCCACGGTCACCGTTCGCGTCACCGTGGCATCCGCCGACCAGCCCTCGCGCGCCCTGGTGACGCTCACGACCAAAGTGCTGGTGGCCAAGGGATGAACGGAGGGAGGCAGTTCATGGGATCCGATGCCGGGTTGAGCCTGGTCGAGTTGATCGTGTACCTGGCGCTCGCGGTCGTGGTGACCCTGGGCGTCACCACGATGTTCGTCTCCGGGGTCAGCGCCAACACCTCGACCACCAACCGCGATCTGGCCACCGGGCAGGCCCAGCTGATCTCGACCTCCCTTCAGACCGGGATCCGCAATGCCAGCGACTTCACGGTCACCGACAACCTGCTCCGCGCCCGGGTCGCGACCGGCGCCAGCGGCTGGCAGTGCGAGGCCTGGGCGATCACCTCCGGCGGAAAGTTCGTCCACCGCACCTCGTCCTCGGCGATCGCCGTGCCGGCCGACTTCAGCGGCTGGACGGTGCTTGCCGAAACGGCCCAGGGCGCCCTCACCGGAGGACGTGCTTTCGCCATGAGCGCCAATCGCCTCGAAGCCGGGTTCAAGATCACCGTCGGCGACGCCGGCGTATCGATCGCCACCGATGCCCTCGCCCAGGCCAAAGGGGAAGGGAGTCCCACGACATGCTGGTGAACCGATCCCGGGAATCCGGCTCGACGCTGGTGGCCGTGCTGGTCACCATGCTGGTGCTAAGCCTGCTCGCGCTCACCGTCGGCACGGTGGTCGCCAGCACCACTCGGTCGGCCGTGAGCACGCGCAACAGCGCGGAATCCCGCGCCGCGGCCGATGCCGGCATGGCCGCCCTGGTCGCCAAAGCACGCCAGAGCCCTGGCGCCTTCTGCAACATCACGATCGACAGCACCGTCGTCCCGGTCTACGAAGCGGCGAGCGGCGACTGCGCGGGCGGCACGGTGACCTTCACCTCCACCGGGCACGGCTCAGGCGACACGACGACCGTCATCGAAGCGGTCTATGCCTACACCGAGCCCAGCACGCCGGGCGGCGCGGGCGACATGGTGTTCTTCGGCAACACCACCTTCACCAAGGAGGTCAAGACCTATTCGCTGGACGACGACCTGCTCAGCATCGTCATCCCCAGCGGCGACTTCACCTGCCAGGCCCCGATCCCCGGCAACATCCTGCTCAGCGGCAACTTCATCACCCAGGGCGGCTGCAAGGTCGCCGGCGGCGTCGCGGCCGGCGGCTACCTGAACATGACGAACGGCCCGGACGAGATCACGGGCAGCGTCACGACGGCCGGCTCGGGCAGCAGCACCGTCCGCGGCACGATCGGCGGCGCGCTGCGCGCCGGCGGGCCGGTCGAGTTCGGCTGGGAGAGCAAGAAGATCGGCGGCAATGTCGAGACCACCGGCAACGCCCAGCTGGGCAACGTCAAGATCAACGGCTCGCTCACCGTGCCGGCGGCGAAGACCATCACCATGCAGAGCGGGACGGTGACCGGCGGCATCAGCCGGCCGACCACGGTGACCGCCCCCACCGCCCCCACCTTCGACTCCTGGTTCGACTACGCCTACAAGGCCAGCGACTGGCCCGGCTACACCGTGCAGACCCTGGTGAACTCCGGCAACGGGCCGGGCACCTGCAACTACTTCAGCCAGAACGACCCGCAAAACGGCAATGCCGCCGGCTGGCGGGAACTGGGGAACCTCCCCTCGCCCACCATCCTGGACGCCCGCGCCTGCGGCTCGCTCACCTCCAACAACGGCTCCAATCCGGTCGTGACGGTCAAGACCAACATCGTCTTCCTGGCAAAGGTCTTCAATCTGACCAAGCTGACCATCAAGGGAGCCGCCGGCGCCTCACCGCGACTGTGGTTCATCGTCGAGGACACCACCGCGAACGGCTCACCGACGTGCACCTCCGGCCGCAACATCGTCATCAACGGCACTGTCGTCTCCGACAATGTCACCGCGATGGCCTACACCCCCTGCGTGATCGACGTTCAGGGTCAGAATGTGGACGCCTGGCGGGGCGCCTTCTACGGCGGCAAGTTCAACTACGGCGGCGGCCTCAGCTTCTACGGCGACCCGATCGCGCTACCGGGCCAGCCGACCGGCGGGGCTGGGGGCGGCGGCGGGGCCGGCGGCGGAGCAAAGGTGCTGACCGGGGTCATCAGTCAACGGGACAAGCGATGATCCCCGCGGTCGTGGCCTCGGTACTGGCGTTCCCGTTGGGCCTGATCATCGGCTCCTTTCTCAATGTCGTCGCCTATCGGGCGCCGGCCGGCATCTCACTCCTGCGCGAGAGCCGTTGCCCGGCTTGCGGTACTCCGCTGAAGCCCTGGCAGAACGTCCCGGTGATCTCCTGGCTGGCTTTGCGCGGCCGGTGCGCCAGCTGCAGGGGTCCGATTTCCGCCCGCTATCCGCTGGTGGAGCTGGGAACCGGGGTGTTGTTCACGGCCATCGCCATGCTGCTGCCGTGGCAGCAGGCATCGGGGCTCGCGTCCGGGGCCTGCGTGCTGCTGGCCTACTGGTGGTTCGCCGGCAGCACCGTCGCGCTCACCCTGATCGACCTGGACACCAAGCGGCTGCCGGATGTCATCGTGTTGCCTGGCTACGCCGTCGGCGTCGGCCTGCTCACTCTGGCCTGCCTGCTGGGCGCCGACTGGTGGGCGCTGCTGCGGGCAGGCATCGGAGCGGCCGTGCTCTTCGGGTTGTACGCCCTGCTGTGGTCGGCCCGTCCCGGCGCGATGGGGGCAGGCGATGTGAAGCTGGCCGGCCTTGTCGGGTTGCACCTGGGCTGGCTGGGATGGGCGGCGGTCGCGGTCGGGGCGATCGCCGCCTTCATCCTCGGCGGTCTGTACGGAGTCGGCCTCCTCGCCGCCCGGCGCGCCGGGCGGAAGACCGCCCTCGCCTTCGGACCCTGGATGATCGCCGGCGCTTGGACCGGAGCGCTCGCCGGCGCCGCCATCGCCCAGTTCTACCTCACCCTCTCCGGACTGGCCTAGGTGATCGCGGCGATGACTGACAAGGGGAATCGGTAATGGCAAGGACCGTCGTGGGACTGGAGATCCACGAAGCCGGCATCCGGGCCGTCGAACTGAGCCGAGGCAGGCGGCCGGCGCTGGTCGCGGCCGGCGAAGTGGCCTTGCCGCCCGGCGTGGCCAAGGATTCCGAAGTGCTCGACGTCGACGCGGTCGCCATGGCGATCACCCAGCTGTGGAGTCAGGCCGGGATCAAGGCCAAGGAGGCGGTGGTCGGCATCGCGAACCGCCGCGTGCTGGTCCGCGAGCACTCCACCCCCGCGCTGCGGCCCGATCTGATGCGCGCCGCCCTGCCCTTCGACGTCCAGGATCTGCTGCCCGTGCCGCCTGAGCAGGCCGTGCTCGACTTCTACCCGATCTCGGAGTCGGGAGGCCAAGTGCACGGCCTGCTCGTCGCCGCCGTCTCCGAATCCGTCGAGGGGCTGATAGCCGCCCTCAACCGCGCCCGGATCCGCACCGCGGCGGTCGACTTCGTGCCCTTCGGGCTCGCTCGGGTGGCGAAGGTGGTCGCTCCCCCCGGGCAGACGGTGGCCGTGGTGGCGATCGGCGAGCACACCACCAATCTCGTCGTCGCCCAGGACGGCGTCCCCCGCTTTGCGCGGATCATCCCCCTCGACCTCGGCGCCTCGGCAGAGCGTGCCGAGCAGCAGTTCGAGGACGTCCCAGAACAACTGCCGCAGGCCAGGCGCGCCTTCGGCTTCGCCCCCGCGGATGCCGTGGCGCCAGCCGTCTCCGACCTGGTCGGACGGATCGACGCAACCCTCAACTTCCATGCCAGACGGCGCGGCGCCAGCCCGGCGGACACCATCTTTCTCACCGGTGCGGGCC
This sequence comes from uncultured Propionibacteriaceae bacterium, assembly GCA_964563205.1. Lineage (GTDB taxonomy): Bacteria > Actinomycetota > Actinomycetes > Propionibacteriales > Propionibacteriaceae > Propionicimonas. Next base: position 8,173 of record CAZLWS010000089.1, on the reverse strand, counting down.
TGGACACGCCCGGGCTGCTGCCCCTGGCCACGTCCACGCTCGACGCTCCGGTGTTCGCCATCGACGTCCACAACCTGGTGCCGCCCGATCGCGGCGCCCCGATCACGGGGCGGCTCGCCGCCAGCCTCCTCCCCACCCTCGGGGTCATCCTCGGAGAGGAGCACCTATGACCAAGCGCGCCCAGCCGAAACCGACCAAGCATGCCGAGCCGAAACCGACCAAGCGTGCCGAGCTGAAACCGGCCAAGGCTTCCCAGCCAGAACCGGCCAGCAGTGCCCAGCCCAAACCAGAGCCCAAGGCGAAAGGCAGGACGAAAGGCTCAGGCCTGGTGCTCTCCGGCGTGCCGAGAGTGAACCTGCTGCCGCCCAGCGAGATCCAGCGGCGCGCCGCCGGCGCCCTGATGATGCGCTGGGTCGCCGGCTTGGTGGCCACGGCGGTGGTCGTCTCCGGATTGGTGGCGGCCGCCTACTGGCAGCGAAGCGTCGCCGCGGACCGGCTGGCAGTCGAGCAGGCCCGGACCACGGAACTCAGCAGCGAACTGGGGGCCCTCGCCCCCGTCAGCCAAGCACTCGGCACTCGCGCCAAACTCACCAGTCTCCGCGCGCAGGCGGTGGGCAACGATCTCGAATGGCGCGCGCTTTTCAGCGACCTGCGGCGCGCCCTGCCCGCGGGGACCGAACTGACCGGCTTCCAGCTGATCACCGGGGCCAATCCGGCGGAGGGCGCCGACCCGACCGCAGAGATCGGCATGATCGGGCAGTTCACTGTCCACACCGATGACCCAGCCGATCAGATCCGGACGGTGGACAGGCTGCGCGCGCTCGACATCGCCCTGTCGGCCGACGCCGGTTCGCTCACCTCCGCCAACGGCGGAGGCTTCGATTTCGCCGTCGAGTTCGTCGTCGACCAGACCCACTACAGCGGCGCCTTCCTTTCCGAAGGCGGCGCCCGATGACCGCCTCACGCCGCCTGATCAACCTGGCCGGCACACTGCTGGTGCTGATCGCCCTGGTTCTCGGAACCATCCTGACCGCGCTGCCGATCTACGTCGAGTCGCTGGAAGTCAACGGGCAGGAACAGACGGTCGCCCAGTCCAACCAGTTGTTGCAGGCACAGATCAGCGGCCTGCGCACCCAGGAGGCCGACCTGCCTCGGATCGAGCAGGATCTCGCCGGACTGCACAGCCAGCTGCCCACCATCCCACGGCTTGACGACGCAACGCAGCTGGTGGTCAAGGCGGCCGGAGCGGCGGACGCCACCATCACAAGCATCACCTTCGACAGTCGGGCGCCCTTCGCCGCACGCGATGCCGCGACGGTGGCCGACCAGCTCCCCCAGACCGCGACCGAGGTCACCTCGCCCCAGCCGACGCCCACCGCCAATGGCGAGAACACCAACGGCGCCGCCACGCCCGGAACGACGCCGGACCCGTCCGAGAGCGCCGAACCACTGCAGTTCCCCGTCACGATCGTGGTGATGTTGTCCGACCCGGCAGCCGCCGAGAGGTTCCTCGACGGGCTGCGGACCGGCCCGCGGCTACTGCAGATCGCCACCGCCACCGCCACGACCGATGACAAGGGCCTCACGCTCACGGTCGCCGGCCTCGTCTTCGTCAGCCGCGACAGCTAGGAGCCCCGCGTGACCCACACCCCCAGTTCGCTGGACCTGCTGCTGATCGCGGCGGCCGGCGCCGATGCCTCCGACATCCATCTCACCGAGGGCACCCTGCCGCTGATGCGGGTCGACGGCGACCTGGCGCCGATCCCCGGCTACGCCCAGCCGCTCTCCGGCGCCTGGCTCGAGGCCGCCGCGCGCAGCGTGATGAGCCCCCATCAGCACCAGACCTTCGAGGCCGAGAACGAGGTGGATCTCGCCTACGCGCTGCCCGGCACCGGCCGGTTCCGGGTCAACGTCTTCCGCCAGCTCGGGAAGCTGGCGGGCGCCTTCCGGCTGATCCCAAGCGCCATCCGCACCCTCGACGAGCTGGCCATGCCGCCGGTGGTCAGAGAACTCGCGCTCAAGCCCCGCGGGCTCGTCCTGGTGACCGGCCCGACCGGCTCGGGGAAGTCCACCACGCTGGCCGCGATGGTCGACGAGGTGAACCGGGCGCTGCCCGTCCACATCATCACCATCGAGGATCCGGTCGAATACCTGCACACCTCACGCCGGGCGCTGATCCATCAGCGCGAGATCGGGGCCGACACCGCCTCCTTCGGCGAGGCGCTGCGGCGGATCCTGCGGCAGGATCCCGACGTCATCCTGATCGGCGAGTTGCGCGACCAGGAATCCATCTCGGTGGCCCTCACAGCGGCCGAGACCGGCCACCTGGTGCTCGGGACGCTGCACACCCAGGGCGCGGCCAAGTCGATCGACCGCATCATCGATACCTTCCCGGCACGCCAGCAGAATCAGGTGCGCTCGCAGCTCAGCGACACCCTGCAGGGCGTGGTGAGCCAGACCCTGCTGCCGTACGCCCAGCTCTCCGGCCGGGTGCCGGCCACTGAGATCCTGGTGCACACCCCGGCGGTGGCCAACCTGATCCGCGAAGGGCAGATCGAACAGCTGTACTCGGTGATGCAGGCCGGATCCGCGCTGGGGATGCACACCCTCGACATGAGCCTGCGCGAACTGGTGGCCTCGGGCAAGGTCGCCAAGCAGATCGCCCAGCAGTACGCCGTCGATCCGCAGACCCTGGACGGGGTTCGGGTGCGCGTGGAGGATCTGGACGCCCAGGAGTGGCTGATCCACCAGACCCAGTATCGCAGCGGGAGCCTGTGATGGCGCTGCTGGTCGAGTACGCCTACCGCGCAGTCGATTCCAAGAGCGGAGCGGTGGTCAAGGGAGTCCTGGAGGCGACCGGACAGCCGGCCGCAGTGGGGAAGCTGCGCGCGCAAGGCCTGCTGCCGCTCGACGTGACGCCGGTCTCCAAGACCGGGCTCAATCAGGAGATCAAGCTCTTCCCCGACCGCGACCGGCGGGTCAAGCTCAAGCCGCTGGCGGTCTTCGCCCGGCAACTCTCCGGCCTGATCAACGCCGGCCTGCCGCTGATGCGGGCGCTCTCCGTCCTGATCGAGCAGACCCAGGATCCGGGGCTGCGCGCGTCGCTGACCCTGGCGCAGGCCGACGTGGAGGCCGGGCTCTCCTTCTCCGCAGCCCTGGGCAAATACCCCAATGCCTTCCCGCCCCTGATGGTCAGCCTGGTGCGGGTGGGTGAGACCGGCGGCTTCCTGGGCGACTCGCTGGCGTTGATCGCCAAGACCTACCAGTCGGACGCGGAACTGCGCGACAAGCTGAAGGCCGCGTCCACCTACCCGATGGTGGTGCTGTGCATCGCGCTGGTGGCGGTGGTCGGCATGGTCACCTTCATCGTCCCGATCTTCGAGGAGATGTTCTCCTCGATGGGCGGCGAACTGCCGCTGCCCACGCAGATCCTGGTCACCATCTCGCACAACATGGTCTGGATCCTCCCGCTGCTGGTCATTCTCGGCGCCGGCGGCTGGTTCTGGTGGCTGAAGAACCGCAACACGGTGGCGGTGCGCCGGACTCTGGACCCGATGAAGCTCAAACTGCCGCTCTTCGGGCCGCTGGTCACCAAGATCGCGGTGGCCCGGTTCGCCCGCAACCTGTCGATGATGCTGGCGGCGGGCGTGCCGCTGATCCAGGCGCTCTCCAGCGTGAGCCAGGCCGCCGACAACTGGGCCGTGGAACAGGCGATCGCCGCCGTCCAGCAGTCGGTGCGCGACGGCAAGTCCTTCGCCACGCCGCTGGCGAAGGCCGGCGTCTTCCCGCCGATGGTGGCCCAGATGGTTTCGGTCGGCGAGGAGTCCGGCACCCTGCCCGACATGCTCGACACCGTCGCCAACCTCTACGAGGCCGAGGCGAAGACCGCCACCGAGCAGTTCGCCAGCACCATCGAACCGATCCTGATCGTCCTGATCGGCATCCTGATCGGCGGCATGGTGCTGACCCTCTACCTGCCGATGTTCAGCATCTACTCCGAACTCAACAACCAGTAGCGCTAGGCCGAGACGCGGAGCACTTCCTCGATGGTGGTGAGCCCGGCCGCAGCCTTCGTCCAGCCGTCGTCGCGCAGCGGGATCATTCCCTGCTCGACGGCGAGCCTGCGCACCTCGTTGCCGGTGGCGTTGCGGACCACCAGGTGCTCGATCTCCTCGGTGACGACCATCACCTCGTGCAAGGCGAGCCGGCCGCGATACCCGGTGTTCGAACAGGACGGGCAGCCCGCCGCGCGGAACAGCGCCGGCGGCTCGCCCGGAAGCGACGGGAAGCCGATCCGGCGCAGCAGATCGCCGTCCGGAGTGAAGGACTGCTTGCAGCGGGCGCACAGCCGCCGCGCCAGCCGCTGGGCCACCGCCGCGGTGAGCGCCGTGCCGACCAGGTAGGGCTCGGCGCCGATCTCCACCAGCCGGGTCAGGGCGCTCGGAGCGTCGTTGGTATGCAGCGATGAGAGCACCAGGTGGCCGGTGAGGGCCGCCTCGATCGAGATGATGGCGGTCTCCTGGTCGCGGATCTCGCCCACCAGCACGACGTCCGGGTCGGCGCGCAGCACCGAACGCAACGCCGACTGGAAGGTCAGGCCGGCCTTGGGGTTGACCTGAATCTGGCTGATCCCGTGCATGCGGAACTCGACCGGATCCTCGATCGTGATGACGTTGACCTGCGGGCTCGACACGGCGTGCAGCGCGGTGTGCAACGTGGTCGACTTGCCGGAACCCGTCGGCCCGGTCACCAGCACCATCCCGTGCGGACGGCTGATCGCCTTCTCGAACCGCTCCCGGTTCACCGACGCCAGCTGCAGGTCGTTCATGGTCATCGCGTTGCCGGCCGTGTCCAGGATGCGCATCACGATCTTCTCGCCCCACACCGTCGGCAGCGTCGCGACCCGCAGGTCGATCTGCCGGCCTTCGTGATGCAACGAGATCCGGCCGTCCTGGGGGCGGCGGCGCTCGGCGATGTCGATGTTGGCCATGATCTTCAGCCGGGAGGTGATGCCGTCCTGGATCGAACGGTCCGCCCGCTGCATCTCGTGCAGCACGCCGTCGATCCGGAACCGGACGGCGAGTTCGCGCTCCCCCGGCTCGATGTGGATGTCGCTGGCGCGGTCGTTCACGCCCTGGGCGATCAGCAGATTCACGAACCGGACCACCGGCGGCGCGTCCGCCCCGCCTTCGATGTTCTCGGTGATCCCGAGCGGATCCTGCGCGGCGTCGGCTTCGAGCACTGCGGAAAGATCGCTCAGTTCGTCGTCGGAGCGGATGTAGCGTTCGAAGGCCTGCGCCAGGGCGTCGCGCGCCACCACCACCGGCTCGACGGCCATGTCGGTGATCGAGGTGATGTCGTCCAGCGCGATGATGTCGGTCGGGTCGACCATCGCGACCACCAGGGTGCGCTGCGCGGCCTCCATGGCGAAGTCGCCCACCGCCCGACGCGGAGGCAGCGACGCTTCGGAATCGGGGCGCTCGATCGGTATGGCCTGGTAGCGGCGGCACAGATGGCCGGGCAGCAGCGCCACCACGTCCGGACTCAGCTGGACGTCGGTGAGATCGAAGAAACGGTAGCCGGTCTGCTCGGCGATCGCCTGCGCGATCTGCGTCTCGGTGATCAGCCGCTGGCTGACCAGATGCCGCTCGAGCTCGGGAGTGTCGCCGAATCGCGATACCGCGGCGGACATCAGCTCCGCTTCGATGGCGCCACTGAGCACCAGACGTTGTGCCAGTCCCCTCATCCCCGTCCTTCCCTCCGGTCAGTCTAGAGGCGCGACGCCGGTCAGGCAGGGCGATCCTGGCCAGAAGGCGCCAGTCCTCGACCCTGGATCGAGGTGCGACCGGCCGAACGCCGTGGTCGGCGGCCGCTCGGGGTGACCCTAGAATCACTCGTGGGACGGCCCCTAGGGAGACGGCTTCGTCAGCCGCGCTCCCGTCCGCGCCGGACCCCGCCCCGGTAGCTCAGTTGGATAGAGCAGCCGCCTTCTAAGCGGCCGGCCGCGAGTTCGAGTCTCGCCCGGGGTACCCCGGGGCACCCCGGTATCGTCCGACGGTGCGTCAGACAGTGGTTATGAGCCAGGTTGCCCAGCCCCCAACGCGCTTCGCTGCACGAGGGTCGTTCTGGCGTCCCCCGGGAGGCCGGCAACGACCATCCTGCAGCGAAACATCCGAACCGGTCATCACACGCCGGGGAAAACCACAATCGTGCAGCGAGCGGCTCAGTCGCCGATGGTGTAGCGGGCGCGCTGGACGATGCTCGGGTCCACCTGGTCGACCACGGAGTGGTCCTTGCCGTCGTACTCGAACTGGCTCAGGAAGTAGCGCATGGCGTTCAGGCGGGCGCGCTTCTTGTCGTTGCTGCGGACGGTGATCCAGGGGGCGTGGTCGGTGTCGGTGCCGGCGAACATCGCCTCCTTGGCGGAGCTGTAGGACTCCCAGCGGTCCAGCGACTCCAGGTCCATCGGCGACAGCTTCCAGCGCCGCACCGGGTCGATCTGGCGGATCGCGAACCGGGTGCGCTGCTCGCGCTGGGTGACCGAGAACCAGAACTTCGTCAGATGGATGCCGGCGTCCACGATCATGCGCTCGAACTCGGGGGCCTGCTTCATGAACACCGTGTACTCGTCGTCGGTGCAGAAGCCCATGACTCGCTCGACCACCGCCCGGTTGTACCAGGAACGGTCGAAGAGCACGATCTCGCCCTCGGTCGGGAAGTGCTGGATGTAGCGCTGAAAGTACCACTGGCCGTGCTCGCGGCTGGTCGGCGCCGAGAGCGCCACCACGCGGGCCGCCCGCGGGTTGAGGTGCTCGGTGAACCGCTTGATCGTGCCGCCCTTGCCGGCCGCGTCGCGTCCCTCGAAGATGATGATGTGGCGGGCGCCGATGTCCTGCCCCCAGTACTGCAGCTTCAACAGCTCCACCTGCAGCAGGTACTTCTCGTGCTCGTAGGTGTCACGATCGAGCAGTTCGTCGTACGGGTAGTCCTCGCGCCAGGTCTCGACCGCGCGGCCGCCCGGATCGATCAGCTGAGGGTCAGTGCCCTGCGCCTCGCCCACCGTGTAGCCCTGCGCCACCAGCTCGTCGATGTACTCCCGCAGGTTGACATCGGCATCGACCGTGACGCCCTCAAGATCGGCCGGACCGGACATGGCTTCCTCCCTCGTCCGCCCTCGTGGCGGATGCATCAACCCTAGCGGCGGCGGCACTCCGCCACCATGAGGCAGGTCGCGCGAGAAGTGAACTTCTGGCGACAGATCGTGGCTCAACCCCACCGAGCTGACGACGGAGCGCGCCCCAGACCGAACAGGGCTGCCTCCAGCTCGGGCTGGCGGTGGACGAATCCGTCGCTCAAGCCGATCGAGGCGCAGATCTGTTCTCGTCCTGGGCGAACGGACTACAGGGCAAGGGCCGGCTCGGAGCAATACAGTGGGGGCCGTGAATGACCTGCTGGTATGGATCGACTGCGAGATGACCGGGCTCGACCTCACGGCGGACGCCCTGATCGAGGTCGCCGCCCTGGTCACCGACGCCGACCTCAACGTGCTGGGCTCCGGGGTGGACGTGGTGGTCCGCCCCAGCGACGAGTCACTGGCCCAGATGGGCGACTTCGTCCGGGAGATGCACTCCAAATCGGGGCTGCTGCCGCTGCTGGAGAACGGCCTCTCGCTGCCCGAAGCCGAAGAGCTGGTGCTCGCCTACATCCGCCAGTTCGTCCCCGAGCCGCGCAAGGCGCCGCTGGCCGGCAACACCGTCGGCACCGACCGCAGCTTCCTGGCCCGCGACATGCCCGCCCTGGAAAGCCACCTCCACTACCGCAGCGTGGACGTCTCCAGCATCAAGGAACTCGCCCGGCGCTGGTTCCCCCGGGCCTACTACAACACCCCCGACAAGACCGGGAACCACCGCGCCCTGGCCGACATCGCCGAGTCGATCGAGGAACTGCGCTACTACCGCGAGGCCATCTTCGTCCCCCCGCCCGGCCGCCCCACCCAGGAGCTGAAGACGATCGCCGCCGTCCACCAGGCCGCCGTGGTCAACGCCCTGAACGCCGCCGAGCACCCGCCCGCCGCCGACTGACCTCGCCCGCAGAGCGCGAATTGGCCGCTTCGCGGATCCTTCCTTCTCGGTCCGATCACGAGCAAGCTCGTGTCGTCCCTCGTCGTCGGATT
>CAZLWS010000088.1:0-12864 GCA_964563205.1 uncultured Propionibacteriaceae bacterium | reverse complement strand
CGGCTCGGGTTCAACTCCAAGATGGTGGTCACCGGGGACGTCACGCAGGTCGACCTGCCGACGGGGACGCGCAGTGGGCTGCGGGCGGTCACCGAAATCCTGGACGGGGTGCAGGACGTCGCCTTCTGCACGCTGACCAGCCACGACGTCGTCCGGCACAAGCTGGTCGGACGGATCGTGGCCGCCTACGACCGCTACGAAGCCACTCTGCAAGGCCGCCCAGAGCGGGGGAAGAAGCGATGATCGACCTCAACAACGAGTCCGGGGTCGAGGTCGACACCGAGCGACTGGCCGGGCTGGCCCGGTTCGCGCTCGACCTGCTGCGGATCCATCCGCAGGCGGAGTTGTCGATCCTGCTGGTCGACCCCGACACCATGAGCGCCTACCACGAGAAGTACATGGACGAGCCCGGCCCGACCGACGTCCTCAGCTTCCCGATGGACGAACTGCGCGCCCCCGAGGCGGACGAGGAGCCGCCGCTGGGGCTGCTCGGCGACATCGTGCTCTGCCCGGAGGTGACCGCGGCCCAGGCCGCGGAGAGCGGCCGCACCCCTGACGAGGAGGCCGACTACCTGCTGATCCACGGCCTGCTGCACCTGCTCGGCCACGATCACGCCGAGCCGGAGGAGAAGAAGGTCATGTTCGACCTCAACGACCGGGTCATCGCCGCCTGGACGGCGCACCGGGAGGCATGAGCCCGCGATGACTCAGACCGACTGGATCGTGGTGATCATCGCGATCGTCTGCGTCGCGCTGGCCTCCCTGCTGGTCGCCGCCGAGGTCGCCTTCGCCTCGGTCTCCAAGAGCCGGGCCGAGGCGCTGGCCGCCGACGGCAGCCGCGCCGGCAAGCGACTGCAGCAGATGGTCGCCGACCGAGCCCCCTTCCTGAACACCCTGCTGTTCGTCCGGCTGCTGCTGGAGATCACCGCCACCGTGCTGGTGGCGATCGTCTACGTGCGTCACTTCCCGCAGCTGTGGCAGCAGATCCTGTTCCCGGTGCTCACCATGGTGGCGGTCTCCTTCATCGTGCTGGGCGTGGCGCCGCGCACCCTGGGCCGCCAGCACGTCGACAAGGTGGCGCTGGCCGCCAGCGGCCCGGTCAACGCGATGGCCACCGTGCTGGGCCCCATCCCGCAGTTGATGATCGTGATCGGCAACGTCCTCACCCCCGGACGCGGCTTCGCCGACGGCCCGTTCTCCTCCGAGGCGGAACTGCGCGAACTGGTGGACATCGCCGAGGCCTCCGACCTGATCGAGGCCGGCGAGCGCAAGATGATCCACTCGGTCTTCGACCTCGGCGACACGATCGTCAAGGAGGTGATGGTGCCGCGCACCGAGATGGTCTACATCGAGCGTGCCAAATCGCTGCGGCAAGGGGTTTCGCTGGCGCTGCGATCCGGCTTCAGCCGCATCCCGGTGATCGACGAGGATGTGGACGACGTGGTCGGCATCCTCTACCTGAAGGACGTCATCCGCCGGATGTACGACAACCCCAAGGCGCAGACCTCCGAGCATGTCGAGTCGCTGATGCGTCCGCCGACCTTCTGCCCCGACTCCAAGCCGGTGGACGAACTGCTGCGTGAGATGCAGCTCACCCGCAGCCATGTGGTGATCGTGATCGACGAGTTCGGCGGCACCGCCGGCCTGGCCACCATCGAGGACGTGCTGGAGGAGATCGTCGGCGAGATCGTCGACGAGTACGACCAGGAGGTGCCGCCGGTCACCGAACTGGGGGAGCAGCGGTTCCGTGTCTCCGCCCGGCTGCCGATCGACGACCTGGGCGAGCTCTTCGGCCTGAAGCTGGACGACGAGGAGGTCGACACCGTCCTGGGCCTGATGGCCAAGGAGCTCAACAAGGTGCCGATCCCCGGCTCGGTGGTGCAGTGGGAGGGCATCGAACTGGTCGCCGAACGAGGCTCCGGACGCCGCCACCAGATCGCCACCGTCCGCGCCTCCCTGGTGGAGGACGACACCGACGCCGCCGCTGAGGCCGCCGCCAAGCTCACCGAGGAATCCGCCCGGAGGGCATCATGATCGACGACGCCCCCGTCCGCTCCGGCTTCGCCTGCTTCGTGGGACGCCCCAACGCCGGCAAGTCCACCCTGCTGAACGCCCTGGTCGGCACCAAGGTGGCGATCGCCTCGTCCAAGCCGCAGACGACCCGGCACGTGATCCGCGGCATCGTGAACCGACCGGACGCCCAGCTGATCCTGGTCGACACCCCCGGCCTGCACCGGCCGCGCACCCTGCTGGGGGAGCGGCTGAACGACCTGGTCTACGCCACCTGGTCGGAGGTGGACGTGATCGGGGTGTGCTTGCCCGCCAGCCAGCGGATCGGCCCCGGCGACGAGTTCCTGATCGGCGAGATCGCCAAGCTGCCCAAGCCGCCGGCCCTGGTCGCGCTGGCCACCAAGTCGGATCTGGTGAAGCCCGCGCGCATGGTCGAGCACCTGGTGAAGATCGCCTCGCTGGAGGAGAAGCTCGGCATCCGCTGGGCCTCCGTCGTCCCGGTCTCGGCGCTCACCGACGACCAGGTGGACGTGGTCGCCGACGAGCTGATCAAGCTGCTGCCGGAGGGGCCGCGGCTCTACCCGGACGGCGAGATCACCGACGAGCCCACCGAGACCCGCATCGCCGAACTCATCCGCGAGGCCGCCCTGGAGGGCGTCGAGGACGAACTCCCGCACTCGCTCACCGTCATCATCGACGAGATGGGGGAGCGCGAGGGACGTCCGGCGAACCGCCCGCTGATGGATGTCTACGCCTCGATGGTGGTGGAACGCGACTCCCAGAAGGGGATCGTCATCGGCCACCGCGGCGAGCGGCTGCGCGAAGTCGGGACGGCCGCCCGCAAGCAGATCGCCGACCTGGTCGGCATGCCGGTCTACCTCGCCCTCAAGGTCAAGGTGGTCAAGGACTGGCAGCGCGACCCCAAGAAGCTCAACCGCCTGGGGTTCTGAGCGGGCTACTCCTCGGGGAGCTCGGTCTTCTTGCCGACGGCTCCGAAGGGGTGGGTGAAGGCGACTTCGGCCCAGCTGTAGCCGCGGCGCTGCATCAGCGCCACCGCCAGGCTGTCTCCCCAGGCGCAGTGGGCGAGGGTGGAGCCCATCGCGATGAGCTCGCCCGGGTCGGCGCCGGGGACGATCGGGAAGACCTGAATCAGATCGGCGAGTTTTCCCAGGGATGATTCCGGGACGCTGGTGAGCCCGACCACCGTCACCCCGCGGGCCTGCGCCCGAGTGGCCAGCTCGTTGATCTCGTCGGATTCGCCGCCCTTGGAGATCGCCACCAGCACGTCGCCGGAGCGCAGCGCGCCCATGGTGCCGTGCAGCGCGTCCGAGGGCTGGATGAACATCGACGGGGTGCCGCTCACCGAGAACAGGTGCGCCATCCGCCGAGCCACCGCTCCGGAGGTTCCGGAGCCGGTGACGAACACCGTCCCGCTACAGCTGTAGAGCAGTTCGAAGATCTGGTCGGTGACCTCGTTCAGGGCTCCGCCGGCGGACTGGATGGCGAGCACTTCGAGCGCCAGCCGCTGTTCTGCGACCGCACGAAGTTCGGAGTTCATGGTGTTGCGTTCCTTTGGTTGTCGGCTCAGGCGGCTTCCCAGGCACTGTGGCGCAGCCCCTGCACGGTGAGGTCGTCGGCGGGGACGGTGTGCCCGTCGCAGGCGCCGGCCACGAAGGTGGTGACGTCGTCGGAGACCTCCAGGATCTCCTCCTCCTCGCTGGAGACGACGATCACCGCCAGGTTCTCCTGGTGGGCCAGGCGCCGCAGCAGCGCGTGGATCTCGGTCTTGACGCCGATGTCGACGCCCTTGGTCGGCTCGTCCAGCAGCAGGATCCGCGGCTTCTGGGCCAGCGTCCGGGCCAGCAGCACCTTCTGCTGGTTGCCTCCGGAGAGGGTGACCACCGGGGCGTGGATGTTGCCGCGGATGCCGAGCTGGGTGAGCAGGTCGGTGGCGACCGTCCGGAGCTTGCGATGGTCGAGCATGCCGGCCCGGGTGTACTGGCTCACTACCGGCAGCACGACGTTCGTGATGGAGTCCTGGCCGGGGATGATCCCGTCGATCTTGCGTTCCTCGGTGAGGTAGACGATGCCGTGTCGCTGCGCGTCGGCGGGGTCCCGCGGCTGGTAGGCCTTGCCGAAGAGGTCGATCTCGCCGGAACTGACCGGGTGCAGGCCGACCAGGGTGCGCAGGAACTCGGTGCGCCCGGAGCCGACCAGGCCGTAGATGCCGAGGATGCGTCCCTGCCGGGCCTCGATGTCGACCCCGTTGAGCAGTTCGCTGCGCAGGCCGCGCACCGAGAGGGCGAGTTCGGATTCGGCCTTCGGGCCGCCGGTGGCCGCCTTGGCCGAGGCCGGCTCGGGCAGTTCGGAGCCGGCGATGGCCTTGATGACCTCGGCGCGGTTCACCTTGTCGGTGGTGCCCTGGATCTGCACCTTGCCGTTGACCAGCGCGACCACCTCGTCGGAGATCGCGAACAGCTCGTCCAGCTTGTGGTTGATGAAGGCGATGCCCAGGCCTTCGGTGTCGGCCAGGTTGCGCACCATCTTCAGCAGGGGGTCGACCTGGTCGCCCTCCAGGGCGGTGGTGGGCTCGTCCAGCAGCAGGAACCTGGCGTTGCGCGAGGTGGCGATCGCGATTTCCAGCAACTGCCGGGTGGCTACCGGGTAGTCGCCCACCTTGCGGGCGGCGTCGGCCTCGATCCGGAACTTGTCGATCAGCTCCTGGGCAGAGGCGCGCATCGCCTTCTTGTCCAGGCGCCCGCCGCTGCGCAGCTCACGGCCGAGGAAGGCGTTCTCGGTGATCGTGAGGTTGGGCAGCAGCGAGAGCTCCTGGTAGACGGTGGAGACGCCGTGGGCGATGGCCGCCGCGGGTGAGTGGAAGCGGACCTCCTCCTCGCCGAGCAGGAGCGAGCCCCCGTCCGGCTGATAGGCGCCCGAGAGCACCTTGAGCAGGGTGGACTTGCCGGCACCGTTGTGGCCGACCAGTCCGACGATCCGGCCGCTGGTCAGGGCCAGGTCGACCCCGTCCAGCGCCGGCACGCCGGCGAAGAGCTTGCGAATGCCCACTGCGCGCAGTGTCTGAGCCGTCATGGTCACTCTTCCCCTCTCACTCGCGACGGCCGATGGCTCAGCCGACGAAGCCGGGGCCGGGGACCTCGGGCTGGATGAACAGCTTCAGCGGACGCAGGATCTCGGCCTCGACCGTTCCGCCGCCCTTCCAGTTGACGATCTCCTGGACGACGCGACGGCCGTAGTCCTCCGGCTCCTGGGCGACGCAGGCCGGGTAGCTCGCGGTCAGCGGCTCCTCGCTGGCGCAGAAGCCGTACACCTTGACGTCCTTGCCGGCGATGGCCTGCAGCGCGCCGTAGGTGGCCGGGCCGGTGGAGGCGAAGATCACGTTGATGTCGGGGTGGCCCTGCAGCATCTCGGAGGCCGCCTTCAGCGAGTCGTCCGGCTTCACGTTGCCGTCCACCTGGGCGACGATCGTGGCGTTCGGGTTGGCCTTGATGGCTTCGGTGAAGCCCTCGTCGCGGATCACGACGGGACGCTCGTCCGGCTCGGTGACGAAGCCGATGTTGAGCTTCGCGTCGGCGCCGAGATCCTTCAGCACCTGCTCGGCGGTCTGGGTGCCGCCGGCCTTGTTGTCGGCGCCGAGGTACTGCATGATCGTCGCGTTCTGCGCCGCCAGGGCGGCCTCGTCGACGATGACGTTGACGGTGAAGACCGGGACGCCGGCGTCGTTGGCGGCCTTGACGATGGCGGCGGCCGGCTCCGACTTCACCGCGTTGAGGGCGAGCACGCAGGGCTTCTTCTGCAGCATGGCCTGCACCTGGGCGAGCTGGTTGGCGTCGTCGTCGCCGGCGACCTGGACCTCGACCTTGAAGCCGGCCGACTTGCCCTCCTCCTCGAAGCCCTGCTTCATGGCGACGTAGTAGGGGTTGGTCAGGTTGGGCAGCGCCACGGCCAGGAAGGGCTCGGGCTCGGAACAGGCGGCGGGCAGTTCACCGCCGCCCGTGGGCGCGGCGGTGGGCGATGAGGCGACACCGGTGTCGAGGCCGCCACAGCCGGCCAGCAGCAGCGCCAGCGCGGTCATGGAGCCGGCGACGGCCGCCAGATTCTTACGGAACATCGGGTTACTCCTTCGTTGATGGGAACGAAAACGGTGGGTTGGACGAGGTCAGGACGAGGTGGACGGGGGACTGCCGGCAGCCGCTGGAGCCGGTTCGGGTGTGGCGCTCCTCCCGCCAGAGAGGATCCGGCGCACCGCTTCGCCGAGGCTCACCTGGCGGCGCAGCGCGTCCATGCTGACGCCGACCAGGATGATGACGCCGATGACCAGGGGCTGCCAGAAGCTGTCGACGCCGACCACGTTCATGCCGTTGGAGACGGTGGCGATCAGGATCGCGCCGAGCAGGGCGCCGACGATGGTGCCGACGCCGCCGAAGAGGCTGACTCCGCCGACCACCGCCGAGGCGATGCTGTAGAACTGCTCGTTGCCGGAGCCGGCGGTCGGGTAGCCCACCATCAGCCGGCTGGTCGTGATGATGCCGCCCATCCCGGCGCAGATGCCGGAGATGGCGTAGACGGTGAGGATCTTGCGGCCGATGTTGACGCCGGCCAGGCGGCTGGCGTCCGCGTTGCCGCCGACCGCGTAGATGTGGACCCCGGAGGGGGTCTGCTTGAGGATCACGATGAAGATCGCCGCCGCGATGGCCAGCATCAGCACCGGGATCGGAATGCCCCACAGCGAGCCGCGTCCGAAGAAGGCGAACATCGGGTCCACCACGGTGACCGAGCGGGCGCCGGTGAGGATCTGCGGGATCGCGGCCGAGATGCCGAAGGTCGAGAAGGTGACGATGAACGGCGGCAGCTTCACGTAGTGGATGATCGCGCCGTTGACCAGGCCGACGCCGAGCCCGGCCACCAGCGCCACCAGGGCTGCCAGCCACCAGGGTGCGCCGGCCTGCATCGCGAGCGCGGCGAACATTCCGGTGAGCGCGATGTTCGAGCCGACCGACAGGTCGATGCCGCCGGTCAGCAGCACGAAGGTCTGGCCGAGGGCGAGGAAGGCCACCACCGTTCCGTTGAGCATCAGGACCTGGATGTTGCCCAGGGTCATGAACTCCGGCGAGAGCAGTGACATCACCAGGGCGACCAGCACGAGCACCCCGAGGATGCCCATTTCTTCCGGCAACTGCCGCTTCCGCTTCATGTGGCTCCTCCGCGTCGAGGGTTGTGCTACTTCGAACTGCCGTTCATCATGATGCAACAAATGTTGTATGAAGTGGTGGGCAAGTTGCGAAAATTGCTCAAATGAGCATGTCGCTCAGGCGGGCTTGTGCCGCTGGAACAGTGCCCGTCCGACCACCACGTAGCCCGCGCCGCCGGCGACGGCCTGGGCGGCTACCTCGCGGGTGACGCCGCCGTCCACGCCCACCGGGCCGCCGGCCGCGAGCCGGTCGATCGCGGCGATCCGCCCTGGGTCGGCCGCCTGCTTGGTGCCCGGCTCGATCAGCATGAGCAGGTGGCCGTCGACGGCCGGGGTGGGCGCCAGGCCCGGCCAGAGCTCGTGCCAGCGCTGCAGGCCGGCCAGGGCGGGCAGCGCCTCGTCGAGGTGTGCGAGCAGCCGCGGCGAGGTGGAGATCCGGGTCGGGCCGGCCTCCAGCAGGTCGGCCACCAGGGCGGTGACCTGCGGCTGCCACACTTCGGGGGGCGGGTCCTGCAGCAGGATCAGGTGGAGGTCGATCGGGGCTCCGGGCAGCGCGGCCGCCACGGCCCGCACCTGTTCGGCGGCGACTCCGACATTGCGCAGCCGCCCGGGCTCGCTGCGGCTGGGCCGCAGGATCAGGTCGGCGTGCAGCCAGCAGCCCGCGGCCCGGGCGGCGTGGGCCCCCTCCAGCCGCCGTTCGTCCGGCAGCGCGTACAGGCTGGCGGCGAGGGCGCCGCTCGGGTGGTCGCCCGCCCAGGCTGCGATCTCGACGGAGTTCATGCCCCGTCGGCGGCCCGGTCGAGGGCGGTGACCGCCGCCGCCGACCGGTAGCGCTCCCAGCGTTCGGCTGGGAACTCGCGCGGCTCGGCCACCACCGTGTTGGCCGGACGCCAGTCGGCCATCACCTCGGCCACGGTGCGGCCGGTGGCGATGGCGGCGGCCTGGATCGCGGCGCCGCGGGCAGTGCCTTCGTCGACGTCCGCGACCCGGATCGGACGCTGCAGGCTGTCGGCGAGGAACTGGGTGTACGCCTTCGAGCGGGCGCCCCCGCCGACGGCGAAGGCGTCGCCCGAGGTGGCCACCCCGCACTCGTCCAGCCGCTGGACGCCGTAGGAGAGGCCGAACACCACGCCCTCGTAGGCCGCCCGCGCCAGCTGTTCCCGGGTGGCCTCGGTGGTCAGGTCGACCACGAGCCCACGGGCGTCCGGACGGTTCGGGGTTCGCTCCCCGTCCAGATAGGCGACCAGGACGGGGCCTTCCGGGTCGACGGCGTCCAGCGCCAGCCGGGTGAGCTCGGCGTGGTCGACGCCGAGCAGGCGGGCGAAGGTGTCGGTGACCTTGGCGGCGTTCAGGGTGCAGGCCAGCGGCAGGAAGCCTTCAGTGACCGCGGCGACGCCGTTGATCAGGCCGGAGCGGTCGCGCACCGGGTCGGGGGTGAGGGTGAAGATCACCCCGGAGGTGCCCAGCGAGATGGTCAGGTCGCCGGTCTGGATGCCCAGGCCGACTGCCGAAGCGTGCTGGTCGCCCGCGCCGGCGCCGACCGGGATGCCGGCCGGCAGTCCCAGTTCGGCCGCCGCCTGCGGCCGCAGTTCGCCGGCGACGTCCTGGGGCCCCAGCACCCGCGGCACCATGGCCTCCCAGTCGCGCCCGGGGTCGATGACGTCGAGGAAGTCGGTCAGGTACTGATTGGCCGCGGCGTCGAAGTAGGCCGTCCCCGAGGCCTCCGAGCGGTCGGTGGCGAAGGCGCCGGTGAGCCGGTAGGTGGCGTAGTCGTGGGGGAGCAGCATGGTCGCGAGCCGGGCGAAGTTCTCCGGCTCGTGACGCGCCAGCCAGGCGACCTTGCTGATGGTGAAGGCGGCGGTGGGCAGCGATCCCGCGCGGTCGATGAAGGCGGCGTCGCCGATCTGCTCGCGCAGCCGCTGCAGTTCCGGGGTGGTCGTGGTGTCGTTCCACAGCTTGGCCGGCCGGATCACCTCGCCGGCGGCGTCCAGCGGGACGAGCCCGTGGCATTGGCCGGCGACTGAGATGGCGGCGACCTCAGTGCCCGGCGGCGCGGCGGCGAGCGTCTGCCGGAAGGCTGCGGCGAGCGCCTGCCACCAGGCGCGAGGGTCCTGTTCGCTGCGCGGCGGGGTCACCGGCGGGTGCGGCGCCGACCCGCTGGCCAAGACCTTGGCGGTGGAAAGGTCGTAGAGCTGCACCTTGCACGACTGGGTTGAGCTGTCGACTCCGGCGACCACGACTGTCACAGGCACCTCCGTTGCGCGCGGCCGTCATGGCCGGTGGGGTGCTGTCAGCGTCCCATCGGGTGATCGATTGTTCAATGGCTCGCTTCGCCACGCGCTCAATTGAGCGCAACGTCCGCCTTCTTCCGGGGCTCCCGAGGGATGCGGAGGATGGCCTGAGCCAGATCCGCGTCCACGATCACCTCGTTGATGATGCCGGAGCGGCAGACCGACATCATCGCCCGGGCCTTCTCGCTGCCCGCTGCGCTGGCGATCACCCGGTTCACCTTGCGGAGCTGGTCGACGCTGATCGACAGGCAGTGGCGCAGGAAGCGGGGGTCGATCACCTGGCCGGACTCGTCGAACGGGATGCCGCAGAACTCGGCCTGGGCTCCCGAGTTGAGCAGCAGCTCCTGGACGTGGGCGGGCAGGCTGTCGAGCACCCGGGTGACCCGCGGCGTGAGCGAGCCGACCGAGGCGACGGCGGTGGTCACCCGGTCGAAGGCGGCGAGCACGGCGGCGACCTCGGGCTGGCGCCGCAGCGCGGCGGCGGTGCGGGCGTCGTCGATGTAGTACGGCGCGAAGATCGCGCGCGCCGGGCGTCCGGTGATCATGGCGACGGTGCGGACGATCTCGCTCACCGGGTTCGGCAGGTCGTAGCCGAGCACGCCGTTCAGCTGGACGGAGTCGACAGCCGGCAGCCGGTCGAGGTCGTCGGTCATGGCGGTCAGCGTCCGCCCCCAGGCCAGACCCAGCAACTCGCCCTTGGTGAGGGTGTCCTGCAGGTAGGCGCCCGTGGCTCGGCCGACCTGTGCGCGTGCCTGGGTGGCGTCGCCGTGGGTCTCGATCACGATGGCGTGCCGGATGCCGAGGTGCTCCTTCAGCTGCTCGGCCATGTCGGGCCCGACGCCGTCGTCGTTGACCGAGATCGTCACCACCCCGGAAGCTCGGGCCTCGTCCAGCAGCCGGGCCACCTTGAACCGCGAGATCCCGAGTTGGGCCGAGATCTCGCTCTTGGACTTGTCGTCCAGGTAGTACGCCCGGCTGACCTCGATCATCTCTCGCCGACGAGCGATGGCTCGCCCTCCGTCATCGCTCACTTGAGCAGCCTAGTGCCCGCGTCCCATCCTTGTCCCGAGCGGCCGGAGTGCGCAGCTGTCTTGGCTCGAAGATTGCCTACCGTGTTCGGGCGGCAATCTTCGAGTGAAGCGGCTGGGGCCGTCCCACCATTCGTCTCATTTGGCGTGGTGGGTTTCGCGAACGGGTTTCGAGTGGCATGATGTGCGACATGTCGTGGGCGACGATTCTCCTTTGCCGCCGCAGCGAGGCCTAACTCGATCAGGCCCCCTCGCTGCGGAGTTCGTCACGCGCCTGGCATCCAACCGCACCCAGCGAGGAACCCATGACCACCCAATTCCCGACACGTCCGCAGCCTGTGCCGGTGCAGCAGCCCAGCCCGATGCCGTTCGATCGCTACACCGCGTTCGTGCCCGTCGATCTGCCGGACCGCACCTGGCCTGCCAAGAAGATCACCCAGGCGCCGCGCTGGCTCAGCACCGACCTGCGGGACGGGAACCAGGCGCTCATCGACCCGATGACGCCCTCGCGGAAGCGGAAGATGTTCGACCTGCTGGTCCGGATGGGCTACAAGGAGATCGAGATCGGCTTCCCGTCCGCCTCCCAGACCGACTTCGATTTCGTGCGCAGCCTGATCACCACAGGCGCCATCCCCGACGATGTGACCATCAGCGTCCTGACCCAAGCCCGTGAGGACCTGATCGAACGCACCGCCCAGTCCCTGATCGGGGCGAAGCGGGCGACCATCCACCTGTACAACGCGACCGCGGAACTGTTCAGGCGAGTGGTATTCGGCATCGATGAGGCTCAGTGCATCGGGCTGGCCACCCGAGGCACTGAGCTGGTGATGAAGCACGCCGAGCGGTACTTGACCGACGTCGAGTTCGGCTACGAGTACAGCCCGGAGATCTTCACCCAGACCCCGACCGACTTCGCCATCGAGGTCTGCAATCGGGTGATGGACGTGTGGCAGCCCGGCGAGGGGCGGGAGATCATCCTGAACCTGCCGGCCACCGTCGAGCGCTCGACGCCCAACACCTACGCCGATCAGATCGAGTACTTCGGACGGCACGTGAAGAACCGTCCGCATGTGGCGATCTCGCTGCACCCGCACAACGACCGGGGGACGGCCGTCGCCGCGACCGAACTCGGCATCATGGCCGGGGCCGATCGCGTCGAGGGCTGCCTCTTCGGCCACGGCGAGCGGACCGGCAACGTCTGCCTGGTGACCCTGGGCCTGAACCTGTTCACCCAGGGCATCGACCCCAAGATCGACTTCTCCGACATCGACGAGATCCGTCGCACTGTCGAGTACTGCACGAACCTGCCGGTCCACCCGCGCCACCCATACGCGGGGGACCTGGTTTACACCGCCTTCTCCGGCTCCCACCAGGACGCCATCAAGAAGGGGCTGGAAGCGCTGGAGAAGCAGGCCGCCGCCCAGGGACAGACCATCCACGAGGTGGCCTGGGAGGCTCCCTACCTGCCGATCGATCCGTTCGACGTCGGACGCACCTACGAGGCCGTGATCCGGGTGAACAGTCAGTCCGGCAAGGGCGGCATGGCGTACATCATGAAGTCCGAGCACAAGATGGATCTGCCGCGCCGGCTGCAGATCGAGTTCAGCCGGGTGGTGCAGCAGCACACCGACAGCGAAGGCGGCGAGGTGTCGCCGTCCCAGCTCTGGCAGGTCTTCGAGACCGAGTACCTGATGCCGTCCGAGCCGCTGGAGCTGGTGACGGTGCGGTCGGTGTCCAACGGCGACGGCTACGTCGTGACGGCCACTGTGAAGGAACGCGGGGCCGAGCGCGAGATCACCGGCGAGGGCAACGGCCCGGTCTCGGCCTTCGTGGACGCCCTGGGCATCCTGGGCCACCACGTCCGGGTGCTGGACTACACCGAGCACGCTCTCTCCGCCGGCGGCGACGCCATGGCCGCCGCCTACGTGGAGACCGAGCTCGGCGAGGGCGACGACACCCGCGTCCTGTGGGGAGTCGGGCTCAACTCGTCCATCGTGAACGCCTCCCTGAAGGCCGTCATCTCCGCCATCAACCGCGACGCCCGCGACCGCGAGCTCGCCATGGAGACGGAGTCCGCCCCGCGTCCCTGACCAGGCGGGTCGCGGCGGCGTCTCCGTCAATCCGTCTCCGTCATCCCCGCGCAGGCGGGGATCTGCCCGGGCCGGGTCTCCCGGACGTATCACTTGGTCGGCTTCCTGAACGAGAAGCCGACCAAGTGCTGCGTCAGGTGGCGGTTGGCCAAGAGTGGCCGTGGTCGGAGCCGCATTCACCGAGCCGATAGGATCGCGGCCATGCCCAAAGTCCTCACCGAACTTCCGGTCGGCGA